>NZ_BRCG01000029.1:0-48155 GCF_023708005.1 Pseudarthrobacter sp. NCCP-2145 | reverse complement strand
GTCAACCGTGACAGACACCTCCATGATCCGCCCCGGCATGCGCCCACCGCCACAGACGAAACCCCCGAGGCACGCACAACCTTCTCCCACCACGGCGCGACAGCAGCGCTGGACCGCTAGTCAGCAGCCTGTCAGCGCCCGGCGGGGCCGCTCCTGGCGGTAGAGATAGCGGCCCGCCTCCTCGAACCCCGCCTGTTGGTAGAGCTGCCGGGCGGCGGAGTTGGCAGCTGTGACCAGCAGCCAGAAGCTTTCCACGTGGCGCGCGGTCCCTTCGGACTGAAGCGCCTGGAGCACTGCTGCTGCGTAGCCCCGCCTGCGGTGCGCAGGCGACGTCGCCATGCAATAGATTCCTCCCGTGGCGCCCGCCAGGGCGAGGCGTCCGACGGCGGCCGGGGCGCCGTCGTCGTCCCTGGCGAGGGCATACAGTGCAGGGCACCCCGTCACGATCAGGCGCGCTGTCTCCCGCGCCTGTCCACCGCCCCGGCCGTCCACGCTCCACCAAAGGTGCAGCCACTCCTCGCTGGGCTCATCAAGGATCTCCACCCCGGCGCCCGCCGGATGCCCATCCTGGGGGCCGGCAGGCCGGGCCAGGATCAGCGTTTCGGACTGCCGCGTGAAGCCCTGGGCGTCCAGGAAGCGGTTCAGCCCGGAGTTGGCGGGGGTGTCCGCCATCTGGAAGATCAGCGGAAGGCGCCGCATCCGGTACCACCGCGCCGCCTCCAGCAAAGCCTCCTGCGGCCTGGGCGCGGGGTCCCGCGGCCACACCGAGTTGGCCCGCTGCGTGACGCCGTCCGCAGCCCGTAGGACCCACTCCCCCAGGTCGTGGCGGTCGGGGGCCGGCCAGGCGGCATCCATGAGTGCTTCGTAGGCGCGGGCGGGGTGGCTCGCACGGTGGGGCGCCACTGGGTCTCCTTTTGCGGACACGCGTGAAGGCCCCCCTTTCCAGGAGGGCCTTCACGTCAAACGGATACTGCCTACTTGCCCTCTTCCGGCTTCCTGGCCTCAGGCTTGAAGTCAACACCGGCTTCCTTGCGCTGCTGCGGCGTAATGGGAGCCGGGGCCGCGGTCAGGGGGTCGTAGCCGTTGCCGGTCTTGGGGAAGGCGATGACGTCGCGGATCGAATCCACACCTGACAGCAGTGCCACCACGCGGTCCCAGCCGAAGGCGATGCCGCCGTGAGGAGGCGCACCGAATTTGAAGCCTTCAAGCAGGAAGCCGAACTTCTCCTGCGCGTCCTGGTGGGAGAGGCCCATGACCTCGAAGACCCGTTCCTGCACGTCGCTCTGGTGGATACGGATGGAGCCGCCGCCGATTTCGTTGCCGTTGCAGACGATGTCGTAGGCGTACGCCAGCGCTGATTCGGGGTCCGTGTCGAAGCTGTCCATGTACTCGGGCTTGGGGGACGTGAACGCGTGGTGCACTGCGGTCCACTGGCCGGCGCCGACGGCAACGTCGCCGGAAGCCACAGCTGCGGCGGCCGGTTCGAACATCGGCGCGTCCACCACCCAGCAGAAGGCCCAGTCATTCGGGTTGATCAGGCCGGTGCGGTGGCCGATCTCAACACGGGCAGCACCCAGCAGGGCGCGCGCGGAGGACTTGTCTCCGGCGGCGAAGAAGATGCAGTCGCCCGGCTTGGCCCCTACGGCGTCCGCCAGTCCTGCTCGTTCCGCCTCGGTGAGGTTCTTGGCCACGGGGCCGGCCAGTTCGCCGTCTTCCTTGAAGAGGACGTAGGCCAGTCCCTTGTGCCCGCGCTGCTTGGCGAACTCCTGCCAGCCATCCAGGGTCCGGCGCGGCTGCGAGGCGCCGCCCGGCATCACTACGGCACCGACGTAGGGGGCCTTGAAAACACCGAAGTTGGTGTCCTTGAAGAATTCAGTCAGCTCAGTAAGCTCCACACCGAAACGGAGATCGGGCTTGTCCGAGCCGAAGCGTGCCATGGCGTCGTGGTACGTGATGCGCTGGATGGGCGTCGGAATCTCGACGTCGATGAGCTTCCACAGTGCCTTCACGATGTTCTCGCCCAGGGCGATGATGTCGTCCTGCTCAACGAAGCTCGCTTCGATGTCCAGCTGGGTGAACTCCGGCTGGCGGTCTGCGCGGAAATCCTCATCGCGGTAGCAGCGGGCAATCTGGTAGTACTTCTCGAAGCCGCCCACCTGCAGGAGCTGCTTGAACAGCTGGGGTGACTGCGGCAGCGCGTACCAGGAGCCCGGCGCCAGGCGTGCCGGCACAACGAAGTCACGGGCGCCCTCAGGCGTCGACCGCGTCAGCGTCGGCGTCTCAACCTCAACGAAGCCGTCCTGGTGCAGCAGTTCCCGGGCCACGCGGTTGGCTTCGGAGCGCAGGCGCAGGTTGCGGGCGGGGCCGGGGCGGCGGAGGTCCAGGTAGCGGTGCTTCAGGCGTGCTTCCTCGCCCACCTCGACGTGCTCGTCGATCTGGAACGGAAGGGGATCGGAGGTGTTGAGGATGGTGACCTTTTCGGCCATGACCTCGATCTCGCCGGTGGCCAGGGCGGGGTTCTCGTTACCCTCGGGCCGCTTGGAAACGGTGCCGATGACCTGCAGGACGTACTCGTTGCGCAGCCCGTGGAAGACTTCTTCCTCGCGGACCACCACCTGTGCCACACCGGACGCATCACGCAGGTCCACGAAGGCCACACCACCGTGATCACGGCGGCGGCCCACCCAGCCGGCCAGGGTTACGGTTTGTCCAATGTGCTCGGAACGAAGGGATCCGAGGTCATGTGTGCGCAGCACAGCACGCCTTTCTGCGGGGTTACGGCGGGAAGTTGATCTGGAAGTTAAATAGGATCGTTACGGGAACAATCCCGTTCGAGTTTACCCGCTGCAAAGGGACTGCCACCGCATGAGCGCACACCAGCAACTTCAACGCAGGCTCGGCACGTTTGACGCCACAGCCATCGGACTCGGCTCAATGCTGGGCGCCGGGGTGTTCGTTGTCTTCGCTCCTGCGGCCGCGCTGGCGGGCCAGTTACTGGCCCTGTCGGTGGTCGTCGCCGGGGCGGTTGCCTACTGCAACGCGGTGGCGTCGGCCGCCCTCGCCGCAAAGTACCCCACCAGCGGCGGCACCTACGTCTACGGCCGTGAACAGCTTGGCGAGTGGCCGGGATTCCTTGCCGGCTGGGGCTTTGTCACAGGGAAGACTGCATCCTGCGCCGCGATGGCCCTGACGTTCGGCAGCTATGCCTGGCCCGGCTACGCAGTGCCGGCGGCCGTGG
Source organism: Pseudarthrobacter sp. NCCP-2145 (assembly GCF_023708005.1). Classification (NCBI taxonomy): domain Bacteria; kingdom Bacillati; phylum Actinomycetota; class Actinomycetes; order Micrococcales; family Micrococcaceae; genus Pseudarthrobacter; species Pseudarthrobacter sp. NCCP-2145. Next base: position 44,917 of record NZ_BRCG01000029.1, on the reverse strand, counting down.
CCGCCGTGGTTGTCCTCACCGGCGTCAACCTGCTGGGCATCACCCGGACGGCCCTGCTCACACGGATCCTGCTGGGCATCGTCCTGGCCACCCTCGCCTTCGTGGCTTTAGCCGCAGCCGTAGGGCCCCATCCCGTCTCCGGCCCGGGCGGCCCCGCGGGCGGCTCGTCGCCGGGCGGGGTGCTGCCGGCTGCCGGGCTGATGTTCTTCGCTTTTGCCGGCTACGCCCGGATCGCCACGCTGGGCGAGGAGGTCAAGGACCCTGCCCGGGCCATCCCGCGCGCAATCCTCGCCGCCATGGCTGCCGCGTTCGCCATCTACCTGACCATGTCGCTGCTCCTGCTGAACCACCTGCCCGGCGGACAGCTCGCCGCCACACGGACGCCGCTGCTGGACGCTGTCCTGGAGTCGCGGTTCCAGGGCGGTGCAGTACTGGTGCAGGTGGGCGCCGCCGCTGCCTGCCTGGGAGCCCTGCTGGCCCTGATCACGGGTGTTGGCCGCACCACCCTGGCCATGGCACGGGAACGCGACCTGCCCGCACCCCTGGCGAAGGTGGGGGGAAAGCACACCGTGCCTTATGCTGCCGAACTGGCGGTGGCCGCCGTCGTCATCCTGCTTCTGCTCACCACGGACGTTATGACAGTCGTGGGCTTCTCCAGCTTTGGCGTGTTGACCTACTACGCCGTGGCCAACGCCTCTGCGTATACCCTGGCGGCGCATCCAGGCTACGCACCCAAGTGGCTGAACGCCGTCGGCTTCGCAGCCTGCCTGCTGCTGGCCTTCACCCTTCCGCCGGCGTCGGTCCTGACCATGGTGGCCGTGCTGGCAGCCGGAGTGGCTGGGCGGTGGCTGGTCCTGCGCCTGCGGCACTAACACGTCCCCACCGCCCGGAGCGGGACCGTCGCGGGGCACTTTGGTCCGCAGACAGGCCGTGTGCGGACCCATCGACGGCGGGTCTGTGCCAGGTGCCCCACGACGGCGGCACCTGGCACCGACGGGCAGCTAAACGGCTGCCGCAGCCGGCTCGGCCGCCGTGGACACCTGCACTGCCAGATCTTCGGCCGGCGGCGTCCAGGTCTCCGGGGCTGCGACTACCTGCTCGCCGGTGCGGATGTCCTTGACCTGGTGCGTGCCGTCGTCGTCCGTGAACCAGACAAACGGGATGCCGCGCCGGTCCGCGAACTTGATCTGCTTGCCGAACTTTTCCGCCTTCGCGGCCACCTCGGTGGGGATGCCGCGGCTGCGCAGCTGGGCGGCGACGTCCTGCGCGGCGTCCCAGCTGTCATCGTGCGTCAGGGCCACAAGCACGGCGGTGGGAACCGACCGTGAAGCCCTGGCCAGGTCCTGGCTCAGGATGCGGGACACCAGCCGGGTGACGCCGATGGACAGTCCCACGCCCGGGAACTTCCGGTTGCCCTTCGACGCCAGCGCGTCATACCGGCCGCCGGAGCAGATGGAACCAAGCTGTTCGTGGCCAACCAGGACGGTTTCCACCACTGTTCCGGTGTAGTAGTCAAGGCCGCGGGCAATGCTGAGGTCAGCCACCACCTTGCCCGGGGCACGCTGGACGGCCGCGTCAATGACCTGTTCAAGCTCGCTGAGGCCCTCGTCAAGCAGATCGTTGCTGACGCCCAGCGCCCGGACCTGGGCCACGAACGAGGTGTCCTCGGTCCGGATTCCCGCCAGTTGCAGGGCTTTCTGTGCCTGGTCGTCGGTGGCGCCCAGTTCAGACTTCAACAGTTCCGCGACTTTCGCGGGGCCGATCTTTTCGAGTTTGTCGATGCTCCGCAGCACGCCGGCTGTGTCATCCAGGCCAATGCCGCGGTAGAAGCCCTCGGCGAGCTTCCGGTTGTTGATGCGGAGGCGGAAGTCCGGAATGGGAAGGGCGCTGAGCGCCTCGGCGATCACCAGCGCGATCTCGACGTCGTAGCGGAACGGCAGGTCGCCGTCACCCACCACATCGATGTCCGCCTGGGTGAATTCGCGGGCCCGGCCTTCCTGCGGGCGTTCGCCGCGCCACACCTTCTGGATCTGGTAGCGCCGGAAGGGGAACGCCAGGTAGCCGGCGTTTTCGACGACGTAGCGGGCAAAGGGAACAGTCAGGTCGAAGTGCAGGGCAAGTGCGTGCGGGTCGGCTTTGCCCTTTGCCTCGCCTTCGCCCTCCTGGAGGCGGCTGAGGCCGTACACCTCTTTGTCGATTTCCCCCTTGCGCAGCAGCTGGCCGACCGTTTCCACGGCCCGCGTTTCGATGGAGGAGAATCCGTGCAGCTCGAACACCCGGCGCAGGATATCCAGCACATGGAGCTCCACCAGCCGCTCCTCGGGAAGCCACTCGGGGAATCCGGACAGGGAGGCGGTGCGTGCCATGGTGGAGTTTCTCCTCTTGGTGAACGGCGGCAGGGACGTGCGCGGCTATCCGGCCCGAAACGGGCGTACGACGGCGGCAGTCCAGCCGGTCATGCATAAACTATGTGCGGCAGTCAGTTTATGTCGTCGTCCGCCGGCATCTCCAATGCGGCGGACCGGCAGGCCCGGCGGCCACGCACCTGCGCATGCGGCCCACAGCCGTGCCGTGCAGCAGCCCGACTATGAGGAGGACCCTTGGCGGCCAGTTCACGCAGTGCCCGCGAAACGAAACGGCGCATCCAGCAGATGGAAGCCAAGCGGGAGATGCGGCGGGACCAGGAAGCCCGGCGCAAGCGCGACAATCTCATCGCCGCCGGTGCCGGGGCGGCCGCCGTTGTCCTCGCCGTCGTCCTCCAGCTCACTGCCTTTTCCGGCAATCCCTCCGAGGACGAATTTGCTGCTGCAGAGGCCGGGCTGAGCAGCCCGTCCGCGTCGGCCGAGCCGTCCGCAAGCCCGTCCGCCCAGGCAACAAACGGCCCCAACATCCCCGCCGCGGACACCGCCGCAGGCCAGACCTTCACCGGCGAACTCGTCCTGAACGGCAGCCCGCTCGGCGTGCAGCTGAACGGGACGGACGCCCCGCAGGCAACCGCGGTCTTCAAATCGCTCAGCGACGAGGGTTATTTCAGCGGCAAGACCTGCCACCGCCTGACCACCGGAGAGACCTTCGGCGTCCTGCAGTGCGGCTCCCCCACCGGTGACGGCCAGGGAGACCCCGACTACACCTGGGGGCCGCTGGAGAACACACCCGCGGACGGCACCTATCCGGCCGGAACCATCGCGGTGGCCCGGACGGGTAACAACGCGTACGGAAACGGCACCCAGTTCTTCATTGTCTACAAAGACACGGTCATCCCGTCGGACAGCGCCGGCGGCTACACCGTGGTTGGCAAGGTGACATCGGGGCTGGACGTGGTGGCCAACCTGGCTGCCGCCGGAATCACGCCGGGCAGCAGCGACACGGACGGCGCGCCCGTTGAACCAGTCACGATAGACTCGTTTTCTCTGAAGTAGGAAGCCCGGCCGGCACGGCCGCGGTGCAGTACGTGAGTATTTCCCTCCAAGCGAAAGACTTTTAGCGGTGACAGACAGTCAGAAATCCGACGAAACAGCAACAGACCTGACCGAAGCGGCGGCCCCCGCGGCTGACGTCGCAGGGACTGAGGCACCCGGCACCCCAGCAGTGGAAGCTCCTGAAGCCGGGGCAGCCGCAGAAGAACCCGCGGCAAGCGAGGCTGATCCTTCTGCTCCCGCGGAGGACACTCCCGCTGAAGAGGCTTCCGATCCTGCACCTGCCCCGGCACCGGCAACTGCACCAGCACCCTCACCGGCTCCTTCCCCCCGGTCAGCAGCTCCGTCGCCGGCCGCCTTCGCTTCCCGCCCCAAGCCTGCCGCTGCCGCTCCGGCGGCAGCGGCTGTTCCGGCAGCACCTGCCACCTCCCTGGCCGAAGCCTCGAAGTGGGGCCGGGTTGAAGGCGACGGGCATGTGTTCCTCACCATTGACGGCAGCGAGCACGCCGTAGGGCAGTACCCGGGCGTGAGCGACGACGAAGCCCTCTCCTACTTTGCGCGCAAATATGACGACGTCGTGGCACAGATTGTGCTGCTCGAACAGCGCGTCAGCTCCAAAGCGCCCAGCACGGACATGCAGAAAACCGTCGCCCACCTGCGCGAGCAGCTTGCGGAGCGGAACATGGTGGGCGACCTGCGCGCAGCCGAGGCGCGGCTGGACAAGCTTGCTGAGCAGATCAGCGAGCTGGAGAAGGCCGAAAAAGCCGAGCACGACGCCGTCCGTGCGTCCGAACTGGCGGCCCGCGAGGCGATTGTTGCCGAAGCCGAGCAGATCTCCGGCCAGGACCCCGCTCAGACACAGTGGAAGACCTCCAGCGCCCGCATGAACGAACTCTTCGAGAGCTGGAAGGCAGCGCAGAAGAGCGGCGTGCGCCTGGGCCGCAGCAACGAGGACGCCCTGTGGAAGAGGTTCCGGGCGGCCCGGACCGTCTTCGACCGCCACCGCCGCGCCTACTTCTCCCAGCTGGACAGCAACAACTCCGCGGCCAAGTCCGCCAAGGAAAAGCTGATCGCCGAGGCTGAAGCACTGTCCACGTCCACCGACTGGGGTTTTGCCGCCGGCGAGTACCGCAGGCTGATGGACCAGTGGAAGGCGTCACCGCGCGCCAGCCGCAAGGACGACGACGCACTCTGGGCCCGTTTCCGCGCGGCGCAGGATGTGTTCTTCACGAACCGGCAGGCGGCCAACGAAGAGATCGACCAGGAATACGCTGCCAACCTCACCGTCAAGGAAGCCCTCCTGCAGGAGGCCAACGCCATCCTTCCGGTGAAGGACCTGGCCGCGGCCAAGAAGGCGCTGCAGTCCGTCCGTGACCGCTGGGAAGAAGCAGGCAAGGTCCCGCGCGGCGACATGGGCCGCATCGAAGCCGGACTGCGCAAGGTTGAGGATGCAGTCAGGAACGCCGAGGAAGAGCAGTGGCAGCGCTCCAACCCGGAGCGCAAGGCGCGCACCAATAGTGCGCTGTCCCAGCTGGAATCCGCGATCGCAAGCCTTCAGGACGACCTTGCCAAGGCGGAGAAGACCGGTGACCAGCGCAAGATCAAAGCGGCCCAGGAGGCCCTCGAGGCCCGCCAGGCCTGGCTCGACCAGATCCAGCGCTCGGCCAGCGAACTTTCCTAGGCCACCTTCCGGCTCGTCCGCCTGCTCCGCAGGCCGCCGTCCGGTGCAGGCCCGGCCCGGTTATCCACATAACCGGACCGGGCCTGTCCCCGTTAAGGCTCCGCGCGGCAGGATGGACGAATGGCGACTCCATCGGCTCCTCCGGGCAATGACCATCCAGCCGCAGCAGAGGCGGCAACACAACGTTTCCCGGAGCTCTATGTCCCGGAGATGCCCTTCGCCATGCCCGAACTGCAGGCCCTCGCCGCGGACGGACTCCTGGCCAGGCTGCACCACCGCGGCTACACACTGCCCGGAGTCGCCGCTTCCCCGCAGCTGCGTGCACGGGCTGCGGCGGGCGCTGTACCGCCGTCAGTCAGGCAGAGGGTGGTTGCCGGCCGCATGACAGCAGCCTGGATCTACGGTTGCGCGGCAGAGCCGGACAGGCTAGCGCTGCTGGTGGACGCCAAACGAAGGGTTTCAAGCCTCCGGAACACCCGTGGCTGCACACTGCACGAGGTGAAGCTTGGCCCGTTCGACGTTGTCAGCCTTGGCGGCCTGATGGTCTCCAGCCCGCTGCGGACCGCCCTGGACATTGCCCTGCACGTGGACGCCGGCAGGGCCATCCCCGCACTGGAGGGTTTGCTGGCGCGCCCCCAAAAGGACGTGCGCCTGCGCCTGCTCATCCTGGCCATCGAAGCGACACCCCGCGTGCCCCACAAACGGGCCGCCCTGGAAAAGCTCGCCGCCCTAGCTCCGGCGCTTGTTGCCCGTGGTCCGGTAGACGTCGAACACGCCGTCGATCCTGCGGACAGCGCTGAGGACGTGGCTCAGGTACTTGGGGTCGCCCATTTCGAAGGCAAACTTTGAAATCGCCACCCGGTCCGTGGAGGTGTGCACGCTGGCTGCCAGAATGTTCACATGGTTCTCGGACAACACGCGGGTGACGTCCGAGAGCAGTGACTTGCGGTCCAGCGCCTCCACCTGGATTTCAACCAGGAAGACGCTGGATTGCGTTGGCGCCCACTCCACGTCCACGATCCGGTCGGGCTGGTCCTTCAGGTCCGAGATGTTGGTGCAGTCCGTCCTGTGCACGGAGACTCCCGAGCCCCTGGTCACAAAACCGAGGATGGGATCCGGGGGGACGGGCGTGCAGCAGCGGGCCAGTTTGACCCAGACGTCGCCGACACCTCGCACCACCACGCCCGAGTCCGAGAAACGGGCTTTGGTGACCTGGGTGGGGATGCTGACTTCGGCGATGTCGTCGTCGGCGCTCTCATTGCCGCCAAGACTTTCGACCAGCTTTTCCATGACCGACTGGGCGGACGTATGTCCGTCGCCCACTCCGGCGTAGAGTCCCGAAATGTCAACGTACTTGAACCCTTCTGCCACGGCGGCGAGGGCCTCGTGGGTCATCAGCCTCTGCAGCGGAAGGTTCTGCTTCCGCATGGCACGGGTCAGCAGTTCCTTGCCGCGGTCAATCGCCTCTTCCCGGCGTTCCTTGCTGAACCACTGGCGGATCTTGTTCCGTGCCCGGGCGCTCTTGACGAAGTGTTGCCAGTCCTGGCTGGGCCCGGCGCCCTCGGCCTTGGAGGTGAAGATCTCCACCCAGTCGCCGTGGTTCAGTTCGCTGTTGAGCGGTACCAGTTTTCCGTTGACCCGGGCACCGATGGTCCGGTGGCCGACCTCGGTGTGGACAGCGTACGCGAAGTCCACCGGAGTGGACCCGGCGGGCAGCGCCATGACTTCGCCCTTGGGGGTGAAGACGAACACTTCCCGAGCGTTGATCTCGAAGCGGAGGGAGTCCAGGAATTCACCCGGATCCGAGGTTTCCTGCTGCCAGTCCACCAGGGACCGCAGCCAGCCCATGTCTCCGTCGCGGGGGCTTCCGGGACCAACCGCGGTCCGGTTGGGCTGGTCCTTGTACTTCCAGTGCGCAGCCACGCCGTACTCGGCGCGGCGGTGCATCTCATGGGTCCGGATCTGGATTTCCACCGGCTTGCCGCCGGGCCCGATCACCGTGGTGTGCAGTGACTGGTACATGTTGAACTTGGGCATCGCGATGTAATCCTTGAACCTGCCGGGCAGCGGGTTCCAGCGCGAGTGCATGGTGCCGAGGGCAGCGTAGCAGTCACGGACGGAGTCCACGAGGACACGCACGCCCATGAGGTCGTTGATGTCGTCAAAGTCCTTATCGCGGACGATCATCTTCTGGTAGATGGAGTAGTAGTGCTTGGGGCGGCCGGTGATGGTGGCCTTGATTTTGGCGGTACGGAGGTCTTCGGTGATCTGGTCGCGGATGACGCTCAGGCTCTTCTCCCGCTCGGGGGTCCTGTCCCCCACCATCCGGACGATCTCTTCGTAGACCTTCGGGTAGAGCGCAGCGAAGGAGAGATCCTCAAGCTCCCACTTGATGGTGTTCATGCCCAGCCTGTGCGCCAGGGGGGCAAAGATCTCCAGCGTCTCCCGTGCCTTCCGGGCGGACGATTCAGCGGAAACGAACCGCCAGGTCCGGGCGTTATGCAGCCGGTCCGCGAGTTTGATCATCAGGACACGGATGTCCTTGGCCATGGCAACAACCATTTTGCGGACAGTCTCGGACTGTGCCGCCTCACCGAAGCTGACCTTGTCCAGCTTGGTCACGCCGTCAACAAGCATGGCAACTTCGGGCCCGAAATCACGCTTCAAGTCAGCGAGGGTGTAGGGCGTGTCCTCCACCGTGTCGTGCAGCAAAGCCGCGGCCAGGGTGGTTCCACTCAGTCCAAGTTCAGCGAGGATGGTGGCCACGGCCACGGGATGCGTGATGTACGGATCGCCGCTCTTGCGCTTCTGCCCGCGGTGGCTTTGTTCCGCAACGTCGAAAGCCCGCTGGATGAGGTCGAAGTCCTCTTTGGGGTTGTTGGCCCGGACCGTCCTCAGCAGGGGCTCGAGGATGGGTGAGTACGTCGCCGTGCTGCGCCCTGTCAGCCGGGCGAGCCTGGAACGCGTGCGTTCCCTGCGGCCGGGAAAGGTGGGCCGGGAGCCGGAGTTGTCGACCGGAACCAGCGGGCCAGGGCGCGCGGACGAGGCCACCCCGGCCTGCGTACCGTTGGCAGCACCCTTGTCACCCTGTGCCGCTGGCGCTGACGCCGAACGCTCTTCCAATGAAGTACCCCTCACCACCGTTTTAATTACTTCAGTCTATTCCCCGCGGCGGTGAGAATTATAACCAGGGCCTTAAACGCGGACGGGTTATGCGGAGGCTGTTTCCACGGCTGAGGAGCCGGAAGCGGACCCTGCGCCGGCACCGGAGCGCCGGTGCTCAACACGCTTCGCCTGCCTCACGAGGTCGGGCTCGTTCTGGCGCAGCCAGGCATACAGCGGGGCTGCCACGAAGATGGTGGCCGCCGTGCCGATCAGGATCCCGACAAACAGTGCCAGCGAAAGGTCGCGCAGGGTACCTGCCCCCAGCAGCCCGGCGCCGATGAACAGAATGGCTCCCACGGGGAGGATCGCCACCATCATGGTGTTGATCGACCTGACGAGGGTCTGGTTCACGGCGAGGTTGACCTCTTCTGCGAACGTGCGGCGCGTGGACGCGTCCAGGTCGGCGGTGTTCTCGCGGATCTTGTCGAAGACCACCACCGTGTCGTAAAGGGAGTAGCTGAGCACGGTCAGGAACCCGATGATTGCCGACGGAGTGACCTCAAAGTCGCTGAGGGCGTAAACGCCTGCGGTGATGAACATCGTCACCGCCATGCCCGCAATGGCAGAGAGGGACATCTTCCACGTGCGGAAGTAGAGCGCCATCAGCACTGCGGCGAGGAGGACGAACACCACCAGGCCGATCAGGGCCTGCCTGGTGACGTCGGCGCCCCAGGTGGGTCCAACAAACGTCGAGGTCACCTCATTGTCAGTGACGCCGTACGCGCTTGTGAGTCCCTCCTTGATGCGGAGCGTCTCGTCGTCGGTCAGTTTGTCCGTCTGGATCCGCATGGTGGTGCCGGCAACGTTCGCCACGCGCGGCACGCTGCCCTGGACCACGTCGGTTACGGCTTTCTCCCCCAGGGCCGCATCCGTGGTCTGCACGTTGGAGACGGTGAATTCGGAGCCGCCGCGGAACTCGATGCCGAGGTTGAAGCCGCCCTTGGCCAGCGGAATGATGATGGACAGGACAACAGCCACCGCCGCGATGATGAACCAGAGTTTCTTGGCTCCCACAAAGTTGTAGGAGCGCTTTCCGGTGTAGAGCTCGTTGCCGAAGTTGGCGAAGCCTGACATTACTTGTTCTCCTTCGCTGAGGACTTCGAGGAACCCGCGAGCTGTTCCTGCTTCTCCGCCAGGCGGCGTTCGGCGATTGTCATTCTGCGTTCCGCCTCGGCGGCCGCACCGGCGTTCTTGGTCCGGACCGCGGCGGGCTTGTCTGCCGGGGTCCGGACGCGGCCGGCACCGCGGTACAGCGGAACGGCTCCGAGCCGCTTCGGATCAAGGCCGGACAGCCGGTGGCCCTCACCGAAGAACCGGGTGCGCGCCAGCATCTGCAGCGTCGGGTGCGTGAACATGAACACCACAATGAGGTCGGCAATGGCGGTCAGGCCCAGCGTGAACGCAAATCCGCGGACGTTGCCCACGGCCACAAAATAGAGAACCAGCGCGGCAAGCAGGTTGACGGCCTTGGACGCCAGCACGGTGCGCTTGGCCCGCTTCCAGCCGTTTTCGACGGCGGAGACCAGGCCGCGGCCCTCACGGAGCTCGTCCCGGATCCGCTCGAAGTAGACGATAAAGGAGTCCGCTGTCTGGCCGATTGCCACGATGAGGCCCGCCACGCCGGCCAGGGACAACCGGTAGTTTTCCGTCCAGCCCAGGATGGCGATGGCGAGGTACGTCAGGATGCCGGCGACCACCAGTGACGCGATGGTCACGAAACCGAGCGCCCGGTACTGGAACAGCGAGTACACCACCACCAGCAGGAGGCCGATGATGCCCGCCAGGAGGCCCATGCGCAGCTGTTCACCGCCGAGGGTGGCCGAAATCTGCTGCTCGCTCTGGATCTCGAAGCTGATGGGCAGGGCACCGAAGCGGAGCTGGTCGGACAGGGCCTTGGCGCTTTGCTCGGTGAACCCGCCGGTGATCTGCGGGCGGCCGTCGGTGATGACGGCGAGGGAGCGGGGCGCGGAAATGACCTGGTCATCCAGCACAATGGCGAACTGGGCCTTCGGATCGTTGCCCGCGTCGCCGCCGGCGGCAACGTAGAACTGGTTCAGGCGTTCGGTGACCTCTTTGAACCTTGCCGTGCCTTCATCGTCGAACTGGATGTTGACTGCCCAGTCATTGGTAACGGCACCCTGTGCGCCCTGCTGGAGCTGGAAGGAGGACGTGACAATGTTGCTGCCCTTCACCTCCACGGGACCAAGGATGTACTTGATCGCAGGGTTCGTGTCGGAAGCGGGCTCGCAGGTCACCAGCGGCTTGGCCGGATCGGAGCGTTCCCGCTTGTCCTGGGCCGGGTTGTCGCAGTCCAAGGTCTCAAACTCGCGGTAGATCTCCGGAGTGATCCAGTTGATGTCGCTGCTGTTGGCGGGTTCCGCCGTCGGCTTGGGCAGCTGGTCTTCAGGCGCCCGCTGCTCTTCCGGGACGGGAGCGCCGGCACCGGCGAGCAGCACCGGCCGGAAGTTCATGTCGGCGGAGGCCTGGATCAGGTCGCGCGTCTGGCTGGAGGGGGTGCCGGGAAGGCTGACCACCACATTGCGACCGGACTGGGTGCTGATCTCTGCTTCGGCAACACCCGAACCGTCAACGCGCTGGCGGATGATCGCCACGGCCTGGTTCAGCTGTTCCTCGTTGATGTCCGAACCGCCCTCGACCTTCGGCGCCAGGATCATCTGGGTGCCGCCTTCGAGGTCGAGCGCCAGCTTGGGCGCCCAGCTTGCCTGCCCGGCAAGGGTGCCGCCGGCCAGGACGGCAGTGAGTGTGGCGAGGAGTACACCGAGCCAGACCAGGACCCTGAGGCCTGGTTTCTTGGGGCCAGTTCGTGCCATTGTCGATCTTTCTCTTATTCACGGAGGAACCGCCGGTGCCTGCTGACGCTTGCACCGGCGGTGGTCCGCAGCGGTAGAGGTGTTGTGGAAGCAGCGGGGACTAGTTGTCCTTCTTGCCCTCGTCATTGAGGCGCTTCAGGGTTTCGTCCGGGGTCTCGGCTGCAGCGGGGGTGTTTCCGTTGTCCGCGGCCGTCAGGGAAGAGGCATCATCCGGCACCTCAGTCGCAGCGGGTACCCCTGCTGCGGGTTCGATGATCTTGGTGACAGCCTGGCGGTGCACGGTGGCCAGGTTGCCCGGGGAGAGTTCCAGGGTGACCTTGTTTTCCTCGTCGTCGATGTCGACGATGCGGCCGAACAGGCCAAAGCTGGTCATGACCTCAACGCCGGGGGCGAACTGCGACTGAAGCGTTGCCTGCTGCTGCTGGGTCTTCTTGTTGCGGCGGAACATCATGAAGATGAAGATGCCGAGCATCACGAACAGCAGGATCGACATGATGTCGATGCCGCCGCCGGGCTGGGTAGTGGTGGTCTGGGCAGTGATGTGTCCGAACACGGGGAAGTTCCATTCTGTACGTGCATTGAGCTGTACTTGCATTGAGCCGGTTGACAGCGCCGTCCGCTTTGAACGAGTGGCCTGGCGAAGCTGCTTGCCATCCATCCGCGGGCTGCCGGTGGTGCTGCCCGCGGGAACAAAGACCCGAACGTGCCGAGCGTCATACCAGTCTAAAGGGAAAAGCTGAACGGAGCCTGCTATTGGCTTTAGGGGCCAGTCAGCCCGGGCTCAGGCGTCCTCTTCAGCCGGTTCAAACAGGTCCAGTTGCTCCTGGGCAAAGACACCCGACGGAATGGCATAGCCGAGGTGGGTCCAGGCCGGAGCCATGGCAATCCGGCCACGCGGGGTGCGGCCCAGCAGTCCCTCCCTGACCAGGAACGGCTCCGCCACGGTTTCCACGGTTTCGGTCTCCTCACCGACGGCGATGGCGAGCGTGGAGAGCCCCACCGGCCCGCCGCCGAACTTGGTGATCAGGGCTTCGAGGACTGCGCGGTCAAGGCGGTCCAGGCCTTTCTTGTCCACCTCATACATGTCCAGCGCGGCGGACGCCGCCCGGGCGTCGATCTGGTCGATTCCATGAACCAGGGCCCAGTCCCGGACACGCCGCAGCAGCCGGTTGGCAATACGGGGAGTGCCGCGGGAGCGCCCCGCGATTTCGGAGAACCCTGCCGAGTTGACCTTGAGGTCCAGCAGCCCGGCGGAGCGGCGCAGCACAAGTTCCAGCTCCGGCACGGAGTAGAACTCGAGGTGGCCGGTAAACCCGAACCTGTCCCGGAGGGGTCCCGGCAGCAGGCCCGCGCGGGTGGTGGCGCCCACCAGGGTGAAAGGCGGCAGCTCGAGCGGGATTGCGGTGGCACCTGCGCCCTTGCCCACCACGATGTCCACCCGGAAATCCTCCATGGCCATGTACAGCATCTCTTCGGCCGGCCTGGACATCCGGTGGATTTCGTCAAGGAACAGGACTTCGCCCTCGGAAAGGGAGGAAAGGATGGCAGCGAGGTCCCCCGCGTGCTGGATGGCAGGGCCGCTGCTGATCCGCAGGGGCGCGTTCATTTCGGACGCAACGATCATGGCGAGGGTTGTCTTGCCCAGACCCGGCGGGCCGGAGAAGAGTACGTGGTCCGCGCTGCGCCCGCGCATCCGGGAAGCCTGGAGCACCAGGGACAGCTGTTTCCGCACCCGGTGCTGGCCGACGAAGTCGTCCAGGTTCTTGGGCCGGAGGGCCGCCTCGATGGCCCGTTCCTCAGGCTCCTCCCCCGCGGCCACCAGTGACGGTTCAGCCACGGCTGCCTACGCGGTTGCCGGCCCGGGCTCCGTCCTGCCCCAGCCACCGGAGCGTGGTCCGCAGGATCTCCGGCACATTGCCGCGGAACGAGACCTCGGGATCATCTGCCAGTGCTTTGTCGATGCTGGAGGAAGCGTCCTTTTCGGACCAACCGAGGCTCGTCATGGCGGCCACCACCTGCGGTTTCCAGGCGGCCTCGGCCGGAGTGGACGCCGCGGCCGTGCCCGCCGTGCCGTGCGGAACCAGCTTTCCTGCCAACTCCAGCACGATCCGCCCTGCGACTTTGGGACCGATGCCGGGAACTTTGGTGAACGTCTTGCTGTCCCCGGTGTGCGCGGCCACGCGGATCGCCTCCGGTTCGTGGACCGCCAGGACTGCCAGCGCCAGGCGCGGCCCTACCCCGCTCACACTGAGGAGGACATCGAAAACCTCCCGTTCGTCGTCGGACGCGAAGCCAAAGAGCGTGAGCGAATCCTCCCGGACGATCAGGGACGTGAAAAGCTGGCCTTCCTCGCCGGTGCGCAGCCTGCTGAGGGTCTGGGGCGTGGCGTTGACGCTCATGCCCGCCCCGTTAAGGTCAATCACGGCAGTGGAAAGACCCACATGCGCTACCGTTCCGCGAAGGAAACTGATCAAGGCCTGGCTCCTGGTGTCTTGCCGGGCTCCAGGGAGCAGGACCGGCTATCCGAACATATCTACGAATACCCTAACAAGCGGGCAGGACATTCACCGGGCGCGGCGCGCCTTTGCTTCGGCTTCCGCCCATGCCCGCTGGGCCGGGGTCAGGGAAGAGCTGCCAGGGCCGGTAGTGGCGACGGCCGCCCCGCTCCCGGCCCGCCAGGCGTGGGTAATGGCCAGCGCCAGGGCGTCTGCGGCGTCCGCAGGCCGCGGCGGTGCATCCAGTCGCAGGATCTTGGTGACGAGCTTGGTCACCGCGTCCTTGTTCGAGGACCCGCTGCCGGTGACTGCGGCCTTGACTTCCGACGGCGTGTGCAGCGCCACCGGGATCCCCCGCCGGGCCGCTGCGGCGATCACCACACCGGATGCCTGGGCCACGCCCATCACGGTACTGACGTTGAGCTGGGAAAAGACCCGCTCGACCGCGAGGACGTGCGGCTCGTGGCGGTCAAGCCATTCGTCGATGGCGAGGGCGATCACCAGGAGCCGCTGGTCCAGGCTGTCCTCGGGCGACGTTCCCACCACACCATAGGCAACCATGGTGGCCTGCCTGTTCCGCTCGACGTCGACAACGCCGATCCCGCAACGGGTCAGTCCGGGATCCACGCCCAGGACGCGCAGCGTCACAGGTGCAAGCGCCCGGCAGGCAGGCGGAGCGTCACTCAGAGTCCAGGGCGGCCTGGACGTCGTCGCTGAGGTCGGCGTTGCTGTAGACGTTCTGGACGTCGTCGAGGTCCTCCAGGGCGTCAACGAGCTTCATGAACTTCTTTGCGGCTTCCAGGTCCAGCGGCACTTCCATAGACGGAACGAATTCCGCCTCGTCGGTGTCGTACTCGATGCCTGCGTCCTTCAGGGCGTCACGGACGGCCTGGAGGTCCTTGGGGTCCGAGTGGATCTCAAAGGTGTCGCCGTTGTCCTTGACTTCCTCGGCACCGGCGTCCAGGACAGCCATCAGGACGTCGTCCTCGGTCAGGTCCTTCTTGGGCAGGGTCACCACACCCTTGCGGCTGAACAGGTAGCTCACCGAACCGGGATCGGCGATGGTGCCGCCGTTGCGGGAAATGGCAAGGCGCACCTCCGAGGCAGCGCGGTTCTTGTTGTCCGTAAGGCACTCGATGAGCAGCGCTGAACCCTGCGGGCCGCGGCATTCGTACATGATCTCGGTGTAGTCGACCACTTCACCGGTGAGCCCGGCGCCGCGCTTGATGGCACGGTCGATGTTGTCTGCCGGGACGGAGGTCTTCTTGGCCTTGGTGACGGCGAGCTCCAGGCCCGGGTTGCCCTGCAGGTCCGGTCCGCCCATGCGCGCAGCAACTTCGATGTTCTTGATCAGCTTGGCAAACGACTTGGCGCGGCGGCTGTCGAGGATGGCCTTCTTGTGCTTGGTCGTTGCCCATTTGGAGTGGCCTGACATGCTTTACGCTTCTCCTCTGATCAAGCGGATAAAAAGTTCGTGTACGCGTTTCTCCCCAGTCACTTCCGGGTGGAAGGAGGTGGCCAGCAGGTGGCCGGAACGCACTGCAACAATTCTAGCCGTCCCCGGCAGCGGTGCGGCGTGGGACGCGTGCTCCGGGTCGGCGGGCTCAACCTGGGCGAGGACTTCGACGCCGGGACCAACGCGTTCCACCCACGGCCCGCGGATGAAGACGGCGTGGACAGGTGCAACACCGGAGGCGGTGGCGCTGAAGTCCAGTCCCTTGAAGTCAAGGTCTGTTTCAAAGGACTCGCGCTGCCGGCCGAAGGCGTTGCGGCGGACGGTGATATCCAGTCCCCCGAAGGTCTGCTGCGGAGCCCCGGAGAGGTCCGTCGCGGGATCGGCGATGTCGTTGGCAAGCAGGATCATCCCTGCGCATGAGCCGTAGACCGGCAGGCCCTCGGCGATGCGCTCCCGCAGCGGTCCGGCCAGTTCAAAGGCCCGTGCAAGTTTGTCGATGGCGGTGGATTCCCCGCCGGGGATGATGAGCCCGTCCAGGCCGTCGAGTTCCTTGGGCCGGCGGATGCCCACGGCCTCGGCACCGGCGGCTTCGATGGCCCGCAGGTGCTCGCGGAAATCGCCCTGGAGCGCCAGCACGCCGATCCGAAGGCCTGAACCCGGGCGCGCGGAAGCAGCCGAAAGGGAATTTGTCATCCATCCAGCATACGGGTTCGCCCTCCGCGGGCACCGGCAGTGGCGGTGCCGGCGGCAGTTGCATGCCGTTGCTGGGATATATTCAAAACATGCTCTACTTCAGTGTTCCGCTCGGTAAACTGGTCCGCCGGGTATCCCGGCTTCGGGGTGGCGGCTCCGCCCTGCCCGGTCTGGTGGTTGAAAAAATCGACCCGGGCTTTATGCGGCGGACACTCAGCACCCTCCCTCACGGCGTCGCGGTGGTCAGCGGCACCAACGGCAAAACCACCACCACCAAAATGGTGGTGGAACTGCTGGAAAGCCAGGGCTTGAAGGTCTTTACCAACCGCACTGGGAGCAACTTCACCCGCGGCGTGGCTGCCGCCCTGCTCGGCGAGGTGGACTGGCGCGGCCGGCTGGATGCGGACGTCGCGGTGCTTGAACTGGACGAGGCCCACGCCGTGCACTTCGTCAACAGCGTTCCCCCGCGCTACTGCCTCCTGCTGAACGTCCTCCGCGACCAGCTCGACCGTTTCGGCGAAATCGACAAGACAGCCCAGCTCCTCCAGCACATCGCGGCGAAAACCACCGGAACGGTGGTGCTGAACCGCGAAGACCCCAGGGTTGCCCGGATTGCCGAATCGCTCACCGGACAGGACGTCAAATACTTTGGCCTGGACGATTCGCTCCTGAGCACTTTCCCCAACGACGACGACATGCGGACCGCTCCAGGAAGTCCCGCTCCGGCGGGACTGCCGGAGAAGCCTGCCGCCGACGTCGTACTCCGCAAGGTTGGCGCGGACACCGCTGAGTTTGAGTACGACGGCGCCACGGTCACCACGGGCATGAAGCTGCGGGGTGTCTACAACATTTTCAATGCGGCCGCGGCGCTGACGCTGGCGCGCAGCATCTGCGGCAGCGGCGCCGCCACGGCCAACCACGACGCCCTCCTCGAGGCGCTGTCCCGTGTGGCTCCCGCATTCGGACGAGGGGAAAGCCTCACCGTTGACGGCCAGCCCCTGGACCTGGTTTTGGTCAAGAATCCCAGCGGCTTCCGGCTCGGCCTGAAGTCGTTCCCCGCGGGCGGCTACGCCACCATGATCGCCATCAACGACAACTACGCGGACGGCCGGGACATGTCCTGGCTGTGGGACGTGGAATTCGAGTCCCTGCGGGAAGGCGGAGTGGACCAGCTCACCGGCTCACGGGCCTACGACATGGCACTGCGGCTGCAGTATGACGACGTGCCCATCGGCAACGTGGAGCCGGACATAACTCCGGCTCTTGCGGCCTTCATCAGGGAGGCCCAGGGAAAGCCCAAGCGTATCTTCTGCACATACACGGCCATGCTGGCGATCCGCCGCGAACTGTCCAAAATCACCACCGTGGAGGTTGTCTCTTGAGCCAGGCAGGCACGGATTCCGCAACGGA
The DNA here is from genome assembly GCF_023708005.1 of Pseudarthrobacter sp. NCCP-2145. Lineage (NCBI taxonomy): Bacteria > Bacillati > Actinomycetota > Actinomycetes > Micrococcales > Micrococcaceae > Pseudarthrobacter > Pseudarthrobacter sp. NCCP-2145. The sequence continues at coordinate 27,770 of NZ_BRCG01000029.1, read as the reverse complement.
AAACTCCGCGGGCAAGGGCACCCTGCGGGTGGTGCAGCTGTACCCCCGCGACATGAACATCTACGGCGACTGGGGCAACGCCCTGGTCCTGCAGCAGCGCATCCGCTGGCATGGCTACACCCCGGAGCTGCTCGAGTACAACGTGGGTGATCCGTTCCCGGACGATGTGGACATCATTGTGGGCGGCGGCGGCCAGGACAGCGGCCAGCTGGTCATCCAGGACGACCTCCAGGCCCGGGCCGGGGTACTCAAGGACCTTGCCGAGGACGGCGCGCCGGTGCTCGTCATCTGCGGGCTGTACCAGCTCTTCGGGCATTTCTTCAAGACCCGCACCGGCGCCGTCATCCCGGGTATCGGCATCCTCGACGTCGAGACGCACGGCACCGAGGAGAGGCTGATTGGCAACGTCAAGGTTGCCACACCGGAGTTCGGGGAAGTGCTCGGCTACGAGAACCACAGCGGGCAGACAACCCTGGGCAGCGGCGTGCGGCCTTTGGGCTCCACTCCGAAGGGTATGGGCAACAACAGCAGTGACGGCCACGAGGGTGCCCGCTACCGCAACATCGTGGCCAGCTACCTGCACGGCTCGCTCCTGCCCAAGAACCCGGCCATCGCGGACTTCCTGATCCGCACGGCAGCTGAGCGCAAGTACGGCAGCTTTGTTCCCGGCCACCCCGACGACAGCTACGCGGAACTCGCACGCGAACACGCCGCACGCCGACCGCGCTGACCACACCGGCAAGCAGGGTTCCCGGGCGGGGCACATGCCCCCGCCGGCAGGTCACGGTTCGCGGGTGACCAGGAGTTCGTGCGCGCCGCCCGCCGCTGCGCCCATAGACTCCACCACGCCCGCGGTTCGTTGCCAGGTGGCGGCGTCGGCTTCCGGCCCGGCGCAGGGCCCCTGCGGCGCGTCCGACGCCACCGAACACCAGCGGTAGGGATCCCGGACAATAACGGAGGGGGCCCAGGCCAGGTCCGTTGCGCTCCACCTGCCGGAGGCGTCCTGGCCGAACTGCACCCGCACCAGCAGGCCCTCGTTGTTGACCACGTACCAGGGCGAGAGCTCGGTGACACCGTTGCCCAGGCCGTAGGCGATCCACGTGCCCTTGTAGTTCTCAATGGGGAGCACGGAATGCGTGTGGTGGCCGTAGACCAGGTTGAACTGGCCGCTGTCCACCAGGGCGTGCGCCACCTCCTGCTGCCGGGCGTTGGGTTCGCTGGCGTATTCGTCGCCTGCGTGCATGGCCGCCAGCACGATGTCCGCCCCCAGCGCCCTGGCCTTCTCCGCCTTGGCGATCATGGCATGCGCATCCAGCATGTCTACTTGCCACGGATACTCGGGAAGCAGTCCGTTCAGCCCATAGGTGGCCTGGATCACCGCGATCTTCGCGGCGGCGGTCTGCATGACCAGGATCCCCTGCGACTCCCTTTCAGTCCGGTACGAACCCGTGTGTTTCAGGCCGGCGGCGTCCAGCTGGTCCAGGGTTCGCAGGAGCCCATCCGTCCCGCGGTCGATGGTGTGGTTGCTGGCCGTTGTGCAGGCCCCGTACCCCACCTCTTTTGTTGCTGCGATGATCTGCGGCGGGACGTTGAACGAGGGATAGGCCGAGAACGGGCCTTCCGGGCCGGCCACCGGCGTTTCCAGATGGCAGATGGCCAGGTCGCTGTTCCGGATGTACCGCCGCTGCCCCTCCAGCAGCGGCACGAAGTCCAGTCCGGGCTTGCCGGACGCCGCGGCGTCCTGCTGCGCCTGCTGCCACAGCTCTGCGTGGACAAGCATGTCGCCGGTCACCAGTACGGACGTGCATCGGAGCACCGGGCAGGCCGGCCCTTCGCCGGGCGTGGGAGTCGGTGCCGGAGTTGACGGGGCGGCGGGAGCGGGGCTGGCGCTGTCCTGGTTGCCGGGACCGGCGCCAACCGAACCGGGCCCTCCTGCCGGAGCCGCGGGCCCGGCCTGTTCGGCGGCCAGGCCGCAGCCTCCAAGCGCTGCAGTCATGAGCATCGCGGCTGCCAGTGCAAGGCCAGTGATGACGCGGCGAAAGTGCACCGGCCCCCTGCCGGTTGTGTTCCCCATAGAAGCATTCTAGGGAGGGGACCATGGCGTGGCTCACATTGAGAAGCGTGGCCTGCTGTGAAAGGTTTTACTTCATGACCAACCCCCTTTTGGCACCCAGTCCCCTGCCCTACGGACTTCCGCCCTTCGCGGAGATCAGCACCGCCGATTATGACGACGCCGTCCGGGCAGGTCTCCACGAGCACCTGGCTGAGCTCCAGGCCATCGTTGATGACACGGCCCCTGCCACGTTCGAGAACACGGCAGTGGCGATGGAACGCTCCGGCAGGCTTCTGGACCGGGCCGCTGCGTCCTTCTTCACGCTCGTTTCGGCCGATGCATCCCCGGAGATCCGGGACCTGGAAACGGCGCTGTCGCCGCTGCTCTCTGCGCACCAGGACGACGTTTTCCTCAACCGGGCACTGTACGAGCGCTTCGCCGCCATCGACACCGCCGGCTGTGATGCCGAGTCCGCGCGGCTTGTTGATGAGTACCTGAAGGAATTCCGGCAGTCCGGCATCCAGCTGGAAGGCCCTGCCCGGGAAAGGCTCAAGGAGGTTAACGCCGAGCTCTCCCGCCTGGGCACCGAATTCGGACAGCGCGTCAAGGAAGGAATGAAATCCGCTGCCCTGCTGCTGGACCACGCAGGCGAGCTGGCAGGACTGCCGGCCGACGACGTTGCCGCTGCCGCGGAGGCCGCCCGCGCCGCCGGACATGACGGCAAATTCCTGCTGACACTGATCCAGCCGACCAACCAGCCTGCCCTGTCCGCCCTCGAGAACCGCGGAGTCCGCCGTCGGCTGTTTGAAGCATCCGTGGCCCGGGGCAGCGGGGGCGGCAGCCTCGACGTGCTGGATTTAGCCACGTCAATGGCCCGGCTCCGCGCGGAAAAGGCGGCGCTTCTGGGCTTTGCCAACTACGCCGAACTGGTGGTGGACCGGCAGACAGCCCCGGACTTCGGGGCCGTGCAGTCCATGCTGAACCGCATGGCTCCGGCGGCGGTGCGGAACGCCGACGCCGAGGCCTCGGCACTGGCCGAGGCCGCGGGCCATCCCCTGGAGGCCTGGGACTGGGCCTTCTACTCCGCCAAGGTCCGGCGGGAACGCTACGACATTGATGAACAGGCACTCCGTCCCTATTTCGAGCTGGACCGGGTGCTGGCGGACGGGGTCTTCTTTGCCGCAACATCGCTCTTCGGCATCACATTCCACGAGCGGAAGGACCTTGCCGGCTACCACCCCGACGTCCGTATCTGGGAGGTCCGCGACGAGGACGGCATGGGGCTCGGGCTGTTCCTGGGTGACTACTACACCCGTGAGTCCAAGCGGGGTGGCGCCTGGATGAATTCCCTGGCGGAACAGTCGGCGCTGCTGGGAACAAAGCCGGTGGTCATCAACAATCTCAACATCTCCAAGCCGCCTGCGGGTGAACCGACGCTCCTGACGCTGGACGAGCTGCGGACCACCTTCCATGAGTTCGGCCACGCGCTGCACGGGTTGTTGTCCAATGTGACCTATCCCCGGTTTTCCGGAACTTCCGTCCCCCGGGACTTTGTGGAATACCCGTCCCAGGTCAACGAGATGTGGATCATGTGGCCCGATGTGCTGCACAATTATGCGCGCCATCATGTGACGGGCGAACCGCTTCCGCAGGAGGTCGTTTCGAAACTGGACGCGTCACGGCTGTGGGGTGAAGGGTTTGCCACCACCGAGTACCTGGGAGCAGCGCTGCTGGACCTGGCTTGGCACGTCCTGGACGGCAGCGGGGTTCCAGAGGATGTTGTTGCGTTTGAAGACAAAGCCCTGGCGGCCGCGGGCATCGCCCACGCCTTGATTCCGCCGCGGTACCGGACGGGCTATTTCCAGCATGTTTTTGCGGGTGCGGGATATGCGGCCGGCTACTACTCCTACATCTGGAGCGAGGTCCTGGATGCCGAGACGGTGGACTGGTTCACCGAGAACGGCGGACTCACCCGGGCCAACGGCGACCGGTTCCGCCGTGAGCTCCTGTCGCGGGGCAACAGCCGCGACCCCTTGGATTCGTTCCGCATCCTCCGGGGCCGCGAAGCCACGCTGAAGCCCCTCCTGAAGCGCCGCGGCCTGGAGTAAGCCACACCCCAACACACCTTAAAACGACGGCGGCGGGTCACCCACAAGGTGACCCGCCGCCGTCGTACCTCACATGCGCAAGGCGAGGGCCGGCGTTATCCGGCAGCGCGCGTAAAAGGGGCCCCGCGCCGGAAGCCGCTACTAAGCTGCACAGAACGCGCGGGGAATAGCGCGCCGAGGATGGCGCCGTCCCTCACCCCAGGCAGCAAGTTACCAGCCGCGCTCGGCAAGGCGGTGCGGCTGGGGGATCTCGTCGACGTTGATGCCCACCATGGCTTCGCCCAGGCCGCGGGAGGCCTTGGCGATGACGTCGGGGTCGTCGTAGAAGGTGGTGGCCTTGACGACGGCGGCCGCGCGCTGGGCGGGGTTGCCGGACTTGAAGATGCCGGAGCCGACGAACACGCCGTCGGCGCCGAGCTGCATCATCATGGCGGCGTCGGCGGGGGTGGCGATGCCGCCGGCGGTGAACAGGACCACGGGAAGCTTGCCGGAGGAGGCTACTTCCTTGACCAGTTCGTACGGGGCCTGCAGCTCCTTGGCTGCCACGTAGAGCTCGTCCTCGGGCAGGGCCGCGAGCTTGAGCAGTTCCGCACGGATCTGGCGCATGTGCGTGGTGGCGTTGGAGACGTCGCCGGTGCCGGCCTCGCCCTTGGAGCGGATCATGGCCGCGCCTTCGTTGATGCGGCGCAGCGCCTCACCGAGGTTGGTGGCACCGCAGACGAAGGGAACGGTGAAGTTCCACTTGTCGATGTGGTTGGTGTAATCGGCCGGGGTGAGGACCTCGGACTCGTCAATGTAGTCCACGCCGAGGGACTGCAGGACCTGGGCCTCGACGAAGTGGCCGATCCGGGCCTTCGCCATGACCGGCACGGACACGGCGTCGATGATCTTGTCGATCATGTCCGGGTCGGACATGCGGGACACGCCGCCCTGGGCACGGATATCGGCCGGAACGCGTTCCAGCGCCATCACAGCAACGGCACCGGCGTCTTCGGCGATGCGGGCCTGCTCGACGTTGACGACGTCCATGATGACGCCGCCCTTGAGCATCTCAGCCATGCCCCGCTTTACGCGGTTGCTGCCCGTGACGCTGTTCGCGGACGTACCGGCCTCGCTGCTTACATCAGGTGTAGACACAAAAACCCCTATGGGTAGATAGATGACCTTCGCCGGTCGTGCAGGGCGGCACGGAGATGCCACGTGTACACACACCGGGTTGCCGGATCCATTGACCGGGCAGTCCTAATACTAGTCTCACCGCGGCCGGCCGGCTTAATTCGCGTTAATCGGCCGGCGAGGGTTCCGCAAGGGCCTGGCGGCGTACGGAGACCACACGCTGGACCACCGTGATGAAGCTGGCCACGGCGAGGAGCAGGAGCGTCACCAGCAGGACCACCTCCGGAAGTCCCAGGCCGGTGAAACCGGTGACAACCAGCACCGAAACGAGGCGCTCCGCCCTCTCGGCGATGCCGGTATTGGCGGTGAAGCCCAACGACTCCGCCTTGGCGCGGGCGTAGGAAACCACCATGCCCAGGACAAGGCACACCATGGCAGCCACGGCGATGGGGACATTGGCCCCGCCGGTGAAGAACCAGACGGCCAGGCCAGCGAACAGCGCACCGTCGGCAATCCGGTCGAGGGTGGAGTCAAGGAAGTTCCCCCAGCGGCTTCCCACCTCCCGCATCCTGGCCATGATTCCGTCCAGGACGTCGGAAAAGATGAACGCCGTGATGAACAGGGTTCCCCACCACAGCTGGCCGAGCGGGTAGAACACCAGCGCGCCCACCACCACTCCGGCGGTGCCGATGACCGTTACCGCATCCGGCGAAATCCCGATTTTGAGGAGCCAGCGGGCAAGTGGGCTGAACAAGGCGGTGAAAAACCCGCGCGCGTGCCTATTCAGCATCCGTCTCCCCGGGCCAGGCGTCGGCCACCTGCTGGCGGACCTCGTCAAGGGTCTGCGTGATGGCCTTGGTCTGGGCGATGATGGGGAAGAAGTTCCCGTCGCCGCCCCACCGGGGAACGATGTGCTGGTGCAGGTGCGCGGCAATACCGGCACCGCCGACAACCCCCTGGTTCATGCCCAGATTGAAGCCGCCCGGATTGGCCACCTTCCGCAGCACCCGCATGGCTGTCTGCGTGAGGTCCGCAAACTCCGCCGTCTCATCGAGTGTCAGGTCGGTGTAGTCGGGGATGTGCCGGTAGGGGCAAACCAGGAGATGCCCGGGGTTGTAGGGAAACAGGTTGAGCACCACGTAGCAGGTCTTTCCACGGTGGACGATGAGGGCTTCCTCATCAGTACGTCCGGGACCGATGCAGAACGGGCAGTCGTTCTCGTTCTTGAACTGGTGCTGCCCGCCCTTGATGTACGCCATGCGGTGCGGAGTCCACAGGCGCTGGAAGGCGTCCGGGACACCGGCGAGGTCAAAGTCGTCGGTAACGCCGGCATCTCCTGGATACCCTGCGCCTGTGTTCTCCTGCACGGTGCTGTTCCGTTCCGCTAGCTGGTCCGGTTACGGACGGCTTCCGTGATCCGCTTGACGGCCTCGGCCACAGGCACGCCGTTGTCCTGGCTTCCATCGCGGAAGCGGAACGAGACGGCGCCTGCTTCGGCATCGTCGCCGCCGGCAATCAGCACGAACGGAATCTTGTCCTTGCTGGCCGTGCGGATCTTCTTGGGGAAGCGGTCCGAGGAGGTGTCCACTTCCGCGCGGATGCCTGCCGCCTTCAGCTGGTCCACGACGTCGAACATGTACTCGTTGAAGGTCTCCGCCACCGGAATGCCCACCACCTGGACCGGTGCCAGCCATGCGGGGAAGGCGCCGGCGTAGTGCTCGGTGAGCACGCCAATGAAGCGCTCGATCGATCCGAACAGGGCACGGTGGATCATCACGGGCCGCTGGCGGCTGCCGTCAGCGGCCTGGAATTCGAGTTCGAACCGTTCGGGCAGGTTGAAGTCCAGCTGGATGGTGGACATCTGCCAGGTGCGGCCAAGGGCGTCCTTCGCCTGCACGGAGATCTTGGGGCCGTAGAAGGCGGCCCCGCCCGGATCCGCGACCAGTTCCAGGCCGGATTCCTCAGCAACCTCGGCGAGGGTACGTGTAGCTTCTTCCCAGGCCGCGTCCTCGCCGACGAACTTCTCCGGGTCCTTGGTGGAGAGCTCCAGGTAGAAGTCGTTCAGGCCGTAGTCCTTGAGCAGGTCGAGGACGAACGTCAGCGTCTTGGTCAGTTCGTCCTTCATCTGCTCGCGGGTGCAGTAGATGTGGGCGTCGTCCTGTGTCATGCCACGCACGCGGGTCAGGCCGTGCACCACGCCGGACTTTTCGTAGCGGTAGACAGCGCCGAATTCGAAGAGCCGCAGCGGCAGCTCACGGTAGGACCGTCCGCGGGAACGGAAGATCAGGTTGTGCATGGGGCAGTTCATCGGCTTCAGGTAGTAGTCCTGGGCAGGCTTCCGGACTGTACCGTCTGCGTTGAGTTCCTCATCCACGCGCATGGCCGGGAACATGCCGTCCTTGTACCAGTCCAGGTGCCCTGAGACCTCGTACAGATGCCCCTTGGTGATGTGAGGGGTGTAGACGAACTCGTAGCCGGCCTCGACGTGGCGCTGGCGGGAGTAATCCTCCATCTCCTTGCGGATGATGCCGCCCTTGGGGTGGAAGACGGGGAGGCCTGAGCCGAGTTCATCCGGGAAGGAGAAGAGGTCCAGTTCCGAGCCGAGCTTGCGGTGGTCGCGGCGTTCGGCCTCCGCGATGCGTTCCTGGTAGGCCTTGAGGGCGTCCTTGGTGGGCCAGGCCGTGCCATAGATGCGCTGCAGCTGCTGGTTTTTCTGGTTGCCCAGCCAGTACGCGGAGGACGAGCGGGTGAGGGCAAAGGCGTTGGAGATGAGCTTGGTGTTGGGCAGGTGCGGGCCGCGGCAGAGATCGCACCAGACGGTGGTCCCTTCCTTGCGCTCAACGTTGTCGTAGATGGTGATATCGCCCGCGCCGACCTCGACGTTCACGCCTTCGCCGGCCTCTGCGGCCTCGTTTTTCTTGCCCAGCAGTTCAAGCTTGTAGGGCTCGTTCTTCATGGCTTCGCGGGCTTCGTCCTCGTTGACCACGCGGCGGACGAACTTCTGGTTCTGGTTGATGATTTTTTGCATCATCTTCTCGAGGGTCTTGAGGTCCTCGGGAGTGAACGGTTCGGCGACATCGAAGTCGAAGTAGAACCCGTCAGTGATGTACGGGCCGATGCCCAGCTTGGCGTCGGGACGCAGCTGCTGGACAGCCTGGGCCATGACGTGGGCAGTGGAGTGGCGGAGGACGTTGAGGCCGTCAGGCGAGTCAATGGTGACGCCTTCGACGTCGGCGCCTTCCGGGAGCTCCTGGTCAAGGTCCTTCAGTTCTCCGTTGACGCGGGCTACAACAACATCACGGCGCTCAAAGAAGAGTTCCGCACCGGTTGTCCCGGTAGTCACCTTGGTCTCTTCGCCATCGACGAGAAGGGTGATCTGCTGGGCATCTGACACGGGTGTCTCCTATTCAAAGTTGAGGCTTCATAGCTTGTGGCATACGGGGACCACAGCCAGCCATCGTCAATGCTATCGGTTCCGTTGGGGCCCGACCAACGCGGCGCACGGAAGGGTCAGCCGCTGAATCCCGTGATGGCGAGGCTCCTGGTAACTCCATCCAGCGGGTGCCGGACCTCTGGTTCCTGGGGACGGGAATCCGGGAACGGCAGTGTCTCTGTCCTGCCAAGGTCCCAGGCCATGCTGGCGCTCAGGCTGATTCCCCGCGGTCCGGTCCGCCTGGTGGTCCCTCGGATCAGCAGCAGCCTGGTGCCGAACAGGAGCATTCCTGCTTTTTCCTGGGCCTCGTGGAAAAAGACCGAATCTATGCAGCCGGTGCCGTCGTCGATACTGATGAAGACCACCCGCCTCCCGCCCCGCATGGGCGGCGTCTGGGTTGCCACCCGCACCCCGGCCACCAGGACTTCCGTCCCGTTGCGCAGGCCAAGGAGTTTGTCCGCCGTGATGACGCCCAGCCTGTCCAGCATTGGCCGGTGGCTGTCCATCAGGTGGCTGCTGACATCAACTGCCATCAGGTCCAGTTCGGCACGGACGTTTTCCACCAGGGAAGGCACCGGCAGTCCCGGCTTAACATTGCGAAGCTCAACATCACCCAGGGGAAGGGACAGCTGCCCCTCAAGGACTTCCACGCCTTTCCGCCCGCTGCCGGAACCCTGGAGCTGCTGCAGGTGGTGGACAAGATCGGCGCGGTTGGCCGTGCCGCCCGCCTCACGGTGAAGCGAATCAAATGCCCCCAGCTGGGCCAATCTCTTGATGTTGGGCTTGCTGACCCGGGACCGTGCCCTCAGGTCCGCCAGCGAGTCGTAGGGCTGGCCCGCAACGATCCGCTTGAGCTCCGTTGCGGACAGCCCGTAGATGCCGTTGAGGCTCAGCCTGATACCCAGTTTTCCTGCGTCCTTGCCGGCTTCAATCCTTTCCACCCGGTATTCGCCCTTGCTGCGGTTGATGTCCAGGGGAAGGATGGGGATGCCAAGCCGCCGGGCTTCCGCCACCAGCAGCCGCTTGGGGTACATGCCAGGATCGTGCTCCCACAGCCCGGCAAGGAATGCTTCAGGATGATGGGCCTTCAGCCAGGCAGACTGGTAGGTGGGCACGGCAAAGGCGGCGCCGTGGGCTTTGCAGAATCCGAAGCTTCCGAAGGCCTTCAGCGTTCCCCAGACGTTGTCCACTACCTCCGGCTGGTACCCCTTTTTCCTGGCCGCTGTGCGGAAGAATTCCTCCACTCCCAGTTCGAGTGCCTCGTTTCCCAGGGCGCGGCGGAATTCGTCGGCCCGTGCCAGGCCGCAGCCGGTCATGACATCAAAGGTCCGCAGTATCTGTTCGTGGAAGACGGTGACGCCATGGGTTTCCGCCAGCACCGGTTTCAGGTCAGGATGAGGATAGACCTCGGGCGCGAAGCCGTGACGGTGTTCCAGGAAGGGCCGGACCATGTCCGACTTCATGGGGCCCGGGCGGAACAGGGAGATGTCGATGATGAGGTCGTTGAACTCACGGGGGGCCATCTTGCCGATCAGTTCCCGCTGGCCGGGTGATTCAATCTGGAAACAGCCCAGGGTGTGGGTGCTTCTGATGAGTTCAAATGTGGCCTTGTCATCAAGGGGAACGGCGTTCAGGTCGATATGGCCGTTCTCCGCAATGTAGTCAGGACCGCTTCCGCCCGGACCTGACGGATGCCGGCCGGCGGCCACCACCTCCTCCTTGGACGGGTGGATGCGGATGACCTCACGGACGGCAAACGCCATGGCGCTCTGCATGCGGACTCCCAGGACGTCCAGTTTGAGCATGCCCATGGGATCCATGTCGTGCTTATCGAACTGGCTCATGGGCAGGCCCAGCCCGCTGGGCTGCACCGGGGTGCGGTCCAGGAGGGTGGCGTCACCGAGGATGACGCCACACGGATGCATGGAAATATGGCGGGGCAGCCGGTCAAGCCGTTCCGTCAGGTCAACCAGCAGGTCAAGCTGTTGGTTGCCGTCCACTTCCCGTTGTTCCACCCGGCCGGCAAATTCCCGGAGTTCAGGCTTTTCCTGCAGGGCATCACGGAATTTCCGGGCTGAGAAACGCCACAGCTGCTTGGCGATCTCCCCCACCTCGTCGCCGTCCATGCCCAGCGCCATGCCGGCATCCCGCACGGCACCCCTGGCCCGGTAACCGTTCTGCATGCTCATCAGGGTGACCCGTTCGGACCCGAAACGCTTGAAAATGCGGTGGTAGACGTTGTGCCGCTCAGCGCTTTCAACGTCAATATCGATGTCCGGAAGGGTGGCCCGGTCCCGCGACAGGAACCGTTCAAAGATGAGGTCGTGCTGCAGGGGGTTCACCTGGCTGACATCAATCAGGTAATTGACCAGGCTGGAGGCGCCTGATCCCCTGGCTGCCGCACGCACCCCCATCTCCTGGATCATTCGTGACACTTCTGCAACTGTCAGGAAATAGGAGGAAAAACCGAGGTTGCGGATGATGCCCAGTTCATGGTCCAGCCGGGATCGCATCTTCTCTCCGGCAGCACCGTTGATCCCCGGAAAGCGGCGGCTGATACCGGCCTGGCACCGTCGCACCAGTTCAACGTGTGGATCCTGGCTGATCCCCAGGACTGAGGCTTCGGGCACAACCGGCTGCTTCCAGCCCATGTCCGTTTCCGGATCAATTCGGCAGCGGTCCGCGAGCGCCTCGGTCTGCGCCATCAGCTGTTTCAGGTCCGCGGCACCATATCCTGCCGCTGAAATGATCTCCTTGCCCAGCCGGAGCATTTCCGGGGAGGATTTCAGCCACCCCTGCCCGGTTGGCTGCAGCAGCGGTTCATCCGCAAGTTCGGGAAGGGATTTCAGGGTGCGGGCTGAGTCGAGCACATCGGCGGTGGGCGCGCCGTCTGCGGCGCAGTACCTGGCTGCGTTGGTCAGGACAGCCGGAACCTGATGCTCTTCGGCAAGCTTGAGCATCCGGACCGCGTGGGCGGTACTCAACGGCTTTCCCGGAGCGCTGAGCTGCGTCACGATCTCGGCCACCAGCGTGCCTGGGGGCATTGCATCCAGCCATTGCTTGAATAGTGTGCGGGGGCGAAGGTAACGGCGCCCTCCCATGGCCCGTCCGACGTCGGAATCAGGCCCCAGCAGGACAGTCAATACCGGTTTCAGGGTTTGCGGATCGAGGGTGCGGGACGCCAGCTCGGCCCGGGTGACGGCCACCGGGACAGTTCCACCGGCTTTTCCCGTGGTGCGGGCGTGGGCATCGGAAATCAGCCTGCACAGGGCGCGGTAGCCTGACCCGTTGTTGTGGCCCCGGGCCAGTACCACCACCCTGCCCGCCAGCTGCGTGCGGTGGTCGCCGTCGTCGTCGAATACCGCAAGGTCAACCCCAACGATGGGATCGATGCCCGCTGCCATGCACGCCTTGAGGTGCTTGATGGTCCCGTACAACCCGTCCCTGTCCGTACAGGCGAGCGCGGTTGCGCCGTCAGCGGCTGCTGCCTGCGCCAGTTCCTCGGGCCAGGAAACGCCGTAGTGGGCGCTGAATGCTGTGGAAACGTGAAGATGGGTGAAACTCATGCTGTCCTGGGCCGGAGTGCGTCATGGATGCGCAGGAGCCGCCACCTGCCGCTGCGGATATGCCGGGTGAGGTCGAGGGTCAGCGGCTCAGCGGCTTGGGCACCCCGCACCGGGGCGGAAGGCAACACCTGGACCCGCCAGATCTCATGGTCCACCACTCCGGGGCCACTGCCCAGCGGTGCGCGGGTTTCTTCAGCCCACCATTGCCGGCGCTCGTACCAGCGCACCGGTTCCGCGCAGACTGCATAGGACCGTCCAGCCCACAGCAGGCCGATGGGTTCGCCGCCCGCAGTGCAGTCGACGTCCACGGATTCGCTGAACATACCCATGGACCCTCCCGGAGTGGATGTAGCTGAAAGTATTCGAACACATATTCGAATATAACCAGTCTACCCCTGCCCTGAACGGGAGCATAGATGGGCTGCGGGAGGGACAAAGAGATTGGCCGGGAAGGGTGGACGGACCGATCGGCAGGGAGCAGGATTGTGCCATGAAAACCCAAGACGCACTTCTGAAGCAGGCAAGCATCACAGCCCAGGATTCCACCGTGGTGGCCACGTTCGATATAGACGGCACCATCCCGGATTCCGGCGCCTACGTGGTGGGGCTGATGGGGGCCACCCCCGACTATTCCTCGCAGCGGAGGTTGTGTATTGAGTTCATGAACGGGAAGGCCATTGCCTTCTATTCCTTTAACCGCGAACAGGGAGTCGAGGAGGACTACGACCTGTCCGGGGTAACCCATTCAGAGAACACCATCACCGGCAGCTTTCCCCTTGCCGCCCTGAACGGCCTGGGCAAGGGACACCTCATGTCAGCCTTCAGCGAGGCGGAGGGCAGGGAATACCAGCACGGCGTTCCCGTGGAGGAACACCTGTAACCAGGCCCGCAGGGCGGGAGGTCAGCTGTTCTCTTTGTGGACCTTCAGTTCCAGTTCGATGAACCCGGAGATCATGGCCCTGTACGTGGACTCGACGATGTCCGGGTCGATGTCCTTCTTTTCCGCGGCTGAGCGGACGTGTTCAATGATCCGCTCCACCCGGCCAGGGGCGCGGACTTCGGCGTCGTCACCCTTGAGTGTTCCGGCGATGCGGATCAGCCGTTCGCGGCGGGCGATGAGGGTGACAATCTGTTCATCCACCTCGTCAACAGCAACACGGACGGCAGCGAGCTGTTCCTTGTCGGCCAAAGCATCTCTATCGTTTCCTTGAATTGTCGCCATCGTCTGACAGTATCGAAGCATGCAGCCAAGAGTCGACTTCATTTCGCTGGGCGTCCGCAGTGTTGCCGCGTCCCGGGCTTTCTATGTTGACGGGCTTGGCTGGCCTGTCCACCGGGAAGTTCCCGGCGACGTGGTGTTCATCCAGGTGAACCACGGGCTGGTGCTGTCCCTGTGGGACGTGCGCCAGATGCAGGCCGACGCCGGCGTCACCGCGTCCGGAGCTGTCCCCTGCATCACGCTGAGCCACAACCTTCCCGGCACGGAGGACGTGGACCGCGTGATGGAGGAGGCCGCCGCCGCGGGAGCGGAGATCATCGCCGAGCCCATCACCCAGCCGTGGGGCGGCTACAGCGGCTACTTCGCGGACCCGGACGGTTTCCGCTGGGAGGTGGCGTACAACCCCACCTGGGCAGTGGACGACGACGGCGCGGTCACCGTTTAGCCCTCCCCCAGGGTTTGGCCCGGGCTGCTCACAGGGCCGGCTGCTAGAAGAGCGCTTCAACGGGCCGGATCAGTTCCGGCCCGTTGTTCCTGACGTTGCCGACCTCTTTCCCTACGGATTCCACCTGCCAGTCGGCGGCTACGTCCTTGACCCCTGCCCGTACCAGGTCCACGAGTCCGGCCGGATCGTCGGCCTGGGGGTCCAGCCAGGCCTGCATCGTGGCTTTGTCCATGGGAAGGGGTACCCGGTCATGGAGTGCCGTGAGTTTGCCGAACACCGTGGACTCGCTGCCCGGCGGGGGCGTGTCCGTGGTCAGGATGGACGTTGAGAGCAGCCACCCGCCCGGCTCCCCTGCCGGCCAGGAGGGATCCTTCCACCACTCATAGAGCCCCGCGAACACCAGGCCATGGCCAACGCCCGGGTGCACGTAGTACGGCTGCTTGGACTTTCCGGGCCCCTGCTTCCACTCGTAGTAGCCGTCTGCCGGGACAGCGCAACGGCGGGACTGCATGGCTTTCCGGAACGCCGGTTTCTCAAGGACGGACTCGCTGCGGGCGTTGATCATCCGCGAGCCGATGCCAGGGTCCTTGGCCCAGGACGGGACCAGTCCCCAGCGGGCGGCGTGGAGCTGGCGGACGTGCCTGTTCCCGGACTCGCCGTCCACCAGGCGTTCCAGGACGATGGGGACCGGGTCCGTCGGCGCCACATTCCACGACGGCGGGATGCTGACCTCGTCCTCAAGTTCGGCGTCGAACTCGGCAAGGAGGTCCCCCACGGCGCGTGCCATCACGTAACGTCCACACATGGCTCCAGCATGCCATCGGCGGCAGGAGCTGTCATCCGCGGGGGTGCGGCCGGCCCGGAAGCGGGGGAATACCGGACTGCACGCTACCGTTACAGGAACGAAACCGTTATCAAGCACAGAGGAGAGCTCCGTGGACTTCACTCCCGAATCCGGCACTATCACCATGTTTTCCACCACCTGGTGCGGCTACTGCAACCGGCTGAAGAAGCAGCTTGACGCCCAGGGTATCGGCTACACCGAGATCAACATCGAGGAAGTGGAAGGCACCGCCGAACTCGTGGAGCAGCTGAACGGTGGAAACCAGACCGTGCCCACCGTCCTCTTCCCGGACGGCACTGCTGCCACCAACCCGTCAGCCGCCGAGGTCAAGCAGCGCCTCGCAGCCTAGCCCTTTCACAACGGGACCGGCATTTCCACTGTTGGTCCCGTTGTGCTGCCTGGCAGTCAATGGGCCGGTTATGCCCCAAGGCTGCTGAACACAGCGGTTTTGAGGGTGGCATGGTCCGCGTACACGGACAGAAGGGCATCCTCCACCGCTGCGACGTCCACACCAGGCACAAGGTCGTCCACCGCCCCTGCCGTGGCAGGGTCCCAGTCCAGCCCCAGGGCAGCGTAGCTGTCGGTCAGCACTTTGCGGATCGGCGCCGAGTTTTCCACCACGATCACCGAACTGAACAGCCACCCGCCGGCCACCACCCGCTGGGCGGTGCCCACCAGTTTCACCCGGTGTGCGCCGTCAGCCGGGTCCGTGCCGTGCACGCTGAACTCCCCGGGGCAGTATTCCCCCGGAATCTCGCCCACGGCCGCCTGCACGCCGACACGGCGGAGGGCGTCCGCAAAAAGCTCCCCGAAGTACCCAAACCTTGTCTTGGAACCGGCGATGGCGTCCGGATCGGGTTCAATGTGGTCCACCACCAGGGTTCCCTCGTGATAGGCGGCCGCCCGTCCCCCTGCCCGGCGGACCAGGGGTTCGAAGCCGTTGGCACGGCATGCCTTCGCAGCGGCGTCGAATCCCGGCAGGCGGGTGTCACGCTGGCCGAACGCGACCGTGGGGGCGGGCCGGTACAGACGCAGCGTGGGACCGATATCCCCGCTTTTTGCCCTGGCCAGCAATTCCAGGCCGAACTCCAGGTCCCGGCCGGCGCCCAGCGTCTTTTCCTGCCGCACCACAGTCAGGGTGCGGGGCCCCGGACCGCCGTCGTTCATATTGCTAAGCTCCCTTATGGTCATTCTGCAATTCCTCGTTGTCGCCGCCGCCTTCGCAGCGATCGACGCCATCTGGCTCAAGCTGATGAACCCCTTTTACCGCAGCCACATCGGCGAACTGCTGGCGGACAAACCACACCTAGGTTACGCCGTGGCGTTCTACGTCATTTACATCGCCGGAATTGTGTTCTTTGCCCTCCGGCCGGCGCTCGACGGCGGCAGCTGGCTGGCGGCCCTGGGTTACGGCGCGGCGCTGGGCGCCTTCGCCTACGCCACCTATGACCTCACCAACGCAGCCACCCTCAAAGTGTGGCCGCTGCAGCTCATTGTCGTGGACATGCTGTGGGGCGCCGTGCTGACTGGCCTGTCAACACTCGCGGGCTGGCTGGTTTTCCACGCCCGCACCTGACGCCCGCGCCGGCAACGGCTGCAGCCTGGGCACGTCGCTGTCAGAGGCCGCGCCGGCCTGCCCAGAGGCCATGCAGCAACGGAACCACTGAACCGGCCATAAGGATGCCGCCCAGGACGGCGTCGTCAGCCCGCAAGATGGCGCCGGCGATGAGCAGGGCGGCAAATACCAGGGCGGAAGCAGAGCGCCGGGTGGAGCGGTCCAGCCGGGCGATGCGCCGTTCAAGGCGGGGATTTGCGACGGCGAGCGAACCTTCCTCGAGCCGGCCGGCCAGCGCATCCAGGCGTTTCGGCAGGCGCAGCGCGGTTGCCGCGGCGTCGAGGGCCTGCTGTGCCACGTCCTCCACGATGTTGCCGCGCTCGTCGCGCAGGAGCCGCGCAGCATACGGTTCCACGGAATCCCAGAGATTGAAACGCTCATCGAGCGAGGAGCACACCCCCGAGGTCAGCGACATCGCCCGGATGATGAGCAGGAAGTTTTCCGGGAGCTGGAACGGCAGCGAGCGGACAACATCGCCGAATTCCACCGCGAAGTCACGGAACTCCCTCGGATCCACCTCCCGGAGCTCGGCGAACCCCATCCCGCCGAAGCGGGCGAAGAGGTGCGTCATGGCGCGTTCCATCTCCACCGTGTCGGCTGACGGCGCCAGCACGCCGACGTCGTTGATCGCCGCCACCAGCCCACTGCCGTCGCGCGCGGCGGCCGCAATCAGCAACTTCCGGAGTCCGCTGCGGGTGGAGGCGGTAATCTCGCCCATCATGCCGAAATCAATGAACGTCAGCTTCCACGGGCGGTCGCCGGCCGCTGCTCTGACGGGGGTGACGAAGATATTCCCGGGGTGCGGGTCGGCGTGGAAGAAGCCGTTGGTGAACATCTGGTCGAACATGACGGCGGCGAACACCGGAGCCACCTCGGCCGGGTCGATGCCCGCCGCCCTGAGCGCCCCTGCCTCCGTGATCTTGATGGCCGTGACGTCTTCAAGGGTGAGCACGCGGCGGGTGCTCCGCTCCCAGGCAATGCCGGGCACGCAGACCCTGCCGTCGTCGGAAAAATCGGCGGCAAAGCGTTCGGAATTCGCCGCCTCGTGCAGGTAGTCGATCTCCTCGAAACTGGTCTGCGCAAACTCCTCCACCAGGGCCGGCATATTGGCGCGGCTGGACACCAGGCGAATGCGGCTGAGCCAGCCGCCCACCTTGCGCAGGGCTGCAAGGTCGACGTCGACAATCGCGTCGATGCCCGGACGCTGCACCTTGAGCACCACATCGGTGAACCCGGTGTCGGCCGCATCCGTTGAACGAAGGCGTGCCCGGTGCGCCTGCCCCAGCGACGCGGCAGCGATCGGTACGTCCTCCACGAAAGCGAACACCTGGTCCAGCGGAGCGCCCAACTCCTCCTCGGCCAAAGCGCGGATCGAAGGAAACGGAACGGGCGGCACCTCGTCCTGGAGGCCCTCAAGCTCCCTGGTGATCTCCGGCGGCAGGATATCGAGCCTGGAGGAAAGGAACTGTCCCACCTTGATCATCAAGCCGCCCAGCTCCACGGCCAGTCCATGGAAGCGCCGGGCGAAGCGCTGCATCCTCCGCGGCCGCGTACGCTCCGCGACCCGGGCAAGTCCGATCCGCGGAAGGAACAGTTCAAACCACCACGTCACCGCCAGGTTCCAGGCCGCAAAGCGCAGGATCCGGCGGTAGCGGGCACGGGTGTCCCCGGCGCCCGCGGCCGGAGCGGCACGATGCAGGCGGACAGACGCCACCCGGGTCAATCCTGGGCGAGGATCGCGTAGAGCCGGCGCCGTGCGTCGTCGAGTACCGCCACGGCCTGCTGCACCTGGTCCGGCGAGCCCGTGCGGCCCACCTGGGCTGCAGCCTGCGCGAGCTCCACCCCCGCTTTGGGCAGGGATCCAAAGCTGCCGGCGTGCGAGCCCGGCGTGTCCCAGGGCGTTGCCCCGCGGTCCTGCGCAACTTCCTCCCGGCCGGCCTCGGTCAGCGAATAGATCTTGCGGCCGTTGGACTCCTCGGCGCTGATGCTGCCCTCGTCCGCGAGCAGTTGCAGGGTGGGGTAGACGGAACCGGCGCTCGGCTTCCAGCTGCCGCCGCTGCGCTCCTCGATCTCGCGGATGATCTGGTAGCCGTGCATCGGCCGCTCAGCAAGAAGCGCCAGCACTGCCGACCTCACCTCGCCCTTGCCGGCACGGGTTCCGGCGCGTTTTTCGAACCGGGAGCGCAGCTCCTCGACGGCCTGCCACATGCCGTCGATGTTGCTCCCGCCGAATCCGGCTGCCGGGTATGAACCACGCATGATGATCTCCTCTGTAAACCGCCAACGATATACAACGATACATCCATCGGGCCCGCAGGAGTTGCCGCCATATGGCGGCGTTCTGGGAACGCTGAGAGGTGCTTCGGATCGGTGACCGGGTGCACGCGCCTGCCATGTCTGGTAATTGCATTAATCGAAACTGATTTCCGTACAACCCTTCATTGTCACGGGTTCTGCGCCGGAGGAGACTTGGGGCGACGGCATCCCATCCCGGACCGCCCGCGGGGCCACCCGGCTGCGGGGCCTCACAGTTACCCTGCAGCGGCTTGGTGGATCGATGAGCTCCATGGCACCCCTCCCAAAGGCCGCTCAGCGGCCGTGCCATCTCCTGCCCCTGGTGGCTATCGCACTGATTGGATTCCTCGGCGGGTGCCAGTATGAGTCCGACGGCGTCTCCCTCCCGTCCGCCAGTACTTCGACTACGGAGTCTCGCACCGTTCCGCCGACGCCAGAGAGTGACGACACTCGTAGGGTCTCACCGCTGCCGGAGAATGGTGACATCGCTGCCGGCACATACCTCGTCCTCGCCACCGGCTTCACGGCGCCTTTCCAGATCACCGTCCCAGACGGCTGGTCGGTTACCGACGGCGAAGGCCTGGCCAAGGACGACCCGGATCACCCGGATGAATGGGGGGTCTTCGTAGGTTGGTGGCCCGCCCATTATGTGCCGACAGACGCATGCGCCTGGCAGGACGCGCTCGTCAAAGTCGATCCGTCGGCTCAGGCCTTCGTCGACGCGGTAAGGGCTCAAACGTCAACGGTGAGTACTCCTCCCGTCGAGGTCTTGCCGGGCGATTACTCCGGCTTCGAGTTCGACCACTCGGTCGAGGGCGACGTGGACATAACAGCCTGCGACCGCGACAAGTTCTGTGTCCACTCATCACTCTCAAACGAATGCACACGCTGGTACTCCAGCGCCGCTGAACGCGAAACCTACCGGGTGGTCGACATGAACGGCCAGCGCAGCGTGATCTGGGTGGTCCAGTTCCACGAGTCGATCAATCCGGAGCTGACGAGGGAGGCAGGCGCCGTCTTCGACTCGATCGTGTTCAGGTCCAACAAATAACCGGCTGATACGGTACTCGATCCGCCCGCTGGCGCCGACTCCTTCTCTAAGCCCATCTGGGTGTCTCCTAGCCTCAGAGTCTCGAGACCCTAGTGTTTCGAGGCATATGGGTTGAGGGACACCTCGGACGGATGGGAGATAACTCTCATAGTTCGTCAGCGACATTCGGACTGACTCCCTTGTGAGAATCTGGCAGAGGAGGACTCCGTCGTGGTGGGCGGGGAACTTTCTGGGGACTCCCGGACACTATTAGGTATGGAACAGCTGGGGGAAACAGATGCGGAACTGTGGGATAGGTGCAGACAGGGAGACGCAGACGCGCTAGGCGGGCTGTTTGACCGCCATGCAGATGCTGTCTTCCGGTACTGCCTGAGCCGGACCGGGTCATGGCAGGATGCCGAAGACATCGTCTCTGTCACGTTCCTCGAGGCGTGGCGGCAGCGCACCCGGCTCACGCTGGAACGGAAGTCAATCCTTCCTTGGCTTCTGGGCGTGGCTACCAACTCAGTACGGAACCGAGCCCGGTCTGTGCGCCGCCACGAGCAGTTCCTCAGGCAGCTGCCACACGCTGCTGTGGAACCCGATCATTCGTCTTCAATCGCAGACCGGGTCGACGCCGAAAACCTCGTGAAGGAACTGCTGGACGGCGCCGGGAACCTCACACGCGGTGAACGGGACGCGTTGTTGCTGTGCACTGTCAACGGCTACTCCTACCTTGAGGCGGCGGAGGCCCTTCAGGTCCGCGTTGGCACTATCCGGTCCCGTGTGAACCGTGCGAAAACAAAGTTGCGGGCCGCCGCGGTGGCCTCACCCTTGCTCTTGGCCGAGCAGAACAATCCTGTGGAATCGAGGCAGTCATGAAACTTTCAGACATCCACTATCCGGCCGAAACACGGCAGGCTGTGCGGGACGCGGTGGTTAGGGAAGCGGCTGCGCAGTCCCGTCGCAGGCCGTGGTGGCGCCGACCGATGGCGTTGTCCCTGGCCGGCCTCGCGTTGGCGGGCTCGACGGCGGCAGTGGCGTACGTGGCCTTCGCTCCGGTTGAGGACAAACGGGACATCCGGTGCTACTACCGCGCAGACCTCACCGCCACCTACCCATCTCCTCATTCCCCCGGAAACAGGATGGAACCCTATCTCCTTGCCGGGGCTATGGATGAGGGTTTCAATTATGACGCCGAAGCCCTGCAGGGGGACCCAAACGCAGGAAAGAAGCAGATTAGCGATCCGATCGGCCTTTGCGCTTTCAACTGGGACCAGGGACTGATGAACCCGGGAGGGATCACCGATGACCTTATTCCTCCGGATTACCAAGAGCCTGCCCCGGCTCCCGCCCCGACAGGGACCGTAACGGATGCTCAAGGCAACCCCGGCACGGCTTTCCCCAACACCTTTGGCCCTGGGCACTTTGTGCCTGAACTCAGGGCCTGCGTAGTCGACAACACAGTCGCAGTGATACCGGGTCCTGCGGATGTCTGCTCCCGACTCGGTATCCCCGTCCTCGAGAAGTAGATACTCACCCCCCAAGTAAGTGCCATAGGAGAATAATCCACACACAGCACATCACATCGTCTCGTGACCCTTGTCTTACGTGGCGGCTCACGCCCGTCGAAAAGGCCAAGCCGGCAAGACCCTAATTCGGGCGATATCCCGCGGCTTCCTCCCGGTCGGCGATTCTTATAACTATGCCTCAAAACCTGCGGGCTTATTCGGCATACTAATCATTAGTTATGGGACACCTCGAAGCAGCCCACGACGGAACTTATTGGCTACCCGGTAGCTCAACCGGCATCGGTCCACTCATCGAAAACAGGCGGATCTTCTGGCCGCCGGCGTCCGCCGCGACGTCCACCACGTTGCTCACGGAATATCTGAGCGGGAGCTTTACGACCTCACGTGATCAGGCATTCGAGGCGCTGATCGATGGGACACTCTTGCGACCACCACGCTGGACAGGCTCTGGCAATCCACCCAGTACATTCCTGTCTTCGCCGACGAACTTCGCACCGAAGGCAACGATCCCGAACCGCCGGTTGCCCGCGATCCCGGAGTGTCCCAAGCTCCCTCCTTCAGGCGGTACCAGCAACCCTGAACAGGCGAAGTAACGCTCCCAAATGACCGCCATCCACTGCCGCGCTCCACGCCCGGCGGTCCCGTCAGGTTTTTCGGAGTGTGAGGATCTGCTCCGCGCGCCCGAACGGCCCCTGGAGGTCGTGCAGGACGGTGGAGGTCAGGCCTATTCCGTCCCCACCGAACGAGACCGCGTTGTCCAGGCCCAGCCACTCCCCCTCGGGCCGGCGGTACATGTGGATCTGCAGGTCAAGGTTGGGAAAGGAGTAACTGCCCTTCCCGGGCGGCACCCTGGCCGCGATGCCGTTGGCCGTGTCCACCATGCCCATGAGCCTGGCCAGGGCACCGCTGTCCGCGCGGTCCGTCAGGGGGTGTTCCGTACGGAGCCAGACCTTTCCGGCCCCGGGCCGGTGCCCTTCCGCCACGCGCATTTCCAGCGAGCGGATGTAGCCGCCGGGCCACACGGACGCGCCGTCGTACGGCTTGCAGTCTTCCGGACCGGGAATGGGGGTGTCCTCGATGGCGGCTACCGGCGTTGTATCGCTGGTTGCCAGCCGCCAGGCGGTGGCACGGATGGCGGTCCGGCCGCCCGCCACCAGCTCGGCCTGCAGGAGTTCGATGGTTTTTCCGGGCCGGAGGGTGGTGGCTGCGATCTGGAACTCGCCGCCCGGGATGAGGCCGAGGATCTCGTAGCTGATCCGCGCCATCCGCATGTCCGGCCGCGGGTCATGGCGTTCCAGGCTGTCCGCCAGCAGGCCCGATGCCGGAGCCATGTGCTGCTCGTGGACGTTCCAGGCACCCTGGGCATGGATGGTGGAACGGAAACGCCCACCGCCCAAGTTCAGGTAGTAGCAGTTTCCTTCAGCCAGTTCAGGCAGCTCTGCGGTCAACGTTGGCCCCTTTGGAGTTCCAGTGAATCGGCCTTAACTCTATCCGGGACGGGTGCCCCGCCTGCGCCGGACCCGGGCACGGCATTTCGCCCCCAGGGACGCGGCGAAATGTTGGCCCCTGGCGGGATCCATCCGACTAGACTCAGGAACTGGTCCTGTCAGCAACCCTCTGAAGAGGTGTTCCATGCGCGTCATCAGCTACAACCTCCGCAAGCACAAGGCGAGCGGCGAACTCCTCGCCTTGGCGCGGAACCATGACATTGATGCGCTCTGCCTCCAGGAGGTGGATTCCAGCGATCTTCCGGAAACCCTGGGCCCGCTGCATCTGGCGGACGCCACGAAGGGCAACCGGCTGGGGCTGGCCATCTACTACCGCACCAGCCGCTTCACCGCCCTGGACACCCAGTCCTTCGCCCTGAAGAAGTCGATGCATGACCGCGTCCTGGCCCCGGCCCATGAGCGGCTGATCGGCACCCGTGTCATGGACAATGAAACGCAGCATGAACTGGTGATCGGCTCGTTCCACGCAGCCCCGCTTACCGCCTCCAACTCGCTGCGGCGCAAGCAGATCCACGCGGCCCACGCGGAGCTGCTGAGCATGGGCAAGGGCCTGATGACCCTGATGGTGGGCGATTTCAACTACCCGTTCTTCACCAAGAACCTTGACCTGCACATGAAAAACTCGGGCTATGCACTGTCCCTGAGCAACCGGCGCACCTACACCCGGTACAAGGTGTTCAAGGGCCACTTCGATTTCGCGACGTCGCTGGGCCTGGATATCGAAAGCGTGGAGACGCTGCCGCGCGGCAACTCAGACCACCTCCCCATCCTGGTCACGGCCGAGTACGGCCCGGACTACTAGGACTCGAGCCTTGCACGGAGGTCCGGCCAGGACGCTTCGAATCCCGGGTGCAGTTCCAGGGCACCCACCTCGGGCAGCGGGACCCACCGGAGCTCCAGGCTTTCGGGATCGCTGATGACGGGGTCAAACGCCTCCCGCACCAGCACCACAACCGTGGTGTAGCTCCAGTACCCCACGTCCAGCCGGGACGTGAAGAGCACGTCCACATTGTCCGCGGGCACGGCGGCTTCCTCATAGGCTTCCCGGAGCGCGCCGGTCACGGCCTCCTCGCCCTCATGGAGTGCGCCGCCGGGCAGCCCCCAGGTTCCACCGTTGTGGCTCCACACGGCCCGGTGCTGCAGCAGCACCCCCTTGCCGGGATCGTGGGCCAGCACCCCGGCCGCGCCGAAACGCCCCCAGAAGCGCCCGCGGCTTCCCTCGACCCAGGCGTCGCCGGGGTCCCTGGGACCGGTACGGACGGGAGGGACGGAGGACGCGGTGGACGCCGGAAAGTGATCCATCGTTCCAGTCTGACAGGTGGGGCGGGTGGGCTGCACCCGCCAGTCCGCTGCGCCGGTCAGGCCTGGTTTGCTGTACCGCGCTCGACGGCGAAATCACCGCCGGGGTACATGATCGTCTCGTGTCCGTCATCAAAGCGGACACGGTAGGGCGGCGCTCCGCCCTGGCCGCGCACCTCGAGAATCACTCCATGCCGGTCCGCCGCCCCCACAGTCCTGCCGTGCACGATGATGCGGTCGCCCTGCGTTGCCTCCATGGCAATCACCTCCGAGCCCAGAGTACGACCGGCTGCCCGCCGGGAAAAGGGCGAATCGAAAGAACGCCGGAAGGGTCCGCAGGAGGGGGCGAGAGGCGGGTCCCCGGGGACCCGGCGGGCATGGCAGGATCTTTCCCATGCCGCTGAATCTTGTCCTGGTCGCCGATACCCACGTCCCCAGGCGCGCGCGTGACCTTCCTGCACAGGTGTGGTCCGCCGTCGAAAGCGCCGACGTGGTCTTCCATGCCGGCGACTGGGTGTCGGCAACCCATCTGGAGGAGTTCCGGCGGCGGAGCCGCCTGCTGGTGGGCGTCTATGGAAACAATGACGGACCGGAACTGCGCCGGAGCCTTCCGGAAACGGCGGAGATCACGCTGGAAGGCGTCCGGTTTGCCATGGTGCACGAGACCGGCCAGGCCAAGGGGCGAGAAGCCAGGTGCGAGGCCCGGTACCCGGAGGCGGACGTGCTGGTTTTCGGCCACAGCCACATCCCGTGGGACACCACCACCCCGCGCGGGCTGCGGCTGCTGAACCCGGGATCGCCCACTGACCGCCGCCGGCAGCCGGCCTGCACGTTCATGACCGCCACGGTGGATTCCGAAAAGCTGGGGGACGTCCGGCTGCACGAGGTGCTCCGGGATTGACCGGGTTTGGCAAGGGACGCTCTTGGTGCCTAGGCTTTGAACGGTAAGCATGCTTAGCTTTTTGTCATCCGAGCACCAGGAGGACCACCATGACAGACCAGTACACCTTCCGCAATCCGGTCACCGCCTACGAAAAGATCTCCCCGCCGAAGCAGCACCAGCCCGAGCCGGGACTGGACGCGGAGCTGGCACCCAAGGCCGATCTTGGCGAAGAGACCTACCGAGGTACCGGCAGGCTGGAAGGGCGCAAGGCGATCGTCACCGGCGCGGATTCCGGCATCGGTGCAGCAACGGCCATTGCCTTCGCCCGTGAGGGGGCCGACGTCGTTCTCTCCTACCTTCCGGAGGAGGAAGAGGATGCCGCCCGCATTGCGGGCCTCATCGAGGCCGCCGGGCGCAAGGCCATCAAGGTCCCCGGCGACCTCAAGGACGCCTCCGTGTGCCGCGATGTGGTGGACACAGCCGTGGCGGTGCTGGGCAGCATCGACATCCTGGTCAACAACGCCGGGAAACAGGTGGCGCAGGAGGACCTCGCCGACATCACGGATGAACAGTTCGACCACACACTGAAGACCAATGTGTACGCAATGTTCTGGCTGACCAAGGCAGCACTCCCCCATATGCCGGCCGGATCCACCATCATCAACACCACGTCCATCCAGGCCTACAGCCCGTCCCCGACCCTGGTGGATTACGCCACCACCAAGGCCAGCATCAACAACTTCACGAAGGGCCTGGCACAACAGCTGGCGCCCAAGGGCATCCGCGTTAATGCGGTGGCGCCGGGCCCCATCTGGACCCCGCTGCAGGTCAGCAGCGGCCAGCCGAAGGAGGAACTGCCGGAGTTCGGGCAGTCGACGCCGCTGGGCCGGGCCGGCCAGCCGGCGGAGCTCGCCCCCGCCTACGTCTTCCTCGCCTCACCGGAATCCAGCTATGTTGTGGGCGAGACGCTGAACGTCAACGGCGGCAGCCCCACGCCGTAGCCCCGGGCTGTCCCGAAATCCCGACGGCGGTGCCCCGCGCCTGATGCGCGGGGCACCGCCGTCGGCATTTTAGTTCCTGGCCCCTACTTCTCGTCCTCGCCTGCCAGCAGTTCGTCAGTGGCGGCGTCGGGCTGTCCATCAAAGAACTGGGCCAGGACCGTTTTGAACACGGTTTCCCCCGGAGCCGCCCGGAGGAACAGCGTCATGGAGGAGTGCAGCTTGCGGGCGTCGATGCTCCCGAAGATGTCGCCGGCCGGGCTGCCTGAGTGGTTGGTAACGGCCAGGGCGGACTCGAGCAGCCGTGGACCCAGCACCGGATGGGCCAGGTACTCCCGTGCTTCATCAAGGGAGCTGATGGCGTACCGTCGCGACATGTCGCTGTGGCCCAGGCCCGCGAACTGCGGAAAGACGAACCACATCCAGTGGCCGGTCTTCCGTCCCAGCTGCAGTTCCGCCAGCGCCTGGCTGTACGTGCCGCCGCTGTCCTGGGCGGCGACGAACCTGTCGAGGTTATAGGGATCGTTCATGGGTGTCTCCTTGTAGTGGGGCTTGTTGGTCAATGAAGGCGGCGGCGGAGCGCAATTGGCTGTCGGAGTCCGTCCGCCACCGTGCCAGGACCACGGCTGCGCGCTGCCTGTCCCGCCCGCAGAGCCTCGCCAGGAACGGCGCCACGACGTCGGCCAGCAGCGGTTCCGTCAATTCCCGGGTCCCGGCAGACCGGAGGAAGCCCTCAATGCGGGTCAGGTCCGAATGGCGCAGGAGTGTCCTGGTGGATTGCAGCAGGACAACAGCGGCGAGCCGGCGCTCAAAAACGGCCCTGGAACCGGGGCCGGGCTGGCCCCACAGGGCGGACGCCAGGTGGACAACGGCGTCGTGGTCGAGTTCCTTGTACTTCCGGAGGGCGTCACGGACGGTTCCCCGGACTGCGCCCACCGAGGAGCCGTAGGAGGCCAGTTGCCCGCCCAGCCTCGCCTCGACGTCGTCCGCCCGGTACCAGGCGCCCTCATTCTGCAGGGTCCGGTCAACGAAGCCTGCAGCCGCGGCCACCTGGTCCAGGGTGCCGCTCACTGGCTGCGGCCCGCAGAGGCGTGGCGGATGCAGAACGGGGTCCACGGCCGCGCCTCCAGCCTGCCCTCGGCGATGGCCTCCCCGCACACGGCACAGATCCCGTACGTGCCGGCGGCAATCCTCTCCAGCGCGGCGTCCACCTGGTCGAGCCCTGCGCTGCTCTGCTTCAGCAGGGCAGACGCCTGGGACAGCTCGAAAGCGATGGTGGAGCCTTCCGGGTCATGTTCGTCGTCCACATTCGAATCCTGGCGCGCCGAGTTGGCGGAGGCGATATCTGCGCGCAGGGCCGGCAGGAGGGCCACCTTCCGCTCCCGTTCCTCCTTAAGCAGGATCCGGAACCGTTCATAATCGGGCATGGGAAAAGCCTAGCGCGGGGTCAGTACCAGTTCCTGGCCACAGAGTGGTTCCAGGCGGCGCACGGCGAGCCGTAGCGCTCCCTGATGTAGCCCAGCCCCCAGTCGACCTGCGTCCGGTAGCTGGTAAGCCAGTCGGCACCGGCACTTGAATACTTGCCCGGCGGGAGGGCCTGCGCGATTCCGTAGGCGCCGGAAGAGGGGTTGGTGGCGGTGGTCAGCCAGTTCGATTCCTTGGTCCACAGCTGGGCCAGGCAGAGGAACTGGTCCTGCCCCCAGCCGTGGGCGCCCAACCTGGTGGAGGCATAGTTTTTGGCTCCTGCCGGGTCATTGACCGTGCCGCCAGGGAGGGAAGGCACGACGACGGGCGGCGGGCTTGGCGGTGCGGGGGCCGGCGCAGGG
>NZ_BRCG01000028.1:0-49697 GCF_023708005.1 Pseudarthrobacter sp. NCCP-2145 | reverse complement strand
CTTCACCCGTCTGGACCCGATCAAAGCCAAAAACAACGCCATCAAAAAGCTCAACAACCTCGGCTTCAACGTCACCATAACCCCCGCTACCGCAGCCTGACAGCCATCACCTTCGTATTAGGAGGAGCCTGCAATGCGTTCCGCGAGGAAACGGGCTATGGCAAAGCTCCTCGGCTCCGGCTTTTCCTGGTCGCTGCCCTCCAAGTCGGCCTCAACTCGGCCCCATCGGTGCAGCTCGTCTAGAACGAACCGCCACCCGGTTATTGGCAGCGTTACGCTGAGCTCATCGTCTGTGGGCGGCCAGCCAACCAGCCCTTCCCCACTTCTAGGATGAAGACGCGCGGCCTCCCATCCTGCATTACGGACTCGTCGGCCCTGGTCGAGCACGCGTTGGTCGCCGTCTTCTGCAGCCATGTCAACACTGTTATCAATGGTCGCGTCAATGATTTGCCAATCACCGACGCTAATGGTTACCTCAATCGATTCGGCTGAATTCTCTGATTCCGGATTCGACATAGCCTCAGCCTGCCCTAACCGACCTTGGTGGTAAACAGGCGCGCCGCAGTTGGACTGCCCGTTCAGGATCCTCAACCGGGCGCTTCGGAGTTCATCTGAAATTTTTTGGATTCGGTGAAACCTTTTGGGCTTTGCCGGACACTAAAGGGCATGGGGAACAAGGAAGACGGCGAAGAGGGGCTGTGGCGCCGGAGCGTTCAAGGCCAAGGCGACGCATTCGGTGTGCTTTATGACTTGCACCGGGACAGGGTCTTCCGTCATGCATATCGGCTGTGCGGGAACCACCACGACGCGGAAGACGTCATGGCCGCTTCGTTCCTTGAACTGTGGCGCCGGAGAAAGCACGTACGCGTCGTTGAAGGATCGATTCTTCCTTGGCTGCTCGTGACGACCACAAACATTGCACGCAATCGCGCCCGCGCTGCGCTCCGCTACCAGCGACTCCTGAATTCCCTTCCCCGCAACCAGGAGACCAGCGATCACGCTGCAGATCCGTACCGCAGATACCAAAACCAGCTCGATCAGGACCTTGCAGCCGCGCTGAGGACATTCGCGGCCGAGGACCTACACCTGGTTACCTTGGTCGTTTTCGAGGACCACACCATCGCCGCTGCGGCCGCCGTACTGGACCTCACTCCTGCGGCAGCCAAATCACGGATGCACCGGGCCCGCCAGCGCCTAAGAGCCGCCCTCGAAGGCCACACATCAGCCAAACCGCCCACTGCTCCAACCCCGGTTCTGGAAGGAGAACGACCATGAACCAATTACACGTCGACGAAGTTTTCAGTGATGCCCTGCGTGCCGAACTGATTGCACGAGTCGAAAAGACTGCACCCCCCCGCACACGGAAACGCACGCGCCTCTGGGCCGGCGCTGCCGTGCTCGCTGGCCTCGGCGCTTTAGGCGGCGTGGGCGCGACCGCCGCCGGCATCTTCTTAACCCCGGGATCCACACAGATCACGCCCCTGGCAACACCTGTGACGGAGACTCACACCGGAACAGCAACCGTACAGCTAGGTCCCGCCCCCGCCGGGAGTACGGGCATCGAAATGCAGTTGAACTGCCTCAGCGCTGGAACCTTCAACTACAGCCAAGGAGCCAGCACCACCTGCGACCAAGACGACGTCGGAACGCCTCTGGACTGGACCAGCTACACGATCCCTCTCATTCCGGGGGAAGAAAGCATCACGATCACAACCAGCCCCGAAGCCAGATGGAAACTCACGGCACAATACGTCAGCACCGAAATCACCGACTGGGCAGTCAACGCCGACGGAGACACCTACGGCGCACAGAACGAGAACGGAAGCCCCGACATGGTAGCCGTCATCGCAACCAACGGGACAAGAGGCTACGTCTACAGGACTCAGCTAGAGGACGCAGACGGAACCGCCGCCATCAAGACCTTCAAAAGCCCAGCAGAAGCCCTCGCCTGGCAGGAAGCGCGACTCGGCAAGGACTTTGCCATCCCCGTCTATGACGTGACCGGCAAAACTGTTGTGGGTGAATTCGTTATCAGCTATGCAGGCGGAAACTCCGGAGTCGGCGGAGAACCGGCGCCGGAATGTGCAGGAGTTCCGGCGACACTCGGTCCAGGTGAGACATGGCCTTGCCCCGGCTTGTCGCCAATACAAACGGGATACCCAGCAATCCCCGTGCCTTCCAACTGATGCGTTCAAACCACTAACTGTTGGTGAGTGGCAAGGCGGCGCTGTGGTGCCCGATCAGCAATCGGTCAGCGGATTGATTCCGAAGCGGACCTTTGGTACATGAAGGACCCCTGACCGCAGGGCACCCGCGGGACCAGGCAACTACAGTTTCCACAGTGGGGCCAGGAATAACCGTCATGCTGGGGCCAAAAAAGGTTGACATAGTCAGGCTGGATACTTCAGGCAAGTACCACATGGGGTGGGCTCATTCCTCAAGCATCAGGCGGGTAAAGCCCGAAGAGTGGAAGGGCAGCAGCGCGTTGTAGTCGGCAGCCATCCCGGCCACGATCAGGCAATCATCGGGTAGCGCCGTGCGTGTCGAAGAAACGCACGGCTCGCGGTCGTGCCTAGGGTCGTGGGCATGGAAAGAGATCCCTCAGGGGAGCTGAGAGGACAGACGTCGATCAACGATCTTCTCGATAAGCCGGTCGGCACCGCACCTGTCCAGCTCGCGCTGCCGATCCTGGTGCAGGTGAAGCCTGGACAGTTCCGCCGACTGTCTTAGAGCGGCGGCCGAAAGCGTCTGAGCGTACAAGCGGAGCGTAGACAAGGTGATGGCCTGGTCCAAATGAGGATCAGGCCATCCACTTCCAGCAGCAGTCGGCTACATGCTTATGTCAGCTCGCTCCGGCCCGCCTAAAGGGGGCGCGGCCACCGGTCCTTTCGTAGCTATGCTGTAAGCAGGCTGGGCAGCTTCGGGTGCCACTTGAAGACCCGCATCTGCAGCAGCTTCCGGACCCGCTGCCGCGCGGGGTGAGCGCTGGTAGGCCGCCGTGCCGAACCGAAGGTCAGGACCGATCGTCTCAGCAACAATCCGGCGGGCTTCCCGCCGCTCGCCGTCCTTTTCGAAGGCACGGAACTCGAGTTCACCCGACACCGTAACGGGGTCACCCTTCTTCAAGGAGTTCGAAGCATTCTCTGCGAGCGCGCGGAACGCCGAGACGTTGTGGAAGACAGGCTCTCCGTCCTGCCAGGACCCGTCGGCTCCCTGAATCCGCTGGTTCACAGCAACCCGCAGTTTGGCGTGCGCTACCCCGGACTCACCGTAGGTGAGCTCAGGGTCCGCGACGAGGTTTCCGGCAATGTTGACCGGAATCTTGGTACTCATATCTTCTGCCCTTTCTTTCGCAGACGGGTTTCTCCCGTCCAACACTTCGCGGCCGCCCTACGGTCCGGAAATCTCCAACCCTCGGGATGGTCCGCCGGGCTGCTGCAGGCCTACGTACGAATCCTTGCCTTGCACCTGGGGCGAGACCTCAGCAGTGGGAACCTTCCCGCCAAAACCAGGCGGATTCGTGGATTCGAGGATGTCCTTGCTTGCCGCCGTGACGCGGCCTAAAACTGACTTCGCAATATCCACCCGCGAGGCGGTTTGCTTCAGAGAAGAGCTGCGCACAGCGGCTGAATGCTCCGCCTCAATCACTGCATCAGTCCAGCCGGACAGGTAACTTGCAGACTGGCGACCCCGGTCGATTCCATGAGCCTTGAGGATCGTGTACGCCACAGACTCGGCTTCGACTTCAGCCAGCCCGCGGTGGTCCACGCTGCTCCCGTAAAGCTTGCCCACGGCATCGTCCGGGCCATGCAACAGGACATGGCCGAGCTCGTGTGCCAGGATGGCGACGCGCTCCTCCGCGTTCAGCCAGCCGCCCACTTGAACTTGGCGCTGCGCGAAGTCAGTGAAGCCGCTCGTAAGGCCGAACTGCGCATCGGTGACCTGGATCGAGAAGCCGTGCGTGCGGGCAACCCTGGCCAGCGACTCCCATAAGTGCGGCGCGTCGCTGGCCGGGGCATCACTCGGCCTGGGAACCAGCAGCGGAGCCCCCTGGGTCTGCGAAACGTCGAAAACTGCCTGTCCGCGCCAACCCGTGATGAGGGTCTTCTTCCCCTCGTCAATAGCGCCCTTGGGAAGTTTGTCGCCGAGAGGAATGCGCTGACGCGTACCGTCGGGCAGCAGCATCTGCTGCACACGGGCAGTCCGAGGTGCAATGACCCACAGGGCCTGCTCGCCACGAAGGACAGTGCGGCCGTGTCGTTCCCATTCCTTGTACCCCGCGACGAGCGTCGGCTCGTCCGTACCCCGCTGCGCCATCTGCATCATGAGCAAGGCGACGTTGCCACCTGAGTACCGCCACAAATTGGCTGAGGCATCGAGCAGAACCTGCCAATGTGAAGGTGACTCGACCGCCGCCTCAAGGATCGAGTGCAGACCATCCATCAATGAGGCGATTCGCTCCTCGGGCGCCATACGGCGAGCGCCGGCGCTGGCTTCCGGAGAGTTCTGGTCAGGCAAAATGCTAGATGGAACTTCAGGTGTAGCGGCCACGACAGCCACCCTTCATGCTTCTTGGACCGCAGCAACGCTGCGCAGACACCCGTTCATGGTTAAGCACCTCAAGAGCGACATGACTCAGAAGTCAGCAACCAGTTGATGAGCAGCCTTCCGCCACTCAACAAAGTCCGGGTCATCGCCAGACAGGATGCGAGGCGCAGGCTCCTTGTGTGCCTGCAGGCCCACACACCCGGCAGTCCTGGTGTGCATCCGCAAGCGTTCGACGGCGTGCTGGAGCCTTTCGTGAAAGGCAAGCGGGCCGAAGCCCGGGTCATCTTGGGTGAAGGAGGCAAGCTCAGCGCGGTGAAGCGCATACAACTCAGCCACAATCTCAGGGTGGCGCCACCAGCAGTCAGGAATGACCGACGTCGTCAGCTGATAGGTCGCGACAAGCCATCGCACCCATAAGAAAAGGGCACCCCAAACCTCCTGGGACTGCTCCGGAGTCATTTCCCGCCAACGGCGGGTCACGCTCTTCGAAGCCGCTGAAGCACCAAAAGCGGATCGAAACAACTGCGCAGTGATCTCGTCGTCCCCGAAGGAGCCAGCAGACGGGACATCGAACTCCTCGGTCTCTTCATGGCTGCGCATCCGGCGCCCTTTCTGTCTTTTGCTGACGCTCCCTGTGCCCGTCGGCCAAGATGCGCTCCATCTCCGCCTTCAAGCGGCGCAGCTCCCCTGCGTCCTTACGCTTGTGCCACTCGAGCAGGTCGAGCAGGATCGGTCGAGTCCGCCGCCCCAGCATGAGCGCGGTGCCTGCGGGCAGGCGCCGAATCTCGTCCAGAGCAATCACCGGACTTTCGCGGATTTGCTCCCCGTCCTGCCTGCCAGCGGAAGACCAGGACCGGGTGGTGAGGGTGAGGCTTCTCTCCCCCAGCAAACCCGCAAGCGAGCGCAGGTCCCTCTCGTCGGATCCACCGCCAAAAATCACCTTGATGATCGCCGAGTCCCAGATGGTCGATGCCTCATCGATGGACCATCCTGATCGGGCCTGGGACAACGACTGCAAAACGACGAGCGTTGAGATCCCGATACCGCCGCCGTCGGACAGCGCCATAGGCAGCCCGGGCCAAGGGGCGAGGTTGGCGATCTCGTCCAAGATCAAGGAAAGAGGTGGCTCCAGCCGTCCTCCCGGCGATACGAAGGCCATCTCCCGCGCTGCATTATCGATGTCATCGATCAGCGCGGACAAGTACGGCCCCGCGGCAGCGGCTCCAGCCCTAGTGCCAATCAGGTACAGGGTTCCCCGCTTCCGGATGAAGGCTTTCGGATTAAACTCTTCAGACGCGTCCTGCGGATTCAGCGCGGCCAGCACCTTGGGCGAGGACAGAGGTGCCACCGCCGCCGAAACCCCGATCCACGAGTTCGACGTATTCCGCGGGTCGTCCTCCAGGATACCCATCAGGTCGGCCTGCCAACCCAGCGCCGCCCCCGGCTTGCCCAGCACCTCGAGAGCTTCGCGCGCCAGTACCGGGCTGGAAGACCAGCGTCGGAAAGCCGTCACTCCCTCGCCACACAGCGCCGCAGCATGGAGCAGGCACTGAAGAACTATCAGCGAGCGCTTTTGCCACGCAGCGTTCTCGCCCTTCATCTCCGTGTCCGCCGTGATAACCAGCGCCCGCCGGGTAGCAATGTCAGGGTCTTCGCACCCGCGTACCGGCGACCAGCGAAGCGACGACGGGATCCCCGACATACCCTGTGGGTCAAAGACGGTCACGGGTCGCCCACGGGAGGCCCGCGCCTTCATCGTCACCACCAGGTTGTCCGCGCGGGTAGACGTCGTGACGACTGCCCCCGGCGCATCAAGAATGGCGTTGATGACGACGTACAAGCCCTTGCCGGATCGTGGCGCACCCTGGATCACCATCGACTCCTCCGTAGAGACATGAACGGTGACGCCTCGGGAGCGGCCCAGCGTCCACGACACGTCCTGCACCGAGGGGTTTCCGAGTCCTGGACGCGTGAACTTTCCTCTTTTCCGCACGGCCCTCGCCCCAAAATCGTGAAGAATCTCCGCACGGCGGGCAACGCCGTCGCGGTTCAGAATGTCTTGGCGCAGCCAGCCGCCCGATTGCTTCCATCGCCGCCAAAGGACCACCGCACCGACGACGAGCGCAGCGACCAGCAGTAGAGCCGGGGCCAGAACCCACCAGACGTTGTCTGTGCCAAGCACACAGTCAGGACGGCGAACAAGAACCCATTCCATTCTGTTGGTGAGAAGTCCCACGGCGGCGGCAGGGTTGAAGGGCGACGGCGGCATGGTGCCGCACTGCCAAGAGCCGGCCACGTGCGCTGCTGCCTGCACCACAGCGCAAAGACATACATAAGCTGCCGCGCCGACAAGGCCAGCGGTGACCAATGGATTGTCACTTGCCACGCGCGAGCTCGCTGGCCGTCTCACAGCATCCTGTCGTCTGTCCCGAAGACGGCGAGTTCATCGGTTGTCACTCGGTTGGCAACGATGAAGGAG
The DNA here is from genome assembly GCF_023708005.1 of Pseudarthrobacter sp. NCCP-2145. Lineage (NCBI taxonomy): Bacteria > Bacillati > Actinomycetota > Actinomycetes > Micrococcales > Micrococcaceae > Pseudarthrobacter > Pseudarthrobacter sp. NCCP-2145. The sequence goes on along the minus strand of NZ_BRCG01000028.1, from coordinate 42,670 downwards.
CGGTTGCCCACTTTCCAGAGCCCGACGCCCTTCGGAAGGTTCTCAACGTGCTCGCACTCGGCTTCGGTCAGGCCAAGCGCTTCCTTGGTCAGGCGCATCGCGTCGTGCTTCTGCCGGTAAATGACCCTGGTGTCAGCCTCAGTCAGCAGGCCCAGTGCTTTCTGTCTGTGTCCACTCGTGCTGTCACCGATCTCGTTGAGGTCGGCGACCTTGTGCATGATGAGCAGGTTTGCGATCCCGTACGTTCTGGCGAGCCGCCACTGCTCGCTCATCTTTGCCAACATGTACGGATCCGCGAGCATCCGCCACCCCTCGTCGTACACCACAAGCCGCTTCCCGCCGTCAGGGTTGGTGATAGCGGCTTCCAACCACGTGGCGCCACAGGCCGCGGCCAGCGAGAGGGCCTGTTCCGACGCCCCGATCAGCGCTGAGGTATCCATCACCATCATCGGAGCGTCAGCATCGAAAGCCACAGTGGATGGAGCATCGAACATGCCTTCGAGATCACCGGACACCGTACGTCTCAGTGAATGGCTCACTGCCGTTGCTCCGTCTGCACCGACCAGAGCCGTCATCTCCTTCGACGGCTTGAGGAGGTGGTCCAGCACCATGGGCAGGGTTGGGTTTGAGTTCTCGGCCATGGTTTCCATGAGTGCGATGTCCAAGGCCGTGTGCTCCACAGGCCGAAGGGGCGTGCCCTGCCGCATGAGTGAAACCAAGGCTCCCAGGAGATAGCGACGGCGTTGCCTCACCACCGCTTGCCACTGAGCCTCTGTAAGGGCAGTGGAGCGGGGACCGGCGTCGAGGGGATTCACCCTTGCAGGGCGGCCCGGGCCAATGGATATGACTTTGCCGCCAACAGCCTCCGCTACCGCAACCCACTCGCCCTTGGGGTCAGACGCGACAGCTGCCTTTCGTCCTAGGGTGATTGACCGCGTTACCAACGACTTGCCGCACATTGACTTGCCGGTGCCGACTGTCCCAATAACAACAATGGAAGGCCCGCTGATGATCCCCTTGTCGTACAGGATCCATGGATCGTAAGAGAAAGCCCCGGACCCGAAAACGTCGGTGCCGATGTAGGTTCCCTCGTGCCCCAGCCCCGACTCAGTAAGGAATGGGTAGGCGGCCGCAAACGTCATGGTCGAAGCCCGGTGGGGCGCAGGCTGCAACCGGTGAGGACCCCGCAGCGAGTTCGGCTCGTTGCTTCCCCAGTCACCCAAGAGACGCATCCCCTGCAGGTCGCGCTGCTTTTCCCCTCCCCCACCGCTCGCCCACCCTGCAGCGGGTGGCGCGGGCCGCCGTCGTGCCTTCCGTTCCGTCCGGGTCTTTCCCGAGGGTAGGTACTCGAAGCTTTTCAATGCCTGTTTCACCGCAGTCCCCTTCCAAGCGGCAGGCCACCGGCGACAAACGCGGCCCACTGCTGTCCGTAAAGAAGCCGGAGCTCAACGAATGCTCCGGCGGCCGCGGACTCAAGTTCCTGGCGATGCCGTGCCAAGTCCTCCAGCGAGGTCGCCGTGACGGTGATGTAAGCCGCCGGGCGAACGTCACCATGGCCGGCGACGATCTCTTCCTCCCTCTGGATCACTTCTTCTTCCTCGGCCTTTTGCTCACGGGTAAGAGGCCTATCGAAGCGGGCATTGATACGGCGACGGGTTTCATGCGCCTCCTGGGCGGAGCGGATATCACGGAGGGCTTCAGCAGTAGGCACTGCCCGTATGACTTCCGTGAACGTGTGGCGGAATTCGCCCACATAGATCAAGGGGTGCAGGAAGCCCGGAAAGACTTTCTGGCGCGGCCATTCAGCAATCCAGAAAGTCTGGTGAAAACCGGTGTCCGTTCGCAGGTACGTCCAGTGTTCCTCGACAGCCATGGGGCCATGGCGGTGGAGGGTATCCATCTCCTCATCTGCCCGCTCGTCCGACGGCGGGGCTGTCGCCACCGGCGCTTTGGGGGCCGGCAAAGCAGCGGGATCGAATGCCCCACGGATGATGCTTAGCAGTCCGCGTTCACGAACCCACTCTTCTACCTTCACGCTGTGGGTACCGAACGACGTTTTCATCGCCTCGACTTCCAGCCGCAGGACGTGTTCCAGGCCCACCAGTCCCCCGCCCGACTCCTTGATCCGTCGTCGAGCCTTGCTTGTGTCAATGACAACCGCGACCAGGAGTTCATGGCTCATGGTCGATCCGGCTGCACCGAGCAAGTCCTCATACGCGCGTTGTCCCCACGCAGTCTTCTCGCCAGCCTGCGCCGGGATGGCGTTGTCTTTGTAGAACTCCCAGAGCGCCGACGACGGGTAGGGCACTGTGTAATCCTGGACCGCGATCCTGGCCGCTCCTGGCCGTTGGGCCATACCGGCTTGCACACGTGACCAGGCTTGGACAGCCCACGCTTTGTCGTCTGCGTCTAGGAGCGCAAAAGACCGCGTGCTGCAGCGCAACACCGCGATCGCCTCCCGGCCGGGGCGGTCGACCATGAAGCACTCACCACTGGCCGTCGTTCTGATCTCCAGATTGCCAAGGCCGCCCGGGAGAGCGAGCCGACCTGCAAGTTGCGGAGCCTGGGGCTTTGCAAGGAACCTCGTTTGTCCTGCCGCTGCCCGGTAAAAGAACAAAGCGAGCTGTTTCGCCCATACGGGATAAGGGATGCGGGAATACTGGAGGAGCCCGAGCAGCATAAGCCCAAGCCAGAGGGGTCCGGAGGAAAAAAGGCCAACCGGCCCACTGCTGGCAGAAGCCACTATGGCAACCGCGCCGCCCCCTGCGACTATCAACAACTGGTACCACTTAAGGCCAAGGAAGAACCCGCGGCGCTCGTATCTGGGGAATTTGACGGCCTCGAGGGCACGGGCATCGTCAGACATGTGGGGTACCTCCGTTCGGAGGGTCGATTCTTGGTGGATGGGGTTTCGGAGGCCGCACCGGAGAAGGTGCCGGTGGGCTTGCGTTGGGATGCGCTCGCGGTTCGGCATCTCCGGGTGGGGCCTGCCGGGCGGATGCCGGGGCGGTACCAGTGTTTTCGTGAGGGTCTATGCGCACTAAGCCCCGCTGCGACCCGGGTGGGTGCAGGGTGTTCGGAGCTCCTGCCGATGGCCCGCTTCTCAGGGCCAACTCGCCGCCGTTACTGTGGGGCGACGGCATCCCGGAGCCCACAGCGGGTGCCAACACTTGTGTCGGGAAGAGGTTGCGACTTGAGTTGATTGGCCTGGTCATGGCGGATCGATTCACCAGGCCTGCGAGTGTAAGGCGGCCCCCGGTCTGCCTACTGATCTGGCGAGCCGCCACGCTGCTGCTGCGGGACAGGACGTGGCCGCCACCGGCAGTTTGTGCCGCTGCCGCGAGTTCCCCGCCCGCGAAGCTAACCAAACGCAGGGCCATCAAGGGTGCGCCGCAGGCAAGCGCCATTCCCACCGTTCCGGCCGCCAAACCGGCAAAGGACTTGGACTCCGCAAAGAGCTTCACTGCAGCGGCCAAGACCGTTGCGGCTAAGGGTTTTGCCAACACCAGAGCAATGACCACCTCGCACCAGCGGCGTGCCCAAGACTTTGTCTTGTCCCAGGGCAGCAGCATCAGGGCTACCGGCGCGACAGCGGCCAGGACTACCAGTGCAAAGGAGCGGAAGATCATCGAGCACATCAGGATGAAGGCAAGGATCCACACGACAATTACTGCCATCACCGTAACGACGACGGCACCGGCTGGGCCCCCTGTCGTCCCAGGTGCCAGCGAGACTAAGTTCCATTCCCGACCACTTCCTTCTGGTGCCCGTTCAAATCCGAAAAGCCTCATAAACACGAGGTATGGGTCCGAACCAATTGATTCGAGCAGTGCGGCAGAGGCTAAGTCACTCGCCCGTGTTAGTTGCCGGACCAGATACACGGCAGCCCCGACGAGCGGAATGGCGGCAGCGCCACCAAGCATCGCGCGGCCGATCCGTCTCGGCTGCTGGCTGAGCAGGCCCGACAGGACCTGGAGGATCATCACAACGACGAGCGGCGTCATCATGACGACGACCCACCAGCTCGTCAGCCCCTCGATGGAGAGCCACTGAGAATCGTCGACATCCGACACAGAAAAGGCGCCAGTAATGAAAGCCCAAAGCCAGGACGCCATGCTTTGGAGGACGTTGGCGAAGAGGGACGTGACTGCGCCTATGGCGTTGTCGTTCGCTTGTGACACCAAACCGCAGCCGGGCGGCCACCATCCATTGAGATCGCACTCAACGGGCATGACTTAGAACCCAAGCGGGAAGGCGGTCTGTGACCAGAGGATGTAGCCGTTGATGCCGCCGAGGATGGCAGCCACCGGACCTGTCCAGAGGAGGATCACGCCGCCGCCGGAAGCAAGGCGTGACGATTGGCTAAGTTTGCCAGCCAGCAGCATCGCGGCACCGATGATGGCCACGATGGCAATGATGATGAAGGCGCCGACCAGGATGCCGCCGCCGATCTGTTTGAGCGATTCCAGGAAAGGAAAGCTTGCGTTCGGGGTAATCCCCGGGTCCACCGCTGCAAAAAACATTGGTGCTCCGTCCGTTGTGTTCCATGGTGTGAGCAGAAGAGCTCACGGGTTCATGGATGTTGCGGAGCGAAGCGACATGACTTGTTCGTATACAAATCGGCAGAGCCTTGATGTCGGCATCGCGATGAATATGACAACGTCTCGCAACCCATCGTTTATCAGAGTCGAGCCTAGATCGAGGGCAGCGCTCGGCATTAGGCTGGCTTCCAACTGGTAGCGCTCATTGAAGGCGCCAATCTAGTCACGCGAATTCTTAGCTCGTCGGGCTAGTCAACACATGCAGCACAGTCTGAGTGAACAACGAGACGCGCAAGGAGTCTTTCGAATGAGGCTTCATGTCGATCGAACTCTGCGGAGGACGCTTGAGCTTCGATGAACACGTATCTGCCGGAGTCGGCAACCGCACGGCCTACCGTCGTCATGTTTTCAGTTCCTACTTTATTGGTAAAACTGTAAACCCCACAGGGTGCGTCTTCCCTGACTACTTCATCGCCGCTCGTCCTATAGATTATCTGTCCTGCATACTGAAAGAGCTTGATTTATTGGGCCTCGGGCTCCTAGAATCCGAGACTAATAGCCGCAATCCCAGGGAAAACGACGAAGACGACGGTCAGCGGAAGAACACGAATACGAGTGGCACCACGCTAGTGCAAATGTTGTGCGTACTCCGGCACTGGGCCGGGAGCTGAACTAGCAAGGGCCGATGCCTGTCGACCCGACGCGGTAAATTCGGACGCATCAACTACATAACTGGGGGGTTCACCGTGAACGACTTTTTTCTGCTACCAACCTGAACAAGGCTCTTGTACTGACCGGCCTTGATCCGAAACTGGCTACCCTGACCGAAACCTCACCGGCTGCTGATGTGTGGGACCTCTGCTACAAGGCGGGGTCAACGCCTGCCAAGGTCACTGAGCTTGCCGAAAGCCTGTAACTGACATGGAGCCTGACAATCTTTCCAAGAGCTTCACTGACAGCTTTTCCGAAGCCCTCCGCTCTGCCGGCGCGACTGACAGGGTTAGCGACTTCGCCAGGGAAATGAAGCCCACGCCTATATACAAGTTTGGGGTTCGGGATGCAGGCCACGACTTTCGGGCCATAGCAGAAGCGTCAGCAAAGATAGCCCCGCCGCCGCCTGCGCCGACGCGCGATCAAGCAGCGGAACAACTACAGCATTTGGAAGAGACGAAAGTCCTTCTTACCGCCTTGAATCAGACGATTCAGAACGCGGAAGAGGACCGGAAGCGGGCGGAGCAAGACAGGCACCAGCAGTCCCTCTTCAATAAGCGGATGACGGTTGTTGCTATCGCGCTCTCGTTGGCCGCGGTCGTGGCTCCGTTTCTTATCTACTTCCTTGAGCATGGCTGGTGGTGGGAAGCGTACCGGCCCTAGCCGATCTGCGACGGAAGAAGGCCCGTGCCCGATACAGGCATGGGCCTTCAATTTGTGCTCCTGATTCCGTTTACTTCTCTAGATAAAGGCCTACGAAGTAAAAAATGCCACCTGTGAGCAGGCTGAAAATCAGCCACATAAGCGCGCCGTACGCTCTTCCTCCGACTTTCAAAGCAGCCTTGCCTATGGCACTAGTTTTGCCTTGACGCCTGAGCTTCAAGGCATCAAAGAGGCAAAGCGCCCATGTCAAGCAAAAGCCGCCCATCGCAAACAACCACGGCCCACTCAGAAACTTCATTCCATCGCCCCCACGTGCCAGTTCCTAAGCTTCCCGAATTGGAAGCCCTTGGAGACGATATCGCGATTAGGAGTCCGCATTGATCAGGACGCTGATTGGAGCGGGTCCTCTCCCTTTAGATAGACCGCACAACCTGGAACGACTAGATACGTCAGGCGGCCGTGCACCAGTTCGCGCTAAGTTCACGCGGGTTGGAGTTTGCGCATTGCCTGTTGCTGCAGGCGTACGGGACCGTGACGTAGTGCTTCACCTTGTCCGCGGCTGAGGTTTCATCGATCCTGCGCGTAGTCGTCCGTGATTCGCAGTCATTGCATGTCCATACGTCGGCCATGATTCCCCTTGATGTAAAGAGCTAAGGCTTAGCGCGTTCCCAGCGTTGAGATGCGTCCAATCCTGCCACGAATAGACCGGCGAGCAACATCACCAACATAGAGAAATTGAAGGTGCCAACGTAGAACCTCGCCGCAGCGACAAGCGCAATGATGATGACGCCTAGGACCATGAGTATCGTTCCGCGCTTCATGCCGGGAGCTTAACAATGGATCCTCAAGGAATCCACAGGAAAAGAATTTTATATCCTGCCCATATGGCTGAAGAGTATGAGCACCCGCTAGAAGTAGATGACCTGGACCTCTACACCATCGTGATCTACCAGAACACTCCCTTTGTGGAAGGGCTCTACCAACAGTTCATTGGTGGCCGACCTACCCAAATGCAAACGAATGATCAATCCGACGTTACTGACGGCCTCAAGGGAACTGCAGACATTGGCGGCAGCATTCCGGGATTGGTCAATCTGAAAGGTACTGGGGAAGGTTCCCGTCAGTCCAAGGCGGCCAGTGGCAGTGCAACCACGATGACGTTTGACCATGCCTACCTTCTTCACGGAGTTAGGCAAGAGCTCCGGAGAAAGGACCTAGTGACCGTTGTAGACGATGCGGCGTCCTATCACAGTCTGCAGCCTGGCGATTTTGTGGAGTACCGAGCCACATTCGAGCCGAACTTCATTGTTAGCGTGCTCGACGTTCTAACCGCCGACATCGTTCAAAAGTATGCGTATGCCAACAACCTCAAGGCGGTCATAAGTCCGGACATGAGCCCGGAAGAGCTGCAACACGCTATCAATGAAGCTAATCTCGCCAGCAGTCAGGCAGCAGCGTTCTTTGAAGCAGCGCAGCGTGAGTTCAGAAACGGTACTTCTCTAGAGTTTTACGGGACTGTCATTCCTGCCCCTGAGGCAAAATCACTCAACGTCCATGCTGTGACCGTGTGTGACCGCGCAATGTTCAGCGGCGGGGATACAGACAAGCTTGTTGACGGTGAGTTCCGCGTCCTCGGCAAGGTCATCCGGGTCATGAACGGTTACACCCTGATGGACCGCAACAAGATTCTTAGCCGGCTGAAACCCAACGCTTTAGAAGAGCTCCAAGAAAAGCTGAGGGAAGACGAAAGAGTTGACGAATACATAAACCTTGACCTAGGCCTCACGGAGGATGCCGCAGCATTTAAAGTGATCCCCATAGCAATCTTCGTCTAAGCCATTCAAGTTTACGGACGGGCAGAAGCCCGTCCGTAAACTGCGCCAACTCTTCAGCAGCCAGCTTTCCTTCGTTATGCCAGAGGATCCATTCATCCGCCGTCAAGGGCTTCACATTTTGAAGAGCCTCCGAGTATCGCGGGTCCGCGTACTTCACACTGATACCCCGATCCGCAAACCACATGCGCCGCGCCTCATCCCTGGGCGGCACCCAATCCGTGTGCGCCTCCGCTAGGTGCCGGTGCGGTGAGTCCTTCTGGAACAGTTCACAGAAGACGGCCGATTCCCCAACGAGTTCACGCGGAAGCTTTTCCACCGTGACGGCGGCCGCTGCAGCATCACGGCGGGCTTGCTCAGCCTCAGAAATAGGCCTACGCGCCACGGGTGCCCCGCTTAGCCTTATCCATGCTCCAACGTGCGTTTGCGGCCGTCCGGGCATTCTCCGTGCGGTCCCGCTGCGCTGCCGTCTCAGCTGGCGACTTGTCTTCTTCGTCTTCCTCATCCGCGGGAAGGTCCACCGAAATTATCTGGGCCATTTTTGATGACGGACCGAGCCGAACACCGACCGATCGGGCGAATGAAGCTGCATCTCGCAATAGCAGAGTGGTCTTCAGCGCCTAATGAGGTCGAAGTACGCCGCACCAGGGTTCCAACTCACTGGATGCAGCAGCGTCCCCACAGCAGGATTCAAAGCACTCCACATCATGCCGTCGCCCGCGTAGATGCCGACGTGGCCCCAATTGTCGGGTCCCTGTGGATTTTGAACTACTAGGTCTCCTGGTTGGGGATCTTCTGTTCGAACGCCAACGCGCCACTGTTCTACTCTCGGCAACTCGATTCCGGCTTGCCTGTAGATCCACTGCACATAGCCGGAGCAATCCCAAGCTTTGAAGGCAGTCCCTCCCCACACATATCTGCCGCCTAGACCGTCCTGCGTGAACCTCAGAATGTCCTGACGCTGCTGGCTCAAGTTACGGGAAGATCCCCCTTGACGCGGCGCTGGCGTGGAATCTGTACAGGAGGCAGGAGCGGTTCCACCCTCAAGAGCAGCCACGATTGCCGTGGCCGCCGGCTCCCAGCGCGCATACAGTTCAGGAAAAGCAGAGACTTGGACTGCTTGGGCAGCCAGTCCCTTGTCCATCGCCTGCCAACCGGGAATGTCCAGCAATCCTCGAGGACTGCCGCGATTTGGTCCCGACGGCCCACCGTAAAAGGCCCGCGCGTTATAGGAAGCATCCATCAACTGCTCAACTGTCCCCCAGCCTGCCGCAGGACGCTGCTGGGCCGAACCGATCGAGTCGTGGTCACGTCCAACGCCGTCATTGGGGAAATGCAGGGAAGCAGGCACGCTGGGGTTCGCGAGCATGCGCAGACTCGACTCCTGCAGCGCCATCATGATGGCAATGATCTGCCCGGAGCGCGGTATTCCAAGCTGCTTGCCGACCGCGATGTATGTCCGCGCAACGCTCTCCTGCCGAGGCGTCAGCTCGTAGAGCAAGCGCCCAGCATTCCGAACTTCCAAGCCAGCACCAGTGACGTTATGGGCAGTGGCCACCTCAGTTCCCGCTGGCGTACAGGCAACTGCAGATTGGCGCGCCATACCTGTTAGCGCCGCCACGCCTCCGGCAAATGCCATTGCACCAAAAAGCAGAGCGAGGAAAGCGGCCGCTGATACGACCTTCAACAATGCACGGCGCCGCACGAGCCCTGCGACGGCCACCAGTGCAGCCACTAGTAAACGATTCTCTCTGCGGTTGCGTAGAAGGCGACCATGGCACAGCGATCAGATGGAGCGGTGGTGGCAGGAGGACAGTTGACCATGACCGTGACAGGGGCCGCATAGGCACTTTTGCCGTTGCTGGTCTCGTCCACAACTTGCACCGTCACCGTGCACACGTGGAGGCCTTCCCACGGGGCCGGATACTCCTGAACCTTGGCCAACTCGAGATCGCAGCGCACGGACACGGCGGTGCCGCTTCGGCGAGCGGACTGCTCTGCCAGGGTGGTGAACGTCCCCGCTGTCACGCCTGTCCCTTCAAACTCTCGAACCAGTACAGATAAGGGATTCGATTCATCAGGCAGCAACTCCCACCAGGACCGCAGCTTGGCATACACATCCGAGTACGACGACCACCGGCTGTCCCAGCTATAGATTCCCTTGGCTGCCGCTGCAGCGAGCGCCCGGTAATCGCGGGTACGTGGCAAACCATCCGGCGTTGCTTCCGCCGTAACGACTGGCTCGTCAGGAACACCGGACGTAGTGCCTGGTGCAGTGGCATTGGTTGATGGCTTCGCCGGTGCAGGTACGGTTGCGGACGTGGTCGGCGGGACGCGTCCCCTGGGGCTCTCTGCAGGCCAAAGTAGGAAGGCTGCACTAATCATGAGCAGGGCAACCAGCCCTGTCGCCACCCACTCCCGAGGGCCAACTCTACGGAACCAATGCATAGTGCAACCCGATGTCCGAAACCCAAGACCTAGACAGCCGGTCGATGCACTTCGTGCTGGAGCACGCGCCAAGCTGCCTGGTACAGCTGCCGGGCAAATCCGATATTCACCGCGATGTACCTCTCGGTAACGCCGAGCTCACAGGCTAGAGCAGCCATCTGAACGGATCTATCCACTCCTCGCAGGCCTGGACGGACTATGGTTTCCGCGACGCTCCGAAGGACGTTTGTGGGAAGGCAGTTGGCAGCGCACCGGCAGAGATCGTCGACGCCCAATCCGGGTTCGGGGTGGCAGTTCAATGCCGTGTTGATTGTTCTTGCCGTCTGCCGAACGACGGTTACGGCATGCCATCGACGCCGGTCCTTGGGAGACGGAGGTCCGTAATGCCTCGGCCCCGTGAGGCTGGATACGGCAAGCCTCCAGGTTTCCTCACTGACGCTGCGCTGGACCAGGCCCAGCATGGCGTGTGCCCAGGCCTGATCAACATAGTTCTCGACGTCGTTTCCTGCCGCCCCAGCATGGACGACAGCAAGAAGCTCGGGTGAGCTTTCCATCGTCGTGAAGTCAACAAGCAAGGGCAATGTTTGATGGCTTAGCTCGCGCCGGATATGGGCAGCGCAGATCTTATTGCAGACACCCTGGACCCACGCTTCAAACGGGATGCCAGGCAGCTCCCGGTAGCGTCCCCGCGCAACCCCGTCCCAAACGGCGACCCGGATGTCCTGCATGACATCGTCCACATCGCAGGACCGCCCGATCCGCGCGAGCCGAGAAGTGACGTAACGGTGGACCCCATCAACCGCGACCATGATCCGGTCGATCTGGATGACGGGTTCTCCCGGCGGAGGTGTGCTTCGCAACGAGACGTCAACGTGAGCGACCGTCTCTGGTTCCTTTGTAGATTGATACGCCTTGGCTTTAATTTCCATGGCTTCACCGCTTTGACTGTTCAGATCGAGTAGTTCGCAGAGTCGCGCAAACGGCCACCCCAGTTAGTGGATGCGGAGATCCAACAACGATCAGAAGAAGCTATAGGAATTATTGTCGAAGATAATTAAAGTATCGTCAAGAGTGCGGTTCTTACTTTTTGCACCGCCTTCGGGAAGAATGACCTTATGCCGAGAATTACGCAGCCTCACGACGCCGCCTGGTCGGCCGACGTCGAGGCTGCCGTCGCAACCTTCGGCAACCGGGCGCGAAACGAAATACTTCGATTCCTCACGGCCAGTGGGCCGGCGACGCGCGGGGATATCGTCGATGCTGTCAGCGCGGGCGATCCCAGCGTGGCAAAGCACCTGGCGGCGCTCGAAGAGGCAGGCGTGGTGATGGTCGACGTCGAGCCTGGACGTAGACACGGACGGTCACCGCGGTATTCGGCGAACCCTGTCCGGATCAAGGAACTGCTCGACGCTCACCTCAGGTACTTACTGGAAAAGTAGCCGCAGTGAGTTGGAAAGATGAGCCCGACGTTTAGTCTTCGCGCTTCGGCGCCTCATCCGCGTCCAACTGTGGACTGGCCTCGGCCCTCTCCCCTTCTGGCCGACGGCTGATGTCCTTATTCAAGTACTCTGTGATCGCCCGTAGCGTCTCGGGCGACACGTCACCAAGGGTCCGAGCAGCGAAAGTTTTCACCCTCGCAGCGCGGAGAGATTTCACAAACTCAAGCTGGGAATCAATGCGCTCGGGCAGATCTGAGGCGTCGTTGCCCATCAGATAATCCGGATCCACATTGAAAACGTCGCACAGGGCGCCTAGTAGCGCCGGGTCGCTCACCAGCCTGCCTGTGCCGTCTTTCATGTAAAACCAGCGGGCTCTGGAAAGCTTGAAGCCCTTCTCCGCCAGCTTTTGCTGAACTTCGCGAAACGTGACGGGTTGTCCTCGCTCTGCAACGACGACGTCGAGCAGCAGGTTTAGGCGGCGTGCAAGTTCGGCTTGGGGAGACAGTTCCACGCCTTTGTGATCTTCTTCGTCTCCAGCCACGCTTCACCTCCCAGACCAGACATGACTATCGTCAGCGAGTCACTAATTGTTGCCCAGTATTGCCTTGGCCAAGTCCACATGCAACAAGCGCGGCTTCGTCCTTCCATCCGTATGTGGATGAGCGTATCGTTCTGCTGTAGACCCGTCTACAGCGGGCTACAAGAGATTCCCTCGTCACCTGGTGGTCTCCATGGCGAACATCTTGATGAACCGGACGCGAAGCCGCCTCATTCGCTATTTGATCACCCATGGCCCGGCGACCTGCAGTGAGGTCGCTGCAGCCCTCACCATTTCTGCTTCCTCTGTCCGCAAACACCTCAGTCTTCTATGCGAGGCAGGCATCGTCATCCTGGGTTCGGGAACGTATAAAGCGCGGTTGGATATGGTCGAAAGGGAGCTTGCTGACCTTGCGGCCACGTTTCAGTCAGCGGGCAGCGACTTTAGGAACCGAGTAACGGACGACTCCCACTTCTCGGTATCAGCGTTCCACTCGAGTGAATGCCCCGGAACATCGAAGCGAACCAACTGAACGAGGTCGGGTCGTAGCTCTGCAAATCGTTCAGAGGCTGCGACCGGTGTTGATTTGTCGTCGATCCCGTGCAATATGAGGGTCGGTGTCTTGAGGTCACCAGCGCGGGTAACCCAGTCCAGCGCGGAGAGGTCAATGGATTGCTTGAGCCCGGTGACCCAGCGGCCCGCATTCGAACCCAACAAGCTCAGCCCAGCCCTGGCGATAGCTTTAGGTAACCCACTGGCACTCCCGTTAGACGTCAGAGTCTCGGCCCAATCTAGGACGGGAGCCACGAGCACAAGGCCGACAATCCGATCAGAGTGGGCTGAAAGATTTGCTGCACGCAGAGCCATCGAACCGCCCAGAGACCATCCAAGCAATACGATCCGCTCGGCGCCATGGTCCACGGCGTACCTAATGGTTGCTTCGACATCCAACCACTCGTTCTGGCCCAATGAGTACCGGGAATCGTTCGACGGCGGCGCTTCGCCGTCGTTACGGAATGACGCGACCAGCGATGTGATGCCGAGTCTGCTCGCAACAGGAACACCGCGCAGGGCGCCGGCCCGTTTTCCACCCATTCCATGCGCGTGGATGGCCCATGTCGAAGACACCGGACCGGCGTCCGTGGGCGCGAATTTCCATGCGGGTGCCATGCCGCCGTCGACCTGAATCTCCACGTTCTCAAAAGGCAGACCCAGTTGCTCGGGTTTGGAGTACGCGTACCCGCTCCAGATGCCGGCGGTGGCCGCGTGTAGGTCACCGGAGTCGACTCGCTCCACGAGACGAGTCACCGCTTCCCCGTTGATGTCCTCGGCTATTACAGCCCCTATGCAGGCGTGGCCCTTGCCGTTGCCGAACCACAAGCTGTAGCGGCCAGGCGCCATCGTTAACGGGGTCGCTGGCAGTTCAATCCTCAGGGATCCATCCTCGCCGGAGAAGACTTTCCTGATGGAAAGATCCTCCCGACGTGAAGTGCTTGGCACAACCACCCGACGCGCAAAGTAGGCAGCTCCCAAGAACGTCACTGAAGATGCGCATACGGCTGCAATGGTGAGAAGGCGCAGCATTCTAGGAGTCTTCATCTTCGCTCCTGACATGCTTGTCAATGACGTCCCTAAGTCGCGCCAGCGTTTCGGGAGACAAGTCCTGCAATTGCCTTGCTGCGAAATTTTTCACGCGAGCCTCTCGCATCGACCTTAGGAGTTTGAGCTGAGCTTCCACTAGGTCGGGTATCTCTGTTGAGTCATCCAGAAGGTACCGGCGATCCACGCCGAAGAATGCCGCGAGGTTCTGCAGCAAATCCTGGTCCATAGCCAGGGAGCTATCACCGCTTCGCATGTAGGCCCACCTTGAGCGCGACAACGGCGTGCCCTGTTGAGACATTGCTTCGCTGACTTCCCTGTAGGACAAGAGCCCTGTTCCTCGGGACTCATACAAATCCAGCAAGAGAGTGATCTTGCGAGCGAGCCTGGCCTGCGGCGACTCCGAGGGTTCTACGGCATCATCTGCCACTTGGGTTCTTCCCCCTCCCCCGTCGCGCCATGCCCATTCGACCACCCTGCGTGTCCCTATGGGAAGCGAGGTAATTCTCGGTTCGAGTCAAAGTTTGAAAATCAGCTTCGTCCAGCAACTTAGCAGCAGCGGGATCCATCAGGAGCGCGTCCTCGATCTCGACGAGCATCCGATGAAGCCTGTGCGTGTCTGGGTCTCCCCGCTCGATGACTCCGGCGGGCGTCGCCAGGCGTCCATCCTTGCGGGTAACTGTCGCTTTCTCCCAAGTGGATGTGAGGTCTTCGAGTAGGCCAGCTTGGGTCCTCTGTTGCGTTCGCTGAACGATCCGGCGCGCTACTGGCGGCAGGGCCAGTCCAGCACACAGGAACAACATCGCCCCGACAAAACTGGTGTCGTAGATAGCCGCCAACTGCTGCATGGTCGACAGGTCTCCTCCAAGATGGGCTAGGTCCATTCCCAAGACTGAGAACACTACGACGAGAGCCAGGAAGCAGCCAATGCCGATGAGGGTGAAGGCGACGCGAAAGTAGGAAGCGGCCATCCGCCGTCGGAATCTAAAGCACACGTATCCGGTGACGCCGACGACTACCCCGATGTAAACAAACTGGATGGCGGAATAGAGAGCGGCAGCAGGCTGGTCGCCGTAATCCAGCATGAATCTCATTGAGGACACAGGCGCTTCAACGCGGAGGAAGGCAAGGACCAGCCCCAAGGAGACCAGACCCAAAATTAGGAGGCCGCGACGGTCTCTGCGCACAGGTGCATCGTTAAGCTCTGCGGCCCGGAGGATCGCCTGGGAAAGGAAGTAGATTCCCACGACCATCAAAATGTTCGCGAGAAGATCCAGGAGGTTGTGGCCGCCGAGGGCTCGATCACCCGTGAGATAAATTGGATCGACATTCAAGGAGAGCGCGGTTGCAATTGCAACGGCGGCAACGAGGATGCTGTGATCTTTCCTCGTGCGCGCGCCGGGCAGTAAGCACAGAACGAGGCCCCAGATGACTGCAGCCGTGACTGCCTGGATCACCCGAAAACCTGTTCAAATGACCTTGGCTCCATGGTGCTGTCGCGGATAGCGCCGGCAAGAAGATCTGCGAGAGTCTCAGCTGCGGCCTCCAGATCGTCGACGAAGCTGCTCCGTGCCAAAGCTCGTGACACCATCTCTCCGTCAAGATTTGGAAAGAGGCTGGCTGCATAGTCGGAGGAAATTCCCAACTCATCGTGGCGCAGGATCATATGTCCAAGTTCGTGAAGGATGAACTGCTGCCTATGGAGCGCTGAGTCCGTGACGGCATGCAAAATGATTTCCCGAGTATCGGTCGACAACCAGAGACCGCAGACGGACGTGCCGTTGAGGATCGTCGTGGCTTCGATCTCGATTCGACGCCGTCGTCGGACGGCCACTATTACGATGAGCCTCTCCAGCGTCAGGTGGCTCGGTAGATGCAGCGATACGAATGCCTCGGCCGCAACCTGAGCTGGCCCCTGTTCTTGCGATTTCTGCTGGTCCATACCGCCCCCTCCTTGCAGCGGACAGCACGCGTGGCTGCCATTGACAGCTGCCACCGGAGCGCATCAGGCGCCCCAGCTTCCATTGAACGCCCCCGCTCTGTACATGTCCAGAGCGGAAAAACTGATGAAGTTGGTCCGATCAGCGCCCGGGTCTCCTTGTGCACAGGCGTCGATTAGCCCATCAGGGTCTTTCCGTTTGTCCGCCACGTAACCGATTGGTCGACCGGCGCTGCGCCGTACGTGACTCCGCCGAGGTTGGTGAAGCAAATAACTGGGACTACACGATCCGCACACGCACAGACGGGTGTCTCTCTAAGCCTCGAGGGCTTGTGAGAAGCTACGGTGAGACAGACTCGCTAAGACACTTCTCGAGACCGAGTGTCAGTTTCCAAAGTCGTCTGCACTGAATGTCCAAAGTCGCCTGCACAGCCCTGCTGGAGGATCCTTCCCTGAGAATGATGAGCTAACGGGGGCCGACTGCGTACCCCCGCCGCCCGAAAATGCCGATCGAGCAGTCGTCTTTGGTCGCAGCGCGAATCTGAGTGTTGATAGCCCGCTTCAGACGCCGTTTGTACTCAGGGTTCTTCGAGTGGCGGGTCGGTGCGGTGGCCGTGATCGCGATCAGCTTCTCGCATGCGGGTGCGAGCTGCCCCGATCGCTGGTCGTACAGGCTGGCACTCGTTCCATCGCTCATGAGGATGAAGCCGGACACCCCCTCCAGGGAGCCGCGGAACAGCCGCAGCGACGCGACCGCTTCGCTCGAAGTGATGAAGGTCGTGGCGTTGGCAAACTCTGCGTTGTCTGGGGCCGACGCGACCCTCAGCGCGCCGTGCTTCATATACCCAACAACGCCGTCGCCGACGTGGGCGATCACGAATCGGTCCTCCGACACAGCGACCGCCAGAAACGTCGATGCCAGATCGGCAACCTCGCAGCCGATCTTGTCCGCAGTCTCTGCGAGACCGCGACGGAGATGCTCAACGATGTCCTGCCTCGCTTGACCGGCATCGTCGCCGGTTGCAAAGTCATGGAAGCGCTCGACTAGCAGATCGCAACCATCGTGGACCACTGACTGAGCCCCATACTCCGAGTATGCTGCCGAGCCAGCGCCGTCGGCGAGGCAGAGCACCTGGATACCAGCGCGACGAGCGTATGCGGTCCGGTCCTGTCCTCGGGTGCCCTCGGCTTGGTGCCCTCGACCCCGCACCTGGTGATGGAACTCGTTGAACAACTAGAGCTCCGCCCAGCCGCGAAGTCCTTCCAGGTCGAGCTTCACGTTATCGCCCGGAGTAGACCGGGACACGCGGGAGACCGACTTGGAGAGCCACTCGAAAAACTCCTTGAACTTAAGTCCCTGCAGACGTAGCGGGGGGCGGTCAACCGGGCTGAAGCGGGTTAGAACTGCCATGTCGGCGTCTTTGCCGATCCCGATGGGGAAGACTGTCAGCTTCCGGGCTGCGATCAGTTCGGTCACGCGCTGGACTGCTCGTTCAAGCTCAGCCGGGCTTCCGTTGGGCTGTCCGTCGGTCATGAGCACGAGCCACGGCTGGTAGCAGAGGACGCCGCTGCCCGAGTAGACGGACTTCCGCTTCTCAAGGGTGTCCAGCGCAAGATTGACGCCCTCGCCGAGGAAAGTCAGGCCGGACGGGTCGATCGTCTCGATTCGTTCGAGTCGCTCGATGCTCGCGTAGTCCTGGATCAGCGTGGCCGCCGAGTTGAACTCGACAATGCTGACTTCTGCAGCGTCGTGTGCGTCGTCGTCTTCGTCGATGGCGTCGTAGAACAGGTTCACGCCCTCTATGAGCTCGCGGATCTTGTCGCCCATCATCGAGCCACTCGTGTCGATGCAGAGCGACACGGGGACGCGGGGAGTCGGGTTCTCGACAAGGTCGTTGGCGCCGATCTTGAGAGCCATTGCAGTGTTCCTTCCGTGTTGTTGTCTAGTTCCAGAACCAGTCAGCGATACGCGCCCAGAGGCCCTTCTTGGCAGCGGCCGCTGGTTGCGGCTGTGGCCGCGAGGCTCCAGTCCGGGCGGTTGCCGAGGTGCCAGATCCTGTCGCTGTCCTGGAGGAACTCGACTGGGAGATTCGAGATGCTGCGGCGGCAGTGCAGGCGGGATCGGAGAACTTGTGGCTGGTGGGTACGGGCTTGTAGCTGCGTTGATGCCAGGCGACATTGCCGTATGTGATGAATGGTTTTCCGCACCGCGTGCACAGGCGGGCCGGGTCCAGGGTCGCCTGCTTCGTCTGGCATGCCGGGCAACGCCCATAGGTCAGCTGCGACTTGGCGGTGGGGGTACGGCAATCGCTGCAAGCGACGAGTTGGCAGTTGGAGCAGAGTCCGTTGACGAGGTACTTCGTGCGGGTTTCCTTGCCGCAGTTGGCGCACTTCGCATAGTCGCTCTTCTGGTAGCAATCCCAACAGCGGCCGCCGTAGATCAGCGCGTTGGCCGGCTTGCGCTTCCCGCACTGGCTACAGGTCGTCTTGGTCTGATTGCAGTCGTAGCAGAGCATCGGCTCGTAATAGGACTGGGTGTCCTCGTCCCATTGCCCCACGATCGCGTTGGGTCGTTCGCACTGTGGGCAGTCTCGGATTGGCGTGTCCGGGCGGAATGCTCGGAAGCGGAAGGGGTAGACCTCGTTCGACATGGGGTCGAAGTCATCGGGGCCGCCGAAGAACGCGCTGTACTCACGGAACGCCTGGAGCCACTCTGCCGCACTCGGTCTCCGCTCGTAGCGCTTGCCGTCGCGGTGGAAGGTGTTCCAGAACAGCGACTTCACGGGGAACGGCAGATGGCTCCACATGAACTTCCAGTTGCCCTCGGGCTGATCTCTGTCCGAAGCGCCCTGGAACTGGTACGGGAACTTACCTCCGGCAATCAGATCGCTCGGATCGCTCGTGTCTGCCCCGGTGCGCGCATACGGATATTGGCCGGTCATCAGGATGTTGAAGAGCATCGTCGCCACTGCGAAGTTCTCCTCCTGCATGGTGCGGAGTCGGGAGGCGTATTCTCCGGTGACCGTCGGGGCCGTGAACATTGGCGTCCCGACGGCGCACGGATAACCCTCAAGCTGCCACGAGTCCGCGTCGATGATCCACACGACCTTCGATGAGTCGACCATGACGTTCTTCGGATTGATGTCGCCAACCAGGATGTTGAGCGAGTGCAGGTAGGAGACCTTCTCCAGGAACGAAACGCAGACGTCGACCAAGTCGCTTTTCGTCCAAGTGGGATACGCCTTTTTGAAGCGCCCAGGGTTCGTCACAGTTCGCTGAAGTTCGCGGCCACTCGCGCGCGGCATTATGTAGCCAAGGAAGTCTCCGTCGGTCGTAGCGAGCGTTGCGATCGGAAACGCGACGCCCTCGCGGCTCAGCCCTCGCGACGACATCAGGTCGAGCTTCGAGCGGCGATGTTCGGTCCGACTGTCCTTGTCGAAGATCTTCGCGACCCGAGTTGGCTGTCCTTCGATTTCATAGACTCGACCTTCTCCGCCCTCGCCGAGGAGCGCGCCGAGTCTGACGACTTCCTGGCCGGCGAGGTTGAGGGAGATGATGCTTTCGCCCTCGCTGGGAATCTGAACAGCAGACAGCGGCTGATCGGGGCCGCGAAAACGAGCGGACTTGGAGAACGGTTTGGCTACATGGCCCGCCGAAATCGACGCGGTAGCCAGGCCGTGCGAAGCCACCCCCTGCCCCGCGGTTCGTGGTGCCCGCTTCACCCATGACTGGAGTCCGAAGGCCGCCTGGACCTGGGGTAGAAGCTCCTTGAGCTCGTCGACGTCCTGCCGGTCCGCGAAGGTCGCGGTGCCATCGTCGACCTTCTGCTGCTTGGCGTCCAGCTTCATGGCACAGCGCCCGTAGAGTGTCTGGTCGTCCTCGATTACCACGAAGCCGTCGCTCGTAAGCGTGCCAGCGACAAGTCTCCGCGCGAGTTGTGCCGAGCGGAGCCGAATGCGGAGCTGCAGTGTGATGTCATCAGTGACGACACACATCTCGTAGCGGTCGCCGGCCCAGTCCACGACCCTGAGGAAGCTGTCGTCGGCGTAGCGCGCGGAGTCATCCCCGAGGTCGGTGCGGACGAGCCCCTTCGTCTCGGCGTCTTCGAGGAAGGTCAGGGCGATGCGGGATCGTCGGACGGCCTCCACCTGTTCCTCGACCACGCGGGACGAGTGCTTCCCGGCATACTTCTCCAGTTCTCGCACGACCTTCGTCGGCACCACGATCGGGTTCCTCTGCGCGACGATCGTCGGGGCGGTCCGTTCGAACAGCCGTTTGAGCCCACCGGTCCAGCGGGAGTGGTTGTCCATGAAGATGTTCGTGTCGATAAAAAGTCGTCGCTCGGCCTGCGTGAACTCAGTCGGGTCCAGCTCAGTCCTACTCACCGGGCCTTCTCCGCTCGGTGGCGGAACGTCACGTTGCTCCGAGCGCCGGCGCTCACGCGGCTCGTGAACTCGGACATGGCCTCCGCCGCCCGGCCGCGACTTACCTCACGGGCGCGCTGGTACGCGAGGATCTCCTCGGCCGAAATCCGGTGATGCGTACCGACCATCTCAGCCACGATCTCGTCGGCTTCAATGAGCTTCATCAGCGTGGGGCGCGAGACGCCGAGCATCGCCGCTGCCTCGGTCGTACTGTAAAGGTCCTTGACTGGGACGACGACGGCGCCGGACACGCTCTCCGCCTCAAGGAGTGCAAGCACCTTCTCGGCGGTGCGCACGGGGAGTTTGAGCGTCACCTCGATGGTGTCCCCTCCGCCCTCGATAGCGTCGCGGAGCACATCGGCTGCCTCATCTGCTGATCCGGACACTCACACTCCTATTGTTACAACTGACTCTAAGTGCTGTAAGTGTAAGCTAGTGAAGCGAGTGGCACAAGCCGAAACTAGGGGTGGGGCCAAGACCCGCAAACGAAACTGGACCTGCCAACCGGGGGCGCTATTCCCACCCACCAGAATCTAGAACCATGCATTCCCCGCCATGGGGCGTGGGAAGGTTTCAGGCGTACTTGGGTCCCACCCCCATATGACAGCTGAGGGGGCTCCCAGCGCGCCGGGGTTCCCGAGCATTTTCGTCGTCGTCCCAATTTTCCGGGTGTGAATGTTGGCGTTAGGTGGCGGCTTTTCGTGTTCGCTCGGTGTCGCTAGTTGCCGATGACGAGGATGCTGGCTGCTGCTTCTACGACGTCGACGGTGATGGTTTCGAGTTGGTTGACCTTCAGTACGCGGGTGATCTGGCAGTGCCGTGACGCAGTTCGACAGCTGAGCGAGATCCCAGCACAGGCTTGAGCCATAGCGCCAAACACCGCACTAGAACACCCACGTGCAGGAGCAGTTCCCACGTAGGTGCAAAGCCCCAGCGCCGGGCCGACGGACGGTCGAAGAGGACTGGCATACGATCGCCGCAACAACCCTTCGATATAACGAATCAACAGCAACTTTTGCGGCAACCCCCTTGACCATAAGGTTACTTACTAAGTAACGTCGACTATGTGAGGGCTGGGAAATTCAACCAGAATCAGCTGATTTCTTTGGCTTTCATCACTTCAATTGGGGTTTGAAGTAGCAACCAATAGAGGCCCGGTTCGGGCCAAAAAGAGGGAGCACAACAATGTCAGTTTTGAAGAAAGCAACAGCAGTAGCCGCCGGTTCGCTCTTCCTGCTCGGGGCCGTAGCAGCCCCATCGCAGGCTAAGAACAACACCACGATCAATGATGGCCTGGTGAACGTCACGGTTGGCGATGTCACGGTAGAAGACGCAGTCGATGTAAACGTCGCTGCATCAGTTGTTGCGACGCTCTGCGATGTTGCCGACATCGGCGCCATCGCGGTACTTGGCGAGGCAGTCGATGCTTCAGGCAAGAAGGAAACAATCTGCAGGACCGATGCGGGTCCCGTCCGCATCGTCAACAACAAGAAGTAACGACAGGGTGCCGGTCAAATAGTGGGGAGAAGCACCACCCGCGGCAGTAGTCACCTCTTGAGGTAGCCCCTAAGTAAGCCCCCGGCCTGACAACGCCTGTCTAGGCCGGGGCCCTTTTTAACGAGTCATGTTCGGCTTTTGCGGATCACCCGGTGACCTGCCCGGGGCAAACCCCAGGGCTTGCCCGCACCATACTTTGGCGAGGGACTTGGCTCTCCCCCGATGTCTTCGGGAAGCGCCAGGTCGGGCCGGCATCGACCATGGCCGGCAGTGCATCGCTCCACCACAACGTACGTGAGGCACCCTTGGCGAGCACTCCCCCACCCCTTGCCAGGCTAATAGTAAGTGTGCTTAGTATTGATCTGGGGAAAGCCAAAAGGCCTCAACACCAATCCAAGGAGACGGTATGTTCGCCAAGGAAAATATTGACACCCTGCTCAACGCCAGCGGAAACGTACTTGGTACGGATGGGGACAAGATCGGTTCCATCGGCCAGGTTTATGCGGACGATGAGACGGGTCAGCCCACGTTCGTTACCGTAAAAACGGGGCTGTTCGGCTCGTCCGAATCGTTCGTCCCGCTTGAGGGTGCGCGTACAGAGGGCGACGACATCGTTGTGCCCTACAGCAAGGACCAGGTTAAGGACGCTCCCCGGGTCGCTGAAGACGGGCACCTCGAACCGGCTGAAGAAGACCGGCTGTACGCCCACTACAACCTCGGCGGGGGCGCCTCCTATACAGGCACCGGCACAGCCGACACGGGCGAACGGACCGGCACGGTCGGACACGACACCTCCGGCCCCACCACCGATGATGCGATGACCCGCTCCGAAGAGCAGCTCCACGTCGGGACCGAAAAGCAGGCCGCCGGCCGGGCACGGCTTCGCAAATACGTCACCACTGAGAACGTCACAAAGACAGTACCGGTGCAGCGTGAAGAAGTCAGGATCGAACGCGAACCCATCACTGATGCAAACCGCGGCGCCGCTACCAGCGGTCCCGACATCAGCGAGGAAGAGCACGAGGTCATCCTTCACGAAGAACGGCCCGTGGTGGAGAAGGAGACCGTCCCGGTGGAACGGGTCCGGCTGGACAAGGACACCGTGACCGAAAACGTCACCGTCAACGAGAAAGTCCGCAAGGAGAACATCGACACCGACGGAATCGGCGACACCCGCCGCTAAAAAAGACCTGCACAAGGGCCCGGGCACTCTGCCCGGGCCTTTTGCCTGCCGCGTCCCACCCTTCAACGGTCTCTGCGGCGGCTCTCCTCGACTCCTGTTTCGTACCAAAAGATGGCGGACGGTTCCGGCGTCAAAGTATCCAGGTTCCGGTACAGGGCGTCTAAGAGCCCTGCCAGATCCTCGTCCGACATGGTGGCTGTCACCATCTCTGGCCCCCTGGGGTCTCCGAGAATCCTCAGAAGCTGGGCATCGGTCATCACCGGCTGTTGCCACTTTCCGGTGGCAATGCCTTCCTGATGTGTCTCCAGTGCGTGCTCCTAGATCCGGCCCGCTGCCAGGTCTGCAGCGGCCTCGGAGTTCGCGTCTCCGGATTGCGCAGTCAGCGAGGGCTCCGGCGCCTCCTCGGAGCTCTTCAGGGAGCGCCATACACCCACACCGGCAGCAACAACCAGCAGCAGCCCGCCGATCCACCACAGCGTCCGGGACGCCCTGTGTGTCGCCGAAACGGGAGCCGTGACCTCGACAGCCGCAGTCGGGCCTATCCTGCGTATGCGTTCCTGGACATGGGGAGTGAGCGTCTCCACACCACCGGCAAGCTCGTCAGCCAGCCGGCGCAACAGCGTTTGGAGCCGCGGTGAAGCGGTCTCTATACCGGTATCCAACCCGGCCACCGCTTTTTGCACAGCAGCCTGCACTCCAGGGGTGGCCCACTCCCTGCCCTTGGCCAATTGGGTCATGAGGTTTTCGGACAGACGATGGACGTGCTCAGTTTCAGTCAGATGTGACGCCGTGCGCATGGTTTCCTCCTGGGTGCGATGCATGCCCTTACCCTATGACGGGCAGCACCAGAGAAATAGGCCGCAGCGACATCACCGCGCATTCAGGACAGCCAGAGGACCCGGCGCTAATGGGGTCAGTAAAGGTTGCGGATCTGTCCTACGAAACAGACGAACGACGGTTAGCTGCAAGGGCGGCGAGGTCGCGAATCAACCGCTGCACCTCATGCTCTCGGCCCCTGGAGGGCGGGGTTTGTATTGCCCGGGGTCTTACCAAGGAGTTCCTGGGTGGAGCTGGGACTGCAGTGGCCACTGGCCGGGCGACGGGGCGTGGCTCCTGTGCCGCAAGCGGAATAGTTGTGCTCATACGTCTCCCCTGACGTAGGTGTTCAGCTGCAATAAGAGCACTCTAGGAAGCCAGGCGACGGGGCGGAAGCGCGTTTGACCAGGATCACAATTTATTGTGTTGATTTTGAGCCGGGCGCCAGGGCGGGTACCTGCCGATAATGACGCGAGTGTGTGGAGCCGGCAACGGCTGGGGGGAGGTATCCGTGGTCTCAGGCGCATACCTCACGTCGCCGGCTCCATTCATCACCCTATGGCCCTCACGATGGTTCGCACGCGAGTAGGCGGTACCTGTTTTGCAGGGCCGCGATACCTACCCGCAGCTCCTCCATTGCCGGTCATTCAGTATTCCGCAGATGGCAAGGGCCCTCCGCCCGCACCCCTACAGCGGCCCGCCGTAGAGACAGTCCACCCAAGGCCCGATGCCTTCTTCAGGGCATGCAAGGTCGGCGCCGTTTTTCGTGGTCCATAATCCGCAGGGAACCGGGATCCTTGAAGAACGGCGTTCAAATCGACGTCGTGCCCCACGCGCCCCATCTACGAATCGCGCGTCATACCGAATGCTGCGGTAATGACTCCTTAACCAGCGACGTCTTCTCCAGGCTGCGGCGGCTCGTCTGCAACAGGCAATTGTGAACTCATCCCTCCGTCTTCCCCAGCTCCTTCACTAAAAAACTGGTCTGGGAGTCTGGAAGGAGTAGGCACTGGAGGCCAATCACCACCGACAACTGGAACCAGCGCCGCCCGGTGCTCACTCCGGGGACGAAGATCCATGGTCAGGCCAATCGGCAGGTGATCGCGGACAGTTACCGCAGTCACCAGGCATTCGGCGGCCGGCCGCCATGAACACATATCGGCTCTGGTCGTGTCCCCTGCCATCGAGGAGCCTCGTTTGGATGAGGGAGCAGACCTACGGGGACCCTACGTTTCCCGACAGGCTCGTGCAGTAGCCAATCCTCACCTGTGGTGCCTCTTCCGGGTCACGTCGTTGCTTCGGTTGTTGGTGAGGGTACCGCTTTGAGGAAACCTACAGGAGTTCGGCAGTTTCTTCTTCGGTCAACTCAATTTCCTGGCCGTTGTCGCCCACCCAGCGGTACGCCTGTTGCCCGGCTGGCATGTTCGCTCGCTTGATGAGGGTGTATGTCGCACCGTCTTGAATCTTTATGTCCATGGACCGAGGCTACTGCAAACCCCATATGCCCCCGTCTCGGGCCACCTGCAGGAAGTGTCGGCCTTAAACAGGACGAGGCACCGCTATGTGCCGTTCCGGAAATGGCTCACTTTTCGACCAGCGCTGACACCAGAGACCGGATGACCTGGCGCATCCAATAAGAAGTCGGGCACTTCCTTCTTGTCCGATGATTTCCTCAACGCGGCCGGCCGGTGTCACTGTCCATGCAATCCACTCGGGGCCGGTTGTCAGTCCACGAGCTCACCGAATTCAGCCCTCCGTCAAGGAACCGCAATCGTCCATCACAGGACAAGGTGTGTCTTGCTGATACTTCCTTGAACGGCAACGGAGTTTTGAGACGCCCGGTGGGTTCGCGCGTGGGCCTGTCAAACCTGGCCGGTTCGATGTGATCATCAGCACTATGAGAGGGACCGCTGCTCCCGCTGCCCTTTTGAGACTTAAGGAAAATGGCGCCTACATGGTGTCTCCTGCCTCGTTATAGCCTTGTCATGGAGCCGCGGAAGGGATTTGGAAGACTTGCTGCTGAACGTTTACATCTCCAGTGCAGCCGACGGGTATTTCCTGCTGCGGGCAGTGGAAATCCCGGAACTGAAGGTCAAGGCCAAACGGTTTGATGACATACCTGACGCAGTGCGTGCCGCCGCAGCTGCAGTGACCGGTAAGGCACCGGGTGACTTCGAGATCGCACTGGATTACTAAGTCCCCGTTCCAGTAGGTCTGTTGCCGGCGAGGGCGCAGCAGTGGAACGCACGTTTGTAATGCTGCGGCCCCTGGCTTGCGGACCCGGCGACGTAGCCGAGGACGAAAGACACCCCCATTGCATGTCCTTTCAGCTAATCCGCTCCACGGCTGGCCGAGGCTGTCACGGGTTATCGATGGACGCCATGGGGTCGACCTCACGGCAGCGTCGATCACGGACCGGGAGTGGAGGACTTTACGACGATCTGCGCGTAGGGCTCGGCAAATGGACTCGAAGGGCCAAACGCCCCGATGAATCCCCAAACAGCAGCGGGGCGCTCACGTGTCCGCCATCAGTGCGGGGACCTCCGGCTGAGACCAAAGTGGAAGCCGGTGATCGTCAGGGCTCAAAGTAGGTGACGGCATCGCTGCCTGCTAGCCCCGAAACGACGGCGCGGGCAACGTCGTGAAGTTTTTCGTTGCGTGCACTTGATGCATCACGCAGGATGGTGAACGCTTCATCTCCACTACAGCGGTTCTGGGCCATGATAATGCCCCGGGCCATATCGATGGCAGTTCGATAGTTCATTGCTGCGGCGAGGTCTTCGGCCTTCAATTCCGCTCCTGCGATCCTCAAACCCAGCCTCAACGCCTGCGCGGCTACCTGCGTGAACTGCTGGACATCCTTGGCAACCTCCTCCGTGAAGACTCCTGTGTCGGTTGAGAAAAAGTTCAACGCCGCCGAGGCATCGGTACCCAGATCAAGTGGAACACCAAGAACGCTGTTGAAGCTAGTGGCGGCCAGCTCCCGTCGGAAGGCAGGCCATCTCGTCTCCGAAGAGCCTTCCAGAACCTCTGGTTCCCCGGTTTGCAGCGCCTCGGTGCACGGCCCATCGCCGAGCTCTTGTTCCTGCCCGTCCAGAAGCATCGCTTCATCATCACTACCGGCAATTGTGGCGGGGCGTTTTCTACGGTGCAGCGTGACGGCGCACTCGACCTGGCTTCCAACGGACCTCGTTACCGCGGCTGCCGCTATGGCCGTGATCCCGCCGAGGAGGTCCCTGATGTCTTCCATTTCGGCGACCAGATCGTACAGCCGCCCAAAATCATCCTCACCGCCGCTTCCCATACGCCCAGCCTATGCCTGGGACTGCCTCATGGTAAGAACCGGCAGAGAAGGAACGGTGTCTTGAAAAATAAAAGCTTTTCGAGACACTGTTCGGGGCGTCGGAAGGAGCCAGCGGCGGACTGAGAAAACCGGGCTGACTGATGTCCCGGAAACACGTCTCGCCGTAAATCGTCTCAGTGCAGGTCCGTGATGGGCTTTTTGAGTCAGAATGGCCTCATGAGGCAATTGGGCTACACGCGGGTGAGTACTTCGAACCAGGATGCCCAGCTGCAGCTCGACGCTCTGCTCTCCGTCGGCGTGCAAAAGCGCGACGTCTTCGCCGACGTAACCTCAGGAAGTAAGACGGCGATCGAACGGCCCGGGATGAAGAGGCTCCTCGAGTACGCCGAGGAGGGCGACACCGTCGTTGTGTGGCGGGTCGATCGGCTGGGCCGGTCATTAATCGACGTGCTGAACACCGTGAACCTCCTGCGCGAACGCGGCGTCCAGGTCCGATCCATCTCAGACGGTATCGACCCGGCGACCTCGACAGGCCGGTTGATGCTGAACATGCTCGCGACCTTGGCCGAATATGAGCGCGAGCTGATCGTCGAGCGGGTCAATGCCGGCGTCGCCGCCGCCAGACAGAACGGAACGCGCTTTGGCCGCCCGCTGACGGATCCGGTTGTCATTGCGGACAAGCTGGCGATCGCGCAGGACGCCCGGACGAAGGGACGCACCGCGGAAGACGCCGCCCGTCTCGTTGGATGGAGCCGCGCAACGCTCTACCGCCACCAGCAAGCCCTCGCCGCCCGCGAGAGCACCAGAACGTAGGTAATTCTGAACGGCGATGAGCGCTGGAAGGTCCTTCGACTCTACGTCGAGGACCAGATCCCGCTTGCCGCCCTCACCCGCGAAACCGGAATCAGCACCCGCACCCTTCAACGCTGGCTCCGGCTCTACCGAACTGGTGGCGCGAGTGCTCTTGACCTGCATCCACGCGCCGATGCCGGCATACGGCGCACCGACCCAGGAATGGTCAGGTTTATCGAGGGACTCGCACTCACCAGACCGCGCCCGAGTATTGCAACGTTGCACCGACTTACGGCGGCCGAAGCGGGCAGACGAGGCGCCCAGGCGCCGAGTTACTCCGTCGTCCGCAAGATCGTCCAGGCACTGGACCCCGCCCTGGTGACCCTGGCTCTCGAAGGTCCCGAATCCTACCGGGACCGGCATGAACTCGTTCTTCGCCGCCGCGCCGACCGCCCAAACCAAATCTGGCAAGCGGACCACACCCAACTCGACATCCTCATCAACGGCGCCATCGGCAAACCCGACCGGCCCTGGCTGACGACAGTGATGGACGATTACTCCCGGGCGCTCTGCGGCTACACCGTCTTCACCGATGCGCCCTCAGCGCTCAACACAGCCCTCGCCCTCCGGCAGGCCATCTGGCGCAAAAGTGATCCCAGCTGGGCAATGTGCGGACTGCCCGACATCCTGCACGTGGACCACGGCTCCGACTTCACCAGCCACCACCTCGAACACACTGCCATCGAGCTGCACATCCGCATCATCCACTCGACCATCGCCCGGCCCCAAGGCCGGGGAAAAATCGAGCGGTTCTTCGGGACCATCAACACCGAAGTTCTTCCCACCCTCCCCGGACACCTTGGGCCCGGGAACAAAAAACCACAGCCCACACTCGATCTCCCCGGACTGGATCGCGCCATCGGAAGCTTCGTCGCCGCCTACAACGACCGGCCCCACAGCGAGATAGGTATCTCACCACGGGATGCTTGGGTCGCCGACGGCTGGCTTCCCCGGATGCCCGAAAGCCTGGAGGACCTCGACGGACTCCTCCTGACAGTTCCAAAGAACCGAACCGTGCAACGCGACGGCATCCACTTCCAAGGCCAGCGCTACCTCTCACCCACGCTGGCGCCCTTCGTGGGGCAAACCGTCACCATCCGCTACGACCCCCGGGACATCTCCGAAATCCGCATCTACGACCACGGCACCTTCGTTTGCGTCGCGGTCGATGAAGACCACCCCAACCTTCGTCTGAGCCTGCGTGACATCGAGGCCGCACGCAGAGCGCGTCGAAGAGAACTGCGCCGCACCATCAACGACCGCATTCCAACAGTCACCAGCCGCGACGAACCGCACATCACTGAACCAGTACGGCGCCGGCGCCGGCTGCGCACCTACGAAGAGGACTAAATGATGAACCCCACCTTCATCGTCACCAAGGAACACCGGCGCTTCACCGAGTTCGCCAACGCAGTCCGAAAAGAACGAACAATAGGGATCTGCCACGGGGACGCCGGGGTGGGCAAAACACTCTCCGCGCGCCGCTACGCAAACTGGGATGACCTTGAGCCCTACATCACCGAGTGGGGACCTCGCGGCGACCAGGACGAGAAGCACTATGCACTCGCGAACCGGTCCCGCACCGTTCTCTACACCCCGGACGTTCTCTGCCGTCCCAAAACACTTATGGAGGACATACACCGATACCAGGTGAGAATCGGCTCGTGCATTGACGAACACCTGCACAAACTCGATACCGCACCACGCTCAATGAACAGAGTCACCACACTCGTGGAGCTGCTCATCATCGACGAAGCCGAACGCCTCAACGCGACAGCCCTCGAACTCCTCCGTGACAAACACGACCGAACCCACATGCCGATGATCCTCATCGGCATGCCCGGCATCGACCAACGGTTCCGTCACTACCCCCAGCTATACAGCCGTCTTGGCTTCTCCCACCGATACCGCGCCCTCGGCAGAGACGAACTCCTTTTCGTTCTGGACCGACACTGGAAACGCCTCGGCCGGGCCCTCGACCCGGACGACTTCACCGACGCCCAGGCAATCGCCGCAGTAGAACGCATCACTCGAGGCAACTTCCGTCTCCTCGAACGGCTATTCCCCCAGATCACCCGCGTCCTCAAGATCAACCAGCTCGAAACCATCACCGACGACGTCGTCGAAGCAGCAGCAAGCATCCTCGTCATCGGCAACTAGCGACACAGAGCGGAAACAGAACGCCGCCACCTAACGGACAAGTCCACATTTCCGGGGTAGGACGTTGCTCCAGTTCGATGAGCGATCGAGCCCAGATTCTCGATTCAAGCTGTTCTTGAAATCCTTCGTTAGTGAGAAGGCGACGTACTCTTGGATACTGACGGCACTATCTGGCCAGACGGGATGCAGACGTCCCCCGATTTGAACTTGCCTGCCTGGAAAGCCGCAGCAACAGAACTCCTGACCCTTTGCGGACCCTACGACAGTGGGTCAGGAACTCAAGCTGCTCCAGCACCTTCACAATCTAAAGCGGACGAAGTCAGTGCCGCCTACTCCGGCTACCCGCTGATAGTAAATGTTGCCTCCCTCGACTGGCGAGTGAGGAGCTCCCTAAAAGGGCAACTCGTCAACGGTCGAGTCGTTGCTCTAGCACCGGGCCTGTACACGCCATTCAACCCCAATGTCCCTGATCTTAAGTCCTATTACGAATCCGGCAGTGTCACCGGAGATTCCGCGATGAAAAATGCGGTGCTTCCCAACATGGGTGGTTCGACTTGGTCCGGTGTCCTACCTGGATCGGAAGAACCTCAATAGAAATAGAAATGAGGGCGTCAAAAGGTCTGCTCGCATTGCTGTCGCGCTAGGACTCGGATCGGCAGCTGCGACCAGGGCTACGAAGTGGGTACGAGAAACCAGTCACGGGCATTCTTAACCGAGCCCACTCCGTCAGCCAAGGAACTCGAAGTCAACGAATTCGTGTGCCGGCAGCGCTGTTCCGCCCCGTAGGAGCAGGGGAGCGCAGCGCCACCTTGTCTGCGACGCGATGACAGACTCCAAGTTCGTCCCCAAGAGCGGCAAAAGACGGCGTATCTGAGTATCTGCTTCTTCTGGGACCGTGGGACGTGTCATTCGAATGGGAGCATGGCGGCCGGACAGGCCTACGCAAGGACCTGGCCTCGGTTTTTACGGCTTCCATGGTTCGGGGCTGGGATCGGACCCAGAAGGTCGCTCCAAGTCGGACGGGTCTAGAGCCTGCCATGAATTGCTGCCTGCTGACCAATCCAGGTCCCCTTGCGGCTTACTCCACGTCTCCGTCATGGTTTTGCCGTAGCCCGGGCCCTTAGAGCCCTGCAACTCCCGGAGATGCGAAAGTAATTCCTGACTAGCCCTAGCCAACCGAGAGGCCGCCTCAACCACCGATGGTGCATCCTTCTCGGTCTCTCCAATTGTCGACTCGAACCCTTCAAGCGACTCCGGCGGCAGCCCCACTAGTATTTTTTGCCCACTGAAGCCTTGAAGGTCATAGAAGAACAAAACGCCTTCCCGAAAGCCTTGTTCTAGGGCAGCACCAACGACCGCCTCTAAAAGCTCGTCTTCGAGACCCAAAGATTTTTGGGATGGAAGTCCTTTCGCGGGGATGGTGGCGAACCCACCTGACATGCATGCTTCCACGTACTCTTGGAGAAACGCTTCGTGCAGCCTGTCGTCCAAGGCGTGCGGGAAGGCCGCGAACCAGTCTTCTTGTGTCTTGTACTTGTATTCTTTACCTTCTCGGACCACTATGCCGTGGATCCCGAGATTCAGGAGACTCAGAGACACCTGCAGATTCTTGGGGTTTCCGACCACTGCTTCGCATACTTCTTCCGCTGACCAAAGCTTATTTGGCTTTTGCCGGAGAGCCTCCAAGATGTTCTGAAAACGAAGACTCGATGGTGATTGGTCTAGGGCTCTCGCACGGCGTTTACTTAGCCCCTTCTGTTTCAGGGAAGTTCGTGTTCGTTCGATGGCAGCCAAGGATGCACGCCGGGCGTCATACACAGCCTCCTTTAACTCAACGCCTTCTACCTTAAGCGCTTGTTTTGAACTGTCGTCGAGAGAGCGCCACACGTTCCATAGACGGCCTGCTTCCGTGAGGAGCTTCAGTGCTTGAAAGCCCGATTGATTCATTGGTTTGTGGGTCCTAGTAGTTCACGTCGTCTCGTTGACTTGAGGAAAGACAGGTCAATATCTGCCCAAGCTAAGCAAGGCACTGTCGAATTGACTACCCTTAAGTTCCGTTCCCTCGGCTGTCGTCCCTCCGTCTCGATTGCTCCAGAGCCGAGCGCTTCGCACGCTCGCTGGTCTCGCAGCTTCAGCCTGCGGCCAGTGGGTTGGCCTGTCTGGCGCCGGATACGGCACAAGCAATGGCTCCGTTGCATCTTTAGGGGCCGTGGCCCGAACGATATGTCATGAGCTGTGATGGCGTAGCGGTTCCTCCGGCCTTGTATCGTCTATGGAAGCCACTTCACGCTGACGCCGGTATGATCCACGAAGACTTCGACCGGGGTCATCCGCCCTTGAATATCCTTCAACTGCGTCCACTCGCTATGAGGTAGGTCAGCCAGCTGGTACTTATTGAAAGGTCCCGACAAGGTCGTGTAGGGCGTGGCAAGGAAAAGTTCGCTGTTTGCCAGGTTGTAACTGATTCCCCAGCCTAGATATACCGGATGGAAAGCCATCATCCCCTCCAGGCGGAAGGGTCGGTATGGGTCTGGAGGGGGGGAGGGACCAACCACGGAGCGAACATTTGGGTTGACTGGCCAGCCGCCCTTTGAATTGGCGTCAGGTCCTGTTTTCTTGCGTTTGCCAAACATGCTGCCCTCCGATTGGGCGAAAAGGACTACGAGGACTACGAGGTCTATCGGGCCTTCGGCCGTCGAGGGCGGCGAAACCACCAATCTTTCCGAAGTACTTCAGGGCTCTCCCTAACAGGATCAGTTACCCGTTCCTTGAACAACCGCTTGAATTCCTCGGGGTCACTTGTTTCCTCCATGATCGCTTCCATGGTGCCCAGAACATAGGCATGGTAGTTGTCTGAATGTCTGCCTCTGTGGGGCAGTTGTTCGGCCAGGTTCCATGCTTCACTCAAATTTAAACCGTAGAACTCCGCGATCTTTAGGGCGACCTCACTGCGTTCAGTCTTGGTTGCCTTGTCCGACGCGAGGTGGTGATCCTCAAGCGGCAAGGTCTTCGTAAAGGCATCCCACTCCTGCTTGGTACTCTCGGCGTTCAGCTTGGG
The DNA here is from genome assembly GCF_023708005.1 of Pseudarthrobacter sp. NCCP-2145. Classification (NCBI taxonomy): domain Bacteria; kingdom Bacillati; phylum Actinomycetota; class Actinomycetes; order Micrococcales; family Micrococcaceae; genus Pseudarthrobacter; species Pseudarthrobacter sp. NCCP-2145. The sequence continues at coordinate 9,666 of NZ_BRCG01000028.1, read as the reverse complement.
GCCGATCGAATCACTTCCCCGACTGTCACCGCCAGATTGATCTTCAAGTTCTATGGGAGCGCAGGCCTTGTGGTAGGATCCGTTGCTCGGGGACAGGCAAACCGGGCACAGGGGTTCCTTCGACCGTTCGGGTCGAGGATCCCGCAGTTCATCATCACGTCTGTGAAGCTCCTCGGCGTCGGTGATTCGTTCGTTGGAAATTACTGGAGGATACGTGCCCGCTTCAGATATTGATAAATCCAGGGCTGTTGCGGCGTTGTCATGCTTGAGGACCGGACGGTCTTGGCGTTCACTCGATTCGGTCAAGCGGCCGGCACCTTCCGGGAGAGGTATCGACTCCACATTCATGTCCTGCTGAAGGTCGCCAGCCCGCTCCTCCGCGCCAATGCCATCGAAGCTCTCTGGGAAAGTCGGTTCATCTAGTTCTGCATTCATTCGCTCCAGCGTGCCGCCAATTGCGAGGTCATTGGTCATGTCGCGCTGAGGGTCGATGTCCAAGTCTGCTTCGTTGTTGGTGGCATCGCTGTGAGCGGCGACTATGTCTTCGACACGGATTGCCAATTGGTTTTCTTGAAACTGTTCGTGAAGTAGCCCGGGATGCCCCTGTGAGTCCCCGCCGTTTCTCAGTTCATCACAAGCGGGATGCGCTCCGGGGCCGGCCATCATGTTGCCGCAGACCAGGCAAAGGGTGTTATCAGTCACCGGGCTTCACGCCCGCGGCTTCGGATAACGGTAAGCTCCATCTATGCGCAGGATAAAGGAGTCTTGCCGGTCCGCTGCATTGCGTCTTTTTGTTTCGGCTTCTTCCGCGGATTTGTAGGCCTTTTGTGAGGCGTTGCGTGCCTCGCGAGCCCTGCTACTGTCACCCTTTGCGGCATAGACAGCCGATATTCGTTCGTAGACTAACCCTGCCTGACGATAGCGAAGGACTGCCACGGAGGGATCCCGCTCCGCCATCTCCGCCAAAGCCTCCAGCGAGACTGCAAGCGTCCATGACCTTTGGCTCTTGTCAGTTTCAAAGTCGGGATAGGCATTAAGGATTCTCGCGAAGTATCGCTGGGCTTTCACTGCCTCTCCCCGCCTCTTGGCCTCTATAGCAGCGCGGTAAAGGCGTTCCGCGTTCTCCCGGTCATCATTGCCAGCACCGAAGGGTGATTGACCGGGTGTACTGGGTGAGGCTACAGCCGTTGCCTCACCTCTGGGCCCGGCCGAGGCACGGCCAGGTGGAAGGGATGCGCCTATCGGTCTTTCTGAGCTGGCGGTCGCACCATTTTTGCGAACAACGTTATCGACCCCATTTTTCTTGGGTCGGGAGAAGAAGCCCATCCCAATGCCTCCCAAAGGTATCCGTCCAAAGCCTCCAGCCAATCCGTCAGACAGCACCCTAAAACTGGCTCCGTTACTCCAGCGTTACTGGAGAGTGATTCCCGTCAGTAATGGTTGGAATCCTGGCTAAACCCGGGTGGTCAACATTTTGCCGGGAGCGCCAGCTTCGGAAAAAAGAGAAGCCGGCGGATGTCGTCCCGCTCTCGGAGGCGCAAGACAACCCGGCATGGATTCTGACTAATCTGATACGACACTGCCGTGACCTAGCCAATGACTTAGTGGTGCCAGCAAGATTCATAAAGTTGCCTCTATTCAGTCATGGCGTTCAGTCGTACCCTTGTCGCTTAGGAGCCACTCTTCTGGTGTAGATAAGCGCAAATCCCGTACTGCGCCTATAGATCCGCGCCAGACCTCCGGGCCCTTCACCCCGCTCTCGTACACGGGAGGACACCATGACTGACTCAGCATCTGAACATGAACAACCTGGCGCTGACAACGAGCCCGACGGTTCATCTCGGCCAAACACTGGGGATGCCAAAATTGCGTGGCTTTATGGAATGTGGACGCTAGACATTTTGCCCCAAATTGGTCCTGTCGCCGCTCAAATCTATGAGGCTAATCCTCGCCTCTTCCGAGATGTCCCGGAAATTGTGGCTGAAATTTTGGCCGTGTTTCGATACGCTACCGGCTACACTGAGGATTCGCTAAATTCTACGCAACGGAATACATTGATTCAGCCGATCCTAGGTACATCTGATGGTTTAAGTCAAGCTATTTTAAATGACGACTTTCACATTGTTGCAAATTCAATGCAAACCGCAGCCAAAGAGTATGTTCAGCGCACGTCCGACACGGGTGAAGAACAACTGCGCGAGGCCTTTCGTGATTCTGTTACGACCTTTCGTCAGTACATAGAGACTCTCAATGGCAGCGTTGTTGATAACGCCTACAACCGAATCCATGGGTCTTTCAATGACGTTGTCACGGTCCTCCAGGACAGGGCTTTCGCCTCTGGTCTAGGGCTTCCCCCCGCACCCAGTGGAGCCTCATGGCCATTCAATCTTGAAGTCGACCACAACGGGGCAGCCCTTGTGGAGGAACTTGCCGCTCGAACATCGAGCTCAAATGGCGTATCACGCCCCCCAATGGATCGGACAATTTTCACTGTCACGCAACGCGTCGCCCACTATGGAAGTCAAGCAATAGCCTATGTCTTACTTAATGGGGAACCTAGCGATAATGATGCTGCCGCAACGCTGATAGGTCTGGCATACAGGTGGAAGACGGCCCTCCGGGACTTGGCAGTCGGAGCACAAGGGGCGGGAGTACCAACACTGGGTGGGATTAGCGGCAACGGATCCTCGCCCGCAGGCGTTCCCGCAAGTGTAGTCATGGCCCGTGAAAGTGAGCGGGCGATTCGAGGTCGTAGCTAACGTTTGGGTGTATCCGTAATGGTGTACGGACCGTTCCAATGTGGAAAATCCAAGCAAAACAATCGGAGGCTTCTAATGACTGATGACTATGCCCGTCGCCTTCGCAGCGATTATTCCCAGCTGACAATCGATGAAACTCTTCAGCAGCCGACAAGTGCACTTTTGGGTGTCGGGGACGAAGCGACTGACGCGCTAGCCAAAATTGGAATTGAATCCATATTCGACCTCGGTTGCTCTTGGGTTTTTACACTGGCTGAGCGTGTCGCAATTGCTGAGCAAGAACGGGGTCAGCTTTCTAAGAATGGCGGCATCCCGTCGGACTGGCTCCAACCCGACTTCGCTAACGAATCACTTGAAAGTCTTAGAAACCTACCTTTGGAAGCGTTTCGTGGCATAGCGGTCGAGCACACGGACAGTTTGAAGCGTGCGCTTGAGGTGGAAACCATTGGCGAGTTTGCCTTTTGGCCTCCTCGATGCATAGCAGCTGAGCTAGTGAGCCTTGCCTCCGGTACAGTTTCGAATTCCGTAGACGACCCGGCGGAAGTTTTGCGCCCGCAGATGGGCGAGTATCCGACAGAACGCGTCTACTACGACACTCTTACGCTGCTCCATCTCGACCAAACGGAGCCCGGGCGCCCGCTGGATGCTCCGCTCTCGCTTCAACCAACATATGCCGCTGTAGGCTCGTTCAAAAAGCCGGCAATCGGTGCTTTACTCACATTTTCACAGTCCTGGTTTGCCCAGGGTGTGACTTTGGGCAACATGCTCCATTCTCTCGCTTTGGCACCAGGAGAAGCCACGCGGATCGCAGTCATTGACTGGTCCCGCCGCACATCAGCGACAGCCTCCGAAACTGTTGGCGAGAGTGAGACTCTCGACACCACAGCGGGACATTCCCGGTCCATCAGCGAAGTACAAAATGCCGTAGCGAATGAGCTGCAACAGGGCGGTTCTACAACAAGTGGTTGGGCGACATCATCGAGTGAAGCCAGGGGAAGCGCTTCAAGTTCCGGATTGATGGGCGCCGTCTGGGGTGGTGGCGGTGGCTCGCGTTCATCACAGGAGTCCATAACCACTTCCGGCGCGGAAAGTGCATCATGGTCAATAGGCAGTCGATCCGTTCTGGCGGAGATGGCTCAAACGGTAAATGACAGAACGGAGCAGCACTCTACCGGTGTTCGCAATCGACGAGCCTCTGCGGTACGCGAAGTATCTCAAGCTGAGAACGAGACAGTGAGTACTCGGATCGTTGCCAACTACAACCACATGCACGCCTTAACTATTCAGTACTACGAAGTCGTGCAAATTTATCAAGTGGCCACAGCCCTCCATGGCATCCAAAGGTGTCTGTTCGTGCCCTACGAAATCCTGAACTTCGCCGGGTCTGAGGGTATAGCGCTTATTGAACGGTTCAGGCAAGCACTGCTGGCCGGAGCACTTTCATCACGGGCACGCGAACTGATCCTTGATGACACCACGACGGTAAATATCAGAGCAACCGCCAACGTGCGTGTTCCAAGTGGCCATCTGCGGCCAGGGACGGCACCTCAAACATCAAACAGCAGCCTAGAAGCAATTCGACGTCAGAAGGGCAATTCGGAAAGCGAACCCACTCCTGATGTTGAGGCGGGAACCGGCAGCTTGGGAGCTCTTGCAGCGGCCGCCACCCCCGAGCTGACCTGGGATCCTTCGGCGATCCTGAAGATGTCGCGTCTGGTAGACCGTCCTGTACTCCGTCGCGGTTCCAATGACATCCATCTACCCGATGACACCATGCTGGAAGCACTCTCGTTCGAAGGTGTCGACGTGGCATCTGTGCGGCTCGATAGGGTTGGGCAAACAGCTGCAGATAGCACGCTTACAGTTCCAGAAAAACTGGGCAGAGTGGAGATTACTCCTCCCGTTCCCCTTCGAGAGCTGGAAACCGTGCACATCGCGCTGCGGGACGCTGGGTCCTTGAATGCTCGCGTTAAAATCTTAATATTCCACTGCTCCCTATATGGCCGACCAATCACCTCTCCGCTGCCCCTCGCTCTTACGGCCGGAACAACCATGCAGAAAGTAGCGGAATTCAGTACTGATGAGGCGGGCAGGCAGCAAGAGCTCCTCACCCACCTCCAGGACAACCGAGAGCACTACAGCCGATCCATCTTCCGAAATATAGACGCGGCCACAATGGTAGCCTTGCTCGCCCCCTTCACATGGAAAGGCAAACCTCTAATCGATCAACTAGATCCCAAACCTGTAACAGTGGCCGGAAACTACATCGTCTTCCGAGCACCCATTGACATGGACGAACCGTCCGGGGTCGATGGAATCAAATGGGGCGAAATGCTGGAACAACGCGGCCTTGGAACCTACACCAGCCAAGGACGATGGGTGAACGCCGCAGGAGACAATCGGTTGATTCCAATTCCAACAAATGGAGTCTTTGCTGAGGCCGTTCTGGGCAGATCAAATTCCGCCGAGAAGCTCGACATAACCCGCTTCTGGAACTGGCAAGATTCCCCCATCCCCCTGCAGCCCCCCGAAATTTCGCCGATCAGCACCGGCACTCGGGCTACCGCTGAGGACCTGACGCCAGGCGCCTTGAGCAACCCGGTGCTCAACATCCAGGCTCCCGTTGCGCTGCCAGATCCGGCAGGGCTATCAGCGGCGCTGCAGACGGTAGCCAATTCTGCAATGTTTAGGGACATGAGCGGACTCGCTGGCACGCAAGCTTCATCACAAAACGCAATGCAAGGAACTCTCTCGGCGGCCGGAACCGCCGGGCAGCTGGCAAGCGACAATCTCCGGATCGAAGCTGAAAAGGCTGTCGCAATGGGCCAAATTGCTGGTGATCTAGCCAAAGCGGCGATGGGGGTGCCCCCAACAGGCCAGAACAAGACCACCGGAATCTCCGGCGACGGCGCACGAATCAATCACGGGCGCGACATGGACGAACGCAACGTGGATGATTCACTCACGGAGGACAGCGCCGACGACGGACCGCCGGTGACCTCCTCAGCTATCGAGGGAGCCAGTTCGCCTACAGGGCCTTCCACGGGTTCGGAAGCGGGAGCGCCGGCTGTCAAGCCAAAGCCGAAGCGTTCGAGGGAGGCTAAATACGCTGATGGGGGCGCCTTGGGATACTCCCCCGGGGCAGTCGCCGACGCAGCCAAGGCTGTCTCATCAGCAGCACGACCCTCGAAAAATTCTAAGGGCGACACAACAATTGATTTTAAGGGCGACACAATAACTGCTGGCAAAGAATATTCTACAATAAATGCCAACTTGGCCGATACCCGCTTGGACCACTATCTGGGCACCGTAGTAGCAACCATAACCAATGCGCGCCAGAGCGCCTATGCCAAATTCAGACATTGGTATCCCGCTTATTTGCGTGACCATGATGGCGTGAACTCCGACGGTATAGCAAAAGCCCTGGCAGTTGCATCTTTTAATGTCGGTCTCGCTGTTCTGTTCCCCGAAGTGCAAGGTGCTAATGCTCTTTTCAGGGGATTTATTTTGGATGCGGGTGACAAGCTTGCGGAGGTGGGACTGGATGATGCCCCTATAGACACCACTGTGGAACGGCTTTTGGAAAGGGAATCAAGATTAGCCGACTCGCTTAATACTTTTCGGCTTGAGTACAGAAAGTCGCCCCAGTACCGGAAGGCGATCGAGACGTACATCATGGTGTTGGATGTATCTACGATAAATACAGACCAGACAGTGCCTGAAGCAGTCTTGGAAATTCTAAAATCTGACGGGATTCCGGTGCTGACTACGACCACGTACAGCCACTACTTGGAAGAGACTCTTGCTAGGCTCATGGAGCCGGTCGTCGCCAGGACCAGGGATCCGCACGAGCAGGGTCAGCCCGCAATCTATCTCGCTGAAATTGAAGCGATGGCCACAATTGATCTGCAGGGCAATAGGGCTCGTATCTGTGAGAAGGAAAAATGGTTGCTGTGGAAGAAGTTTTGCGGAAAATAATCACGACCGTAGGGAACATGTTGCTCGCATGCCTTGTAAGCCCGCAGTATGTTCCCGGCTCGCGCAGAACCTGCCTAAAAATCCAATCGAGCGGCTAGAACTGAGTGGGTACCGTGCGCAGTAACGTTGGGGGCCCGTGAAACGCCCAGCGGGTTCAGTATTGCCAGACGGATTGCCTGTAACTGTCGTGGTTGTGGCGGTGGGATTAGCTTGGCTGGCACCGAAGACCCGCGTCCCAGCACCGCGAGGCACCGCACCAGATGCGGCGTCAAGAGCTGGCGTTGCCACCGGGCGGTTTGCATCGCCGGTGAACCGGACGTCCAGCACTGATTTTCCGTGCGGAAACTTCCAACCGCGGCGCTGAGCAACCTTCTGGTGGTAGCTGGCCAGCTCGCGTCTGTAGAACTCCTGACCGTAGATCGTCCTGATTATTTCGAGGTCTTCGGGGTGAATTCGGATGAACGCCTGCGACATTGCAACGCGTCCGTTCGGGGCTGCAACGTAAGCCCGACGCATCAAGGCCCGACAGGCCCTGTTAATTCCCTTGGCCGACCGAATCCGCCGGTCGCCGGAAAGCAGCCAATTGATGACGTCCAGCGGGCCAGAAAGAAACTGTTTTTCGGCGATCTTCCGAAGGAAGTAATATATTGCCAATGCCGTGAGGCCGATGACGATGGCGGTCAGAATAGCCAGGCCGATGAGTTCTTTCATGTTTCCTCCCAGACTCAGCACGGCCTGCGGAGCCGTACCCCCCCGTCACTGAAGATGCCTGGGGGGCTGCGTTTCACGCAAAATCCACTTGGGAAGAAGATGCGTCCCTTAGCCGCAACGATCCGAGGGGCAAGGCAAGTCCTGGCCGCTATTTCAGCACCACAACTTGGGATGCGCTCAAAGGTGACTGGTTGAGCTCACTCGAACGATTCGCCGGACCGGTAAACAGGCCTTCCGGCATGAAGTGCGAAATAGCCAAAAGCGGAAAACCGAGCTATCCGTCAGTCGCCCACTCGGCGCAGCACCCCCACTTGATCCCAATTTACGTAAATTTCATCACCTGAGTGCAGATCCTTCTCAAGGGAGATTTTACCCCCAATTACTGCATTGATCACATAAATGTCCCACTCAGGGATAAGTTTTTCGACAAGGAATGTTCTTCCACCGTGGTCGAATTCGACTTTCATCTTGGGCTCCTATTCGTGCTTCAATCACATGGACTCCCAGCCACCTCAGAATGACCGTAGCTTAGGTAGCTGTCAAGATCTGCATGGCTCAGGACCAGGTCGGGGACGCGCTTTCACTGGGGTGAGAGCTAGTGCAGCTCGCCGACTGAATCCACCTGAGGGAAATTCGTGGATGGCGCGCGAACCGTAGGAGGCGTCGTGGGACCGCTGCCGAACTGGGGCATGGTGTTCCCGGGGTGGATGGTGGCCCGTTTGGGGGTGTGTTGGGATCAATGCGAAAGCAGCCCTGACTGGCAGCATCCCGGGAAGTGAGAGCGCACAACGCCTTCCGGGCCAAAGCATCCGGCGTCTACCATGTGAACCGTTATCCAACGCCGCGGGCTGGGTCGGCACAACGCGTGAAGGAGAGCATTGTGGGACTTTTCGGAGGAGGCCGAAAGGCCGCCGAACGTGCCGAACACGATCGCAAGATGGCAGAGATCAACGCCGAAATGGAACGGCGCACTGAAGCTGGCTACCTTGACATCAAGGAATGGTTTGAACACCTCAAGCAACATCGCCCGCCGGGAGCCACCCAGCTGACCGATGGGATCCTGCAGAAAGCCGGCCCTCCCCCTTTGCCGAAACCGCACGAGGAATACCCCGGACACGGCGCCGTCATCATGGCAAGGGCCGCGGTCAGGAGCTACGGCGAGGAGAACCTGAAGCGGATGAGCGCCCTGGCCTACACAACCGGAAAGGACGAGCATCTCTCCAGCTTCTGGGCCAGCGTCAGAAACTACCTCTCAACCGTCCGCTAAAGCGGGTGCGCCGCCTTCTCAAAGCGTTCCCTGCCAGTGGCCCAATCGTCCCAGCCATCGCTTTTGGCGGCGCCCACGTGCGCGGAGTTGCGGGGCTGAAGCGAAGGTCAGCGACGTCCCCGCAGTGCGCCCATGCCGGGAGAACCCGCCGGCGTTGACGTCTACGGAACGGATCAACGACTCCCACACCGTGAGGTCCGAGATGGTCCGGGAGGCACTGGAAGAGGGCGGGGAGCGGGGGCAGCGATTCAGACGCGGCATGGTCGACGGCGTCCACTACCTGGAGCTCGTGGAGCCGATCAAGCAACTGAAGCGCGAAGACAGGCTCGCGGAAGCACTGGTCCTCTGCTACAAGGCCATCGAGGCTGCCGAAGGCGCCCGTGAAGGTCGCGAGCCGGCGCCTTGGTACACGGAACAGGCGGCCATCGTCCACCGAAAGCTCGGCCAACGAGCAGAGGAGATCGCCGTCTTGAAGAGGTGGCTGGATAGCACTCCGAAGTCCCGCCGCGCCGGCAGTCGCATCGCCGAACGCCTCGCGAAGCTGGAAGCCTAATGCCAAGCTGCGGCTTTCGCTCCTGCGCTTGCCAACACGTTACTAAGCATGCTTATGATGGGTTTATTCGGATGGGGATCCGGTGCATGGGGAGTTCGAGAAGGGTGCGCTCAGCGAACGGGGCGCACCTTTTTCGTGCCCACGCTGCGAAGTTGCGTCCAAGAATCACAGCTGCACAGTCCTAGACTTTCGGCATGCGCCCCTTGGTGGCGATCGGCCTGGTGTTCCTCGCGCCGGGCTTGCCTGGACGGTCACCGTCCTAACCATGCTGATTGTCCTAATACGAAGGTGATGGCTGTCAGGCTGCGGTAGCGGGGGTTATGGTGACGTTGAAGCCGAGGTTGTTGAGCTTTTTGATGGCGTTGTTTTTGGCTTTGATCGGGTCCAGACGGGTGAAG
>NZ_BRCG01000027.1:0-66708 GCF_023708005.1 Pseudarthrobacter sp. NCCP-2145 | reverse complement strand
GGGTGGTGCGGGGGCCGGCGGCGGCGCGGGCGTGGGTGCAGCGGTGGGAGCCGCAGCGGTGGTCCCCTGGGGTTCGAGGGCAAGGCCGGTTGCGGAGGGAGGCGCGGTGGAGGCAGGGGCCTGCTGCGCGGGGGAAGCCGGGACCGCTTGCCCGGCGGGCGCCTCGTTGATGCCGACGGTGGGCGTGCAGGCCCCGAGGCAGGTCGCCAGGGCAACGAGCCAGGCAAGGAGACGGGGACGGGCGCCGGTCATGATGGGATCAGTCTAGCGCGGGGCCCTCCCGCTGTCCGGTGTGCCCCCGGGCAGCCTCAGAACGCGTAGCGGACCCGGCAGTACGGTGCGATCTTTTCAATCAGCGCCGTCAGCTGGTTCACGTAGCGCGCCTTGGTCCCCGCGCGGTAGCGGACGTTGGTGAAGCCGTTGGAGGAGACCTTGGACTCCTGGAGGTCCGGGCGCCACAGCACGTCCTCGGCCTGCGGATGCCAGCCGAGGTTAACCTCGTGCAGCCGCTCGTTGTGGGTCAGGAAGATGACTTCCGCCGCGAGCTGGGCCTTTGCGGCGGAGCTGAGGGTGCGGTCCAGCTGGCGCAGCAGCTCCTCCCAATCGCTGAGCCACGTGTCCGTGATGATGACGGGGGAGAAGTTCACATGCACCTCGTAGCCGGCGGCAACGAAGTCGTTGATGGCGGCCATCCGGTCAGCCACGGGGGAGGTCCTGACATCGATGGACTTCGCCAGGGCCGCGGGCATCAGGGAGAACCGGATCCGGGTGTGTCCGCCGTGGTCCCAGCCGAGCATCGCCGGGTTGACGAACTTGGTGGCAAAGGACAGCTTCGCAGTGGGCAGGTCGCGGAAGAGCGTGACGAGGTCCTCCACGTTGTCGCTGACCAGGGCATCGACCGAGCAGTCGCTGTTCTCGCCGATGTCGTAGACCCAGAGCTCCGGGTCGCACTGGTTTGGCTCCAGCTTCATGCCCTGGCGCGTCACGTGCCGTTCCAGCGCCGCGGAAATCTGGCCGATGTTGGCAAACACGGTTACGGGATTGCTGTACCCCTTGTGGCGGGGCACGTAGCAGTAGGCGCAGGCCATGGCGCAGCCATTGGCGGTTGAGGGTGCGATGAAGTCCGCTGACCGGCCGTTCGGCTTGACCGACAGTGCCTTCTTGACGCCCAGGACCAGTGCCTCCGTCTTGATCCGGGACCAGCGCGGCACGTTGGTTTCTTCACCGTGCAGCTCGGGGATGTTCCAATGGCTGTCAACAAGCACGACGTCGGCGTCCGGCCAGCGTCCGACGATCTCCTTCCCCCGTGGCAGTTCCAGTGCAGCGGGTTGCGCATAGATGCGCCGGATCTGCAGCAGACGGTTGAATTCCATGGCTCCATCCTCGCAGGAGGTCCTAGCCCGCCAGTATCCGCTCCAGCCGCTCCACTCCGGACTGCTCAAAGGCGGCGTCACCGATCTTGTGCGCCCAGACCACGGTTCCCAGGGCCTGGTTCAGGTTTTCGAGATGCCACACGCCGGCTTCGGCGCCCGTGGGTTGCTTCCCCAGCCCGCTGTAGAAGGCCTCCGCCAGGGCGGGCCGCCCAAGGAACTGCTGGTGGGTAAGGCGGACCAGGTCGTGGACCCAGGGGCGGGCATCGGCCCGCCCGAAGTCGATGACTTTGATCGTTTCCCCGTCCACCAGCCAGTTCCTGGGCTGGTAGTCACCGTGGGTGGCCACCAGTTCCACGGGGGCCGTTATGATGCCGGCCAGTTCCTCCGCGGCCCGGGCGCGGAGGCCGGCGGCCAGCAGCCCTTCAGCCGAGCGGATGAGCAGCTGCGTCTGGTAGGCGATCTTCTTTGTGTAGTCGGCCGAGGTCCCGGCTGGGCGGTGCAGCCGTGCCAGGAGCGCTCCGGCCTGGCGGTACGTTTCGGGGCGGTACTCGGCAGCGGATCCCTCCACCGGCGTTCCGGGCAGGAATTCCGTCACCAGGATTCCCGCCTCTACCGAGGCTTGCCTGAGCACGGGGGTTGTGCCGTGGGGGCCGGGCAATCCCGGGGCGAGGGCGGCGATCTCCCGCCGGATATGGTGGCTGGTGGTGCTCGCCTTGACGATGAAGCCCGCGCCGTCGGGCGTGGACACGTGGAGGACGGAGGTGTCCTGCAGGGGCCAGGAGTAGTCCTTGACCACCCTGAACGGGCCAAGCCAGGACCTCAGCAGCCGGTTCTGCTCATCGGTAACTGAAGCGGGCATCCATCAGGCTACGCTGCAGCAGTGCGTGCGGTAAAGCTACGGCATGATAGGAGGGTCATGCGGGTCTGCCCAGGGGAGGGAAGCAGTTTTGGAGCCTTTAACTGTCGACGGCGGCAAGGGGACGGTGGAGTTGCGTTCCGACGGCGTCATCCACCTGATCTGGGAGCCCAAGGTCCGGATAGAGATCGAGGACGCGCAGGCTGCCATGGCGGCCGTCAATGAGATAGCGGGGGACCAGACCTATCCCATGCTGGTGGACATGGCCACCACCGAGGATGTCACCAGGGCGGCCCGTTCCGTGTTTTCCATCCCCTGCGCCGCGGACCGCATTGCGCTGCTGGGTGCCAGCCCGGTGGACCGGATCATCGCCAACTTCTTCCTGGGCGTGCATATTCCGCCGTGCCCCACCCGGTTCTTCACCTCGCGGACCGAGTCCATGAAATGGCTGCAGGCCGGTAACTAAGTTGCTTTTGTGCTCTGCCGCACCACCAGTTCCGGCGTGAAGACCACCGACCGGTGCGCCGGATTCCGGGATTCGACCTCTTCGGCGAGCAGCTGGATGGCCGTACGTCCCAATGCCTCCGTGGGCTGCCGGATGGAGGACAGCGGAACCACGGCGGAGACGGCGAAGTCGATGTCGTCGTAACCGATCAGCGCGACGTCCTCCGGAATACGGAACGTGTGGGTCATGGTCAGGGACTGCATCACGCCCAAAGCCAGGAGGTCGTTGGCGCAGAAGATGCCGTCCGGCAGCCCTTCACGGCCCCGCTCCACCAGCGAGTTGCCCACGCTGCGTCCGGCCAGGACGGTCTGCCCCTCGGACTCGAGCACCTCCAGCGTGGCGTCCGCTTCCTCCTTGACTGCACGCCGGGCACCCTGGAGGCGGTCGGCCACCTGCCGGATGGAGGTGGGCCCGCCCACAAAGGCGAGCCGACGGCGGCCGGTGTCCAGCAGGTGCCGCGCTGCCAGGTACCCGCCGGCGTCGTCGTCCACCGCCACTGAACTGAACTTTGCCTCGTCCGCCTGCCGGTCCACCAGGACGGTGGGCACGCCGCGCTCGCGGAGGAGGTCCAGCCGCTCGGTTACATCGCCCACGGGGGAGATCAGCAGGCCCTGGACACGCTGTTCCTGGAAGAGGTCGATGTAGTTGGCCTCGCGGGCGGCGTCGTGGCCGCTGTCCCCCAGCAGGACAGCACTGCCGTGGAGTGCGGCGGCGTCCTCGGCCGCGCGCACGACGGCGGTGAAGAACGGGTTGCCTACGTCCAGGACGATGAGCCCGATGGTGCGGCTGTGGCCCGCGCGGAGCTGGCGGGCGGCGTCGTTGCGGACGAAGCCAAGCTCGTCAATGGCCTTCAGCACGCGGTCCTTGGTCCGCTGCGAAACCCTGTCCGGGTAATTCAGCACATTGGACACCGTGCCCACCGCCACGCTGGCATGGTTGGCGACGTCCTTGATACTGGCTGAACGATTCATGATTCTCCGTGCTGCTGCTCTTTGTGGCACGCACTAAGGCCGGGTTGTGGACCGCGGCCTGGAATGCTTGACACCTGCTCAGCTTCAAGAGTACTTTGAATCGTAACAATGAAACGATTCAAAGATTTGCTATTTCAGGAGAACCAAAAATGAGGGTGTGTTTCCGCTCCTCGGTCCAGCCGGCCATGATCGACGAATACCGCAGGCGGCACGCCGCTGTCTGGCCGGACATGCTCCGCGCACTCAAGGACGCCGGCTGGAACAACTACTCCTTGTTCCTCTCCGGGGACGGGCTCCTTGTGGGCTACCTGGAATGCGACGACTTCGACGCGGTTCGGGCCCGCATGGCTCTGAAGGACGTCAACGCCCGCTGGCAGGCGGAAATGGCCACGCTTTTTGAAGATTCCGGGCAGGCTCCCGATGAAGGGTTCCAGGTCCTGGAGGAAGTCTTCAACCTTGACAGCCAGCTGGCGGCGGCCGAGTCCACCGCGAACTGACGCCACCGGCTCCAGCAGCGGGCCGCACCACCGACCACAGCATCACGACACCGGAAAGAACCATCATGAATGACGTAGCAACGGCGCTGGGCAGGCTCGAGGAGCTTGCCATCGAGGTCCCTTCGTGGGCCTATGGAAATTCGGGGACGCGGTTCAAGGTGTTCGGCACGCCCGGCACTCCGCGCACCGTGCAGGAGAAACTTGCGGATGCAGCGAAGGTCCATGAACTGACTGGCCTGGCTCCTACCGTTGCGCTGCATATCCCGTGGGACAAGGTGGACGACTACGCCGCCTTGAAGGAGTACGCGGCAGGTTTGGGTGTGGGCCTGGGCACGATCAACTCCAACACCTTCCAGGATGACGAGTACAAGTTCGGCTCCCTGACCTCGTCCAACGGGGCGGTGCGGCGCCGGGCGATCGACCACCACCTGGAATGCATCGACATCATGCACGCCACGGGGTCCAAGGACCTGAAGATCTGGCTGGCTGACGGCACCAACTACCCGGGCCAGGATGACATCCGCGGCCGCCAGGACCGCCTGGCCGAGTCCCTGCAGGAGATCTACGCGGCGCTGGGCGATGAGCAGCGGCTGGTGCTTGAGTACAAGTTCTTCGAGCCGGCTTTCTACCACACCGATGTTCCGGACTGGGGCACGTCCTATGCCCAGACCCTCGCGCTGGGCGAGAAGGCGTTTGTCTGCCTGGACACCGGCCACCACGCGCCGGGCACCAACATCGAGTTCATCGTGATGCAGCTGCTGCGCCTGGGCAAGCTGGGCTCGTTCGATTTCAACTCCCGCTTCTATGCGGACGATGACCTGATTGTGGGCGCGGCGGATCCGTTCCAGCTGTTCCGCATCATGCATGAGGTGATCCGCGGCGGCGGGTTTGGCAAGGATTCGGGCGTGGCCCTGATGCTGGACCAGTGCCACAACCTGGAGGAGAAGATCCCGGGCCAGATCCGTTCCGTGCTGAACGTCCAGGAAATGACGGCCCGGGCCCTGCTGGTGGATACCGCTGCCCTGGCCGAGGCCCAGCGCTCCGGGGACGTGCTGGCCGCCAACGGTATTTTCAATGATGCGTTCTACACCGACGTCCGGCCGGTCCTGGCCGAGTGGCGTGAATCCCGCGGACTGCCCGCGGACCCGCTGGCCGCGTTCAATGCCAGCGGCTACCAGAAGAAGATCAACGAGGACCGCGTGGGCGGCCAGCAAGCCGGATGGGGCGCCTGAAAAGTCATGACGAATACCACTGTTGAAGACCTGATTTCCCGTTCCAACCGCCTGGGTGCGGACAAGCGGAACACCAACTTTGCCGGCGGCAACACCTCGGCCAAGGGCACGGAGAAGGACCCGGTCACGGGCGAGGACGTCCAGCTGCTGTGGGTGAAGGGCTCCGGCGGGGACCTGGGCACGCTGAAGGCCGAAAACCTGGCCGTGCTGCGCCTGGACCGGCTGAACGCGTTGAAGAACGTCTACCCCGGCGTTGAGCGTGAAGACGAAATGGTGGCCGCGTTCGATTACTGCCTGCACGGCAAGGGCGGCGCCGCCCCGTCGATCGACACTGCCATGCATGGCCTGGTGGATGCGGCGCACGTGGACCACCTGCACCCGGACTCGGGCATCGCCATTGCGACGGCGGCGGACGGCGAGGCGCTGACCACCAAGATCTTCGGCAACAAGGTGGTATGGGTGCCCTGGCGCCGGCCCGGGTTCCAGCTGGGCCTGGACATCGCCGCGATCAAGGACGCCAACCCGCAGGCCATCGGGACCATCCTGGGCGGGCACGGCATCACCGCCTGGGGCGCCACGTCCGACGAGGCCGAGCAGAACTCGCTGTGGATCATCGACCAGGCGGAGAAGTACATCCGGGACAACGGCAAGGCCGAGCCTTTCGGACCGAAGCTGCCCGGCTACGGCGCCCTGCCCGAAGCAGAGCGGCGTGCCAAGGCCGCTGCCCTGGCACCGGTGATCCGCGGCCTGGCCTCCACGGACAAGCCGCAGCTGGGGCACTTCAGCGATGACGCCGTCGTCCTGGACTTCCTGGAAGCCGCCGGGCACCCGCGCCTGGGCGCGCTGGGCACCTCCTGCCCCGACCACTTCCTGCGCACCAAGGTCAAGCCGCTGATCCTGGACCTGCCCGCCGACGCCTCGGTGGAGGACTCGATCGCGCGGCTGCATGAGCTGCACGCGGACTACCGCGAGGACTACCAGGCCTACTACAGCCGCCATGCGGATGCGGACAGCCCGGCGCTGCGCGGCGCGGACCCGGCCATTGTGCTGGTCCCCGGCGTCGGCATGTTCTCGTACGGGGCGAACAAGCAGACCGCCCGGGTTGCCGGTGAGTTCTACATCAACGCCATCAACGTGATGCGCGGCGCCGAAGCCATCTCCACGTATGCCCCGATCGAGGAATCCGAGAAGTTCCGGATCGAGTACTGGGCGCTGGAGGAAGCCAAGCTCGCCCGCATGCCCAAGCCGAAGTCCCACGCCACCCGCATCGCCCTGGTGACCGGTGCGGCCTCCGGTATCGGCAAGGCCATCGCCACGCGCCTCGCCGCGGAAGGCGCGTGCGTGGTCATCGCGGACCTGAACCTGGAGAACGCCGAAAAGGTCGCCGAAGAACTCGGCGGACCCGATGTTGCCGTCGGTGTGCAGGCGGACGTCACGGACGAGGCCCAGGTTGCGGCAGCGATCGACGCCGCCGTGCTGGCCTTTGGCGGCGTGGACCTGGTGGTCAACAATGCCGGCCTGTCCATCTCCAAGCCGCTGCTGGAAACCACCGAAAAGGACTGGGACCTGCAGCACAACGTCATGGCCAAGGGCTCGTTCCTGGTGGCCAAGGCCGCGGCCAAGGTGATGATCGCCCAGGGCCTGGGCGGGGACATCATCTACATCTCTTCCAAGAACTCCGTGTTCGCCGGCCCGAACAACATCGCCTACTCCGCCACCAAGGCGGACCAGGCCCACCAGGTCCGCCTGCTCGCCGCTGAACTGGGCGAGCACGGCATCCGCGTCAACGGCATCAACCCCGACGGCGTGGTCCGCGGCTCAGGCATCTTCGCCGGCGGCTGGGGCGCCAAGCGCGCCGCCGTGTACGGCGTGGACGAGGAAAAACTGGGTGAGTACTACGCCCAGCGCACCCTGCTCAAGCGCGAAGTCCTGCCCGAGCACGTGGCCAACGCCGCCGCCGTGCTCACCGGCAACGAACTGTCCCACACCACCGGCCTGCACATCCCCGTGGACGCCGGAGTGGCCGCAGCCTTCCTGCGATGAGCGGGCAGGTTCAGGGCGCCGACGGCGCGCGTTCCGCCCCCGGCGTGTTCGCCGCGGTCGACATTGGCGCCTCCTCAGGCCGCGTGATCCTCGGACGCGTCAGCTCGGGCGAGAGCGTGGAGCTGGAGGTGGTCCACCGCTTCCCCAACGGCGTGGTGGAGATCGACGGCGGCCTCCGCTGGGACTTCGACGCCCTCTTCGCCGAGGTGCTCACGGGCCTGGCGGCGGCGGCCACCGTGGCCGCCGCGCAGGGGGAACAGGTGGCCAGCATCGGCATCGACACCTGGGCGGTGGACTACGGTTTGGTCAACAAATCCGGGGAGCTGGTTGCCCAGCCCTTCAGCTACCGCGATGACCGCAGCCGCACGGCCGTCGAACCCGTGCATCGGAAACTGGACCCCGCGCGCCTCTACGGGACCACGGGGCTGCAGTTCCTGCAGTTCAACACCGTCTACCAGCTCGCCAGCGAGAAGAACCTGGACGGGGTGCAGGCACTCCTGATCCCGGACCTGATCGCGTTCCTGCTCACCGGCGTCCGGCGGACGGAGGCCACGAACGCCTCCACCACGGGCCTGTTCGACGCCGTGGCGGGGGAGTGGGCCACCGAGTTCCTCACCGCCCTGGGCCTGCGGAAGGATCTGTTCCCGCCGCTGGTCCAGCCCGGCGAGGCCGTGGGCACCCTCCTGCCGGGCATCGCCGCGCAGGTGGGCCTGCCGCAGGACACCCGGGTGGTGGCCGTGGGCTCGCACGACACCGCCTCGGCGGTGGCGGCCGTCCCGGCGGAAGCGGACAACGGCGGGGAGCACTTCGCGTACATCTCCTCCGGCACTTGGTCGCTCGTGGGGCTGGAACTGAAGCACCCGGTCCTCACCGAGGCCAGCCGCGAAGCGAACTTCACCAATGAACGCGGCGTGGACGGCACCATCCGCTACCTCCGCAACATGGGCGGGCTCTGGCTCCTCAGCGAATGCCAGCGGACCTGGGCGCAGGAGGGGTTCCGGCCGGAACTGACGGCGCTGCTCACCGCGGCGGCCGCGCTGCCGCCGGGAGGGCCGCAGGTCAACCCGGACGATCCCTACTTCATCGCCCCGGACAACATGCCCGGGCGTATCCGGGCCGCCGTCCGGCGCACCGGAGAGGTACTGCCGGACGATCCCGCCGCCATCACCCGCTGCATCATGGACAGCCTGGCCGCCGGCTACGCCCGCACCCTCCGGGACGCCGAACGCCTGGCCGGCCGGACCGTGGACGTGGTGCACATAGTGGGCGGCGGCTCCCAGAACAGGCTGCTCTGCCAACTCACGGCGGACGTCACCGGGAAGAAAGTGGTGGCCGGGCCCGTGGAAGCAACGGCGCTGGGCAACGTCCTGGTGCAGGCGCGCGCCGCGGGGGCAGTCTCCGGGGAGCTGGCCGACCTCCGTGCCCTGGTGGTGCACAGCCACCACCTGCAGGTGTTCGTTCCGGAACTCTCGCGGCTGTAGCTGCTGTTCACCGTGTGGCCTGACCTTCCCTTGTTCCCCGGCCGGCCCTAGGATCTGAACCCATGCCCCCAGAACACGTCCTTGCCTACGATGCGCCTGCTGCCCGGTGGCTGGAGGCCCTTCCCCTGGGAAACGGCCGGCTGGGCGCCATGGTGTTCGGCGGCAGCCAGGCGGGCGCGGAGGTGGAACACCGGTTCCAGCTCAACGACTCGTCCGCCTGGTCCGGGTCACCGCGCAGCCAGGACCGGGAGCCCGTCTTCAGCCGGGAGGAGGCGGACCGGATCCTCAACGAAAGCCGCCGCCTGATCGGTTCCGGCGACTTCGCCGGCGCCACGGTAACCCTGAAAGGCCTGCAGCACCGGCACTCCCAGGCGTACCTCCCGTTCGCCGACCTCTACCTCACCGCGGCAGCCACCGCAGCAAACCCGGCAGCAGGGGAAAAGGGAGGCGGCGGCGCTCCCGCACAGCCGTCGTCGGACTATCACCGCGGCCTGGATCTGGCCCGCGCCCTCAATACCAACACGTACCGCCTGGACGGCCACGCCGTCCGGGTGGAAGCGTTCATCAGCCATGATCCGTCAGTGCTGGTGGTCTCGCTGCGGACCGACGCGCCGCAGGGCCTCGACCTTGCGTTGCGACTGGATTCCCCGCTGCGTATCCTCCGCCGCTCCGGCGGGGACGGGAGGCTGTCCCTCGAACTGAAAATGCCCTCCGACGCAGCCCCGGCGCACGACGGCGGCGTGGTGGAGTACTCGGAGGACGATTCCCTCAGCATGCAGGGGGCAGTGGCGGCCACCTGGGAGCATGACGGCCGGCCCGTGCAGGGACCAGCCGGCCCCGCCAGGCAGGCATCAGCGCACGACGACGGCCTGGCCGCCACCGGCGTCCGGCGCGCCGACATCTACCTCGCCACCGACACCACCTTCGCGGGGCTGGCCCGCCAGCCGCGGGGCACCGCCTCCACTGCCGCGGCCGCCGCCCGTACCGTGGTGGACCAGGCCCGGGCCTCCGGACGGGAAGTCCTGCTTGGCCGGCACGGGGAGAGCCACTCCAGGCTCTACGGGGCCGCGCGGGTGGAATTCGATGTTCCGGTGCGGGAAAGCGAAGATACGGGCCGGCGGCTGCTGGCGGCCAACGCCCACCCTGGCGGCCCGCTGGCGGCCGATCCCGGCCTGGCGGCGCTGCTCTTCAACTACGGGCGGTACCTGCTGATCTCCAGCTCGCGGTCCGCCCCTGCGGGGTCCCGGCAGGGGACGGCCTGGCGCGGAGTGCCGGCCAACCTCCAGGGCATCTGGAACGCCGAACTGCCGGCCCCCTGGAGCTCCAACTACACCACCAACATCAACCTGCAGATGAACTACTGGGGCGCCGAACCCACCGGCCTGGCCGAGTGTGCGGAACCGCTCTTTGCCCTCATCGAGGCGATGCAGGGGACCGGGTCCGCGGTGGCCCGGGAGTACTACGGCGCCCGCGGCTGGGCCGTGCACCACAACTCGGATCTGTGGGCCTACGCAAAACCGGTGGGGCACGGGGCGCATTCGCCGGAGTGGGCGTACTGGCCCATGGCAGGCCCCTGGCTGGTGCGGCACCTGTGGGAGCATCTGCAGTTTGGCAGCACGGACAGTTCCGCGGACGCGGACACTTTCGCCCCGGACAGCTTCGCCCGGTACACAGCCTGGCCGGCCATCCGCGGTGCCGCTGAATTCGCCCTGGACCTGCTGGTTAATTTCCCGGACGGCTCGCTGGGAACCAGCCCGTCCACGTCCCCGGAGAACACGTTTGCGGCGGCAGACCCGTCCACCGGCACCCGGGTGCAGGGATCCGCCGCCCAATCCGCCACCATGGACCTGACCCTCATCGGCGATGTTTTCCGGATGCTGGACACCCTGGCCCGCCGCCTTGGCCTGGAAGATGACCCCGTGGCCTCCGCCGCACGCAGTGCCCTGCCCCGGCTTCCCGCACCGGCACCGGGACGCGGCGGAAAGCTCCGGGAGTGGCTTGACGATCCGGAGGAATGGGAACCCGGGCACCGGCACGTCAGCCACCTCTACCTCGCCTATCCCGGGGACACGCCGCTCACCCCCGGGCTCGAAGCGGCGGTTCGGGCCAGCCTGGACGGCCGGGGCGACGAAGCCACCGGCTGGTCGCTGGCTTGGAAGATCCTGCTGCGCGCACGGCTCCGCCAGGCCGGAAAAGTCAGCGACCTCCTGCGGCTCTACTTCCGGGACATGCAGACGCCCCGCGGAGGCCAAAGCGGAGGCCTGTATCCCAACCTTTTCGGCGCCCACCCGCCGTTCCAGATCGACGGCAACCTCGGGTACGTGGCCGCCCTGGCCGAGTGCCTGGTCCAGAGCCACCGGACCGTGGGCGGGCTCCACGAAATAGAGCTGCTCCCCGCCCTCCCCTCCGAGCTGCCCGCCGGCCGCGCCCGGCGGCTCCGTGCCCGGCCCGGGGTGGACGTGGACCTGGACTGGCAGGACGGGCGGCTGGTGCAGGCAACCCTGGCCGCGCAGAAGCCGGTCAAGGTGCTGGTCCGGTATGGACCGGGCACCAGGGAAGCGCACCTTGAGCCAGGAATACCCGCAGTTCTCACCTACAGCGCCCCTCGCAGCGCCCCTACCGACAGGATTGGATGACCCATGCCGCTCTTCGACCTTCCCCTTGCGCAGCTCCGCGCCTACTCCTCGGACGTGACGCCCCCGGAGGACCTGGGCCACTTCTGGGACGCCACCATCAGGGAAGCCCGGGCCTTCCCGCTGGACGCCAGTTTTGAGCCGGTGGAAAACTACCTTTCCGTCATCGACACCTTCGACGTCACCTTCGCGGGCTACGGCGGCGCTCCGGTCCGGGGCTGGCTCCACCTCCCGGCGCACAGGGAACCCGGGGCGTCACTGCCGGTGGTGGTCCAGTACGTTGGCTACTCCGGCGGCCGCGGCCTGGTCAACCAGGACACCCGCTGGGCCCAGGCCGGCTACGCGCACTTCATCATGGACACCCGCGGCCAGGGCTACGGCGGCACGCTGGGCGACACGCCGGACCCGCACCCCTCCGCCGGGGACGTCGCCCACGCCGGACTCATGACCCGGGGCATCGGAAACCGCGAGGACTACTACTACCGCCGTGTGTACGTGGACGCCTTCCGGGCCGTGGAAGCCGCCCAGTCCCAGCCCGCCGTCGACCCCTCCAGGGTGGTGCTGGCCGGCGTCAGCCAGGGCGGCGGCATTGTGGTGGCCACCGCGGGCCTGGCCGCCGGAAGGCTCGACGGCGTCATCGCCGCGCTGCCCGATGTCCCGTTCCTGCAGGACTTCCCCCGGGCCATCGACATCACACCCCGCGGCCCGTACCCCGAGATCGCCCAGTTCCTGGCCCGGCACCGGGACCGGTACGACTCCGCGCTCGCCGTCCTGCGCTATTTCGACGGCGTCAACCTGGCCCGGTGGGCAACAGCCCCTGCGCTGTATTCAGCCGCCCAGATGGACGACATCTGCCCGCCGTCCACGGTCTTCGCAAGTTTCAACGCCTATGGCTCCGGAACGGCAGGCTCCTCCGGAACCGGCGCCGGGAAGGAGATTGAGGTGTACCGGTTCAACAACCACGAGGGCGGCCAGGAACACCACTGGATCCGCCAGCTGCTGTTTCTGCGCAAGATTTTGGGGTAAGTTCCATTTGCGGATGTGAGAAAACGGTTTCTCAGTCCCTTGGAACAGGAAGCAATGAAGAAACTCAGCAGGCTCAGCGTCTTTGCCTACGGCGCCGGTGACGCCGCCAACAGCATGATCATCAGCACCGGGAACATGTTCCTGCTCGTCTACTACACGGATGTTGCCGGGATCGGGGCGGCCGCCGCGGGAACCCTGCTGCTTCTCCTGCGGGTCTTCAACGCCTTCACGGACATCGCCGCGGGGCGCATCGTGGACCGCGTCCACAGCAGGCGCTGGGGGAAGTTCCGGCCCTTCCTGATGTTCGGTTTCATCCCGCTCCTGCTGAGCGTGGCGGTGTTCCATGTTCCGGACGTCGAACCGTCCCTGAAGCTGCTCTACGCCTACTGCACGTACGGCCTGGTGTGTGTCGCCTACAGCATGGTCAATGTTCCCTACGGCTGCCTGGTGGGGGCCATGACGCAGGACGCCCGGCAGCGCGCCCGGCTGGGCGGCGCCCGGACCCTCGGCGGGCTGTCCGTTGGCGCCACGCTCGGCTTCTTCATTGCCCCGCTCCTGGGGGCCGGGCAGGACATGCAGCAGGTCTTCACCTGGCTGACCATCACCTTCGCGGTTGTGGGCTCGGCCCTGTACGCCTTCACCGGTGCCGCCTGCGCCGAGCAGGTTCCCGGCAGCGTCCCCAGGATCACCCTCAGCCAGAGCATGGCGGCCCTTAAGGCAAATTCGCCGCTGGTGGTCCTCTGCGTCAGCTCGGTGCTTTTTGTCACCGGAACATCCGCCACGGGAGCATCCCAGTTCTACTACCTCCGCGATGTCCTGTCCCGGGTGGACCTGTTTCCCCTCATGGCCGCCGCGCAGGTGGCCATTACGCTCACGTTGGCGGTCCTCATTCCGCGTCCGGTGGCACGCTGGGGCAAACGTGCCGTCTACAGCGCCGGCGCCGGCCTCGGTGCCGTTGGGGGCCTGCTGGTTTTCCTGGCACCCGTGGAGGCGCCCCTGCTGGGCGTGGCTGGCCTGGTGCTGGGGCTGCTTGCCTCCGCGTCTGTCAGCATTGTCACGTGGGCGCTGATCGCGGACACCGTGGAATACGGCGAGTGGAAGACCGGAGTCCGGGTGCAGGGCATCAACTACGCGCTCCTGGCCGCCACCAGGAAGCTGGGCATGGGCTTTGGTGCCGGCGTTGTGGCCTTTTCCCTGGCCTGGGGCGGCTACGCCTCGGGCGTGGCAGAACAGCCGCAATCCGCAACACTGGCCATCCGGGCCGCGGCGGGACTGCTGCCCGGAGTCCTGGTCCTGGCGGCCGTGGGCATCATGTACTGGTACCGCCTCACGGACCGGAAGCACGCCGAGCTGGTGGCAAGCCTGTCGCGTGATGCAACGTAACCGTTTTGCCATCCGCGGAACCCGCGGTTATGGTTCATGGCATGACTAACCGTTGGTATGCGTATTTTTCGTTGGCTCTGGAGGGGCCCGCGTCTAACTGACACGCAACCAACTTTCCTTCAGAGCCAACAGGGCAGAGATGATTCTCTGCCCTTCGCCGTTTCTCCGGCGGGTTCTGATCCGGGCCCGCTTCCCATCTGGAACAGGACCCGAACATGAGCACCGCAACAGCCCCCGCAACCACAACCGCCGGCATTTCCGCAACGGAATCCGCGGCCAGGTCCACGTCGAACCTGCGCGTCAGCGAATTCACGGCGCTGCCCACCCCGCAGGAACTCATCGCGGAACTGCCGCTGGACGCCCGGGTGGCGGACGTCGTCGAACGCGGCCGCGATGAAGTCCGGGCCATCATGGACGGCGTGGACGACCGCCTGCTGGTGATCGTTGGGCCCTGCTCCATCCACGACCCCAAGGCGGGCCTTGAGTACGCACGCCGGCTGGTGAGCCAGGCCGAGAAGCACAGGGAAGACCTGCTGATCGTGATGCGCACCTACTTCGAAAAGCCCCGCACCACCGTGGGCTGGAAGGGCCTCATCAACGATCCCCGCCTGGACGGCAGCCACGACATGGTGACCGGCCTCCGCACCGCCCGGCACTTCCTGCAGCAGGTCACCGCCCTGGGCCTCCCCACGGCAACGGAGTTCCTCGAACCCATCAGCCCGCAGTACATGGCGGACCTGATCTCCTGGGGCGCCATCGGGGCGCGCACCACCGAAAGCCAGATCCACCGGCAGCTCGCGTCCGGGCTGTCCATGCCCATCGGCTTCAAGAACGGGACCGACGGCGACCTCCAGGTGGCCATCGACGCCTGCGGTGCGGCGGCCGCGGCCCAGGCGTTCCTGGGCATTGACGGTGACGGCCGGGCGGCGCTGGTGTCCACTGCCGGGAACCCGGACACCCATGTCATCCTCCGCGGCGGACGCAAGGGACCCAACTACTCCGCCGCCGACGTCGGGGCGGCGTCAGCCAAGCTGGCAGGCAAGCAGCTGAACCCGCGGCTCATTGTGGATGCCAGCCATGCCAACAGCGGCAAGAGCCACCACCGGCAGGCCGAGGTGGCGCTGGAGATCGGCGCGCAGCTCGAGGACGGCGGCACGTCGGCCCAGGCGATTGCCGGCGTCATGCTGGAAAGCTTCCTGGTGGGCGGTGCGCAGAACCTGGATGTTGCCGAGCACGCGGCCGGACGCGCTGAGCTCGTGTACGGGCAGAGCGTCACCGATGCCTGCATGGAATGGGACGTTTCGGTCTCCGTCCTGGACCAACTGGCGGCATCCGCGCGCAAGCGCCGGGAGGCGAAATAGGGGGATTTACTACTTTCACTTCTGCCACACGAACATCTAGAGTATCTAGATAGGTGGTTGGTGGATGGCTCAGCATCGGAACACCGCATTGGCACGTACCTGGGGTCACTGTTGTCCATCCGTCAGCAAAGGAAAATAGGGAAATGTCGGCAGAACAGAACTTCTCCAACGCGAAGTTCCTGACCGTGGCTGAAGTAGCCCAGGTCATGCGCGTCTCCAAAATGACCGTGTACAGGCTGGTGCACTCCGGCGAAATGCCGGCAGTGCGCTTCGGCCGCTCCTACCGGGTTCCGGAACAGGCCGTTGAGCAGTACCTCAAAGGTGCTGTGGTGGACGGCCACTCCGAGACAGCCTGAGCAGCTGTCCGTAGCCGCCTTCCGGAAGCGGTACCCTGTTAAGGAACGTTTTACGTCATTGTAAGAATCTGTCAGTTGTTCAGTTCGTAGCTCTGTCCACGAACAATTTCCATCAGACAGGTACTGCATCTAGTTTGTAAGGAACTTACGTGGGTTCAGTTATTAAGAAGCGTCGCAAGCGTATGGCCAAGAAGAAGCACCGCAAGCTGCTTCGCAAGACCCGTCACCAGCGCCGCAACAAGAAGTAGAGATACTTCGAACAGCGCAGGAAATGCCCGTCGCCTTCCGAGGCGGCGGGCATTTTCTTGTGCTGTCCCCAACCAGGTAGCAGCACATGTCGTTAACAAGGCTCATAAGGACATCTGCTGCGACCTAGATGCGCGGGCCCCGGATGCGGGCAAATCCCTTCCAGAGCCCGTAGACGGCGCCGCCGGCCGTCGCGGCTTTGAGGCCGAACGTGGCCGCGCGCCGGCCTGACCGGAAATCGTAGACCGGCCAGTTGTTGTCGCGGGCGTGCCGGCGCAGGCGGGCATCCGGGTTGATGGCCACCGGATGGCCCACAAGGGTCAGCAGCGGAATGTCGTTATAGGAGTCGCTGTACGCCCAGCAGCGCTTGAGGTCCAGCTCCTCGGCGTCCGCAATGGCCTGGACGGCCACAGCCTTGGCCGAGCCGTGCAGGATGTCACCCACCAGGCGGCCGGTGTACATGCCCTCGGAAATTTCCCCCACCGTCCCCAGCGCCCCGGTCAGTCCCAGCCGGGTAGAGATCACCGTGGCCACTTCGATGGGGGTGGCGGTCACCAGCCACACCCGGCGGCCCACGCGCAGGTGCTGCTCCGCCAGCGCTTTGGCGCCCGGCCAGATGCGGGAGGCGATCATCTCGTCGTAGACCTCTTCGCCGAGCGCCTTGATGTCATCAACCGTGATGCCGGCCGCCAGCGTCAGTGCGGAGTCGCGGACGGCGTGGACATCGTCCATGTTTTCGCCGCGGGCCACGAACTTGAACTGCTTCCACGCGAACCCGGCCGCCTGGGCCATGGTGAACGCCCCGCGCTGGTGCATCTTGCGGGCAACGTGGAAGAGGCTGGCACCGCGCATCAGGGTGTTGTCCACATCGAAGAACGCCGCCTCGCCCGGTTGCGGCGCAGCAACCGGTTTGGTGACTACGGCGACGTACTTCTCCTCGGGCATGCAGTCGAGTCTAGTCAATCCGCTGTTCAATCCCCGTTTAGCCTTGTTCCCCCTTGCCCGGCGTCGCCGGACCCGGGGGAACGGGTCTACGGTTAACGCATGGCCTCACCCCGCGTTGTCCTGATCACCAAGGCAGACTGCCACCTCTGCGAAGACGCGCGCGACGCCGTCAGCAGGGTTACAGCCTCGTTGGGACTTGGGTGGAGCGAGGAGTTGGTGGACAACCAGCCGGAACTCCGTGAGCGCTACGCGGAAGAAATCCCGGTGGTGCTGGTGGATGGCGTGCAGCGCGATTTTTGGAAAATCGACGAAGCCCGGCTGGCACGCGTGCTCCAGCGGGCCCTGGCACAGTAGGGGAGCAGTACCGTGGTGGAGAGGTCTTCAGTGTCCCCTGCATCGGCGGCACCTGCTTTGATGGCATTGCCGGTTGGGCCCTAGAGTGGAGTCACAACGCGATGCGAGGGAGGGGCTGGTGGCTTCGCTGGATTCAACCCCCCAGGCTGTCCCGGACCTGCCGGGAGCTGCGGGCACGGCAGCCAAACAGATTCCGCCCGCTGCAGTGGCCCGGCTGACCCTCTACCTGCGTGCCCTCAATACCCTCCTGGCCGAGGGCGTGGAGCGGGTCTCCTCCGAATCCCTTGCCGAGGCCTCCGGCGTCAGCTCCGCTACGCTCCGCAAGGACCTCTCCCACGTGGGCTCCTACGGCACCCGCGGTGTGGGCTACGAGGTCCAGTACCTCAGCCGGCACATCGCCGCTGCCCTGGGACTCACCCACGACTGGAAAGTTGCCATCGTCGGTGCCGGCAATCTGGGCAAGGCCCTTGCACGGTACGGCGGCTTCGAATCCCGGGGTTTCGACGTCGTGGCCATCTTTGACGCGGACCAGATGGTGGTGGGCAACGAGGTCGGCTGGCTGCGCGTCAGCGACGTGGCGGACCTGGAAACCGTGCTGCACCGCACCGGGGCCAACATGGTGGTCCTTGCGTTGCCCGCTTCCGTGGCCCAGGGCATCTGCGACCGCGTGGTGGCGGCCGGGGTCCGCAGCGTCCTGAGTTTCGCCCCCATCATGCTCCAGGTGCCGGAGGGCGTTAACCTCCGCAAGGTGGACATGGCAACCGAGCTGCAGATCCTGGCCTATCACGCACAACGGGCGCAGGCCCCGGGGCAGACCGCCTAGTCTCCGTCAGCGGTGCTTGCTGGTTCCGGGGCCCACGCCCGAAGGGTGGGTGGTGCGTGGAGTTACCGGCCGTATGGGTTCCCCATATTGCCGCCGTACGGGTTGGCGAACGGCTGCTGGCGCCGGAAATACGGAGCCGAGGCCGGCAGGTAGAGCAGCACGATGGCCGCGATCCCCAGCAGGGTGCCGAGGGTTGCGAAGCTGGGCGGGCCGAAGAGGCCGAAGATGGACAGTGCCGCGAAGACCGTGCCCAGGATCCGCGCCCAGTTCTTGCCCTTACGGACGAAGAACGCCACCAGCAGGTACAGGGCGAGGCCGATGATGGCGAACACCACCAGGGTTCCGGCGATGACGCCCTTCATATCCTCGTAGGTGACACCGGCGCCGCTGCCCTCGATCTGGGTTTCGAAGGCGTCGCGGAACATGGGATCATCCAGCGTGGTCAGGCCGGTCAGCATCGAAATCACAAAGATCGCGGCGGAGGCAATCAGCAGCCAGAAGGAGATGTTGACCATCTGGGGAACACCCGTGCTGCCGGACGGCTGGGGCTGCTCCGACGGATACTGCGCATAGGGGGACTGTCCGTACGGCTGCTGGCCGTAGCCGGGGGCTGCCGGCGGGTTCTGGCCGTACTGCGGGGCGTTCTGCCCGTACTGGGGTGCGCCCGACTGGCCGTACTGGGGCGGGTTCTGGCCGTACTGCGGGGCGTTCTGTCCATACTGCGGTGTTCCGGACTGCTGGCCGTACTGGGGCTGGTTTTGGCCATACTGGGGTGCATTCTGGCCGTAGCGCGGACCCTGGCTGCCGGACTCGGAGCCGGGCTCGGGTTCGTTCGGAACGGGAGGCGGGACGGGGGGAGTGCTCATGGGCGGTCCTTTTGCGTGTCGGGTTCCAGGTAAATCGCCGGGATCGGTCCTGTCCCCTACCCCCAGCATCACTTACGTCCACCGTACCCCCGGGCAGCCGCCTTGTGGGTCATTCGGAAGAGGTATTCCCGGAGCGGGCCGCGGCGAAGAAGGCCTGGGAATTGGGCAGCCACAGCAGCACCGTTGCCGCCAGGCTGATGAGGAACGTTGCCCAGTTGCCGCCCTGGCCCACGCCCATCATGGCGTTGGCCACGGCCAGGACCAGGGTGGCGCCGGTGAGGGCCGTGAGGCCCAGGCGGGCCCAGCGCTTTCCGTCCTTCATGGCAAGGGCCAGGACGATCTGCGCCGCACCGACCGCTGCCGCCAGCAGCATGAGCAGGAGCACCAGCGTGGCCGCCCCCGGTGCCGCGGCAAAGAGCACCAGCGATGCCAGCATGCCGAGCATTCCACCCAGCAGGCCCAGGATGCCGCCCACAAACCAGATCCAGAAGGAGACCTTGAGTTCGGTGGGCAGGCCTGTCACCAGGAACATTCGGGCAAAACCGCTCCGCGGCGCGCTGGGAGAGTTGCTCATGGCCCTCACTGTAATCCCCGCCGGGACCCGGAAGGAGCGGCGTGCTTAAAGACGGCACCCCGGCGCCGGACTGCGGGAGTCCAGGGCCGGGGTGCCGGAGCGGAAGGAATTATGCCGCGGGAGCGATGAAGGCGAGTTCGAGGTTGATGGCAACCTTGTCGCTCACCAGGACGCCGCCGGTCTCGAGGATGGCGTTCCAGGTCAGGCCGAAGTCCTTGCGGCTGATGGTGGTCCCGGCGGAAACGCCTGCACGGGTGTTGCCGAACGGGTCAACAGCCACACCGTTGAACTCGGTGTCCAGGGTGACGGGGCGGGTGACGCCCTTGATGGTCAGGTCGCCGGTCAGCTCATAGCTGTCGCCCTTGGCCACGAGGCCGTTGGAGACAAAGGAGATTTCTGGGAACTTCTCTACGTCGAAGAAATCCTCGCCCTTGACGTGGCCATCGCGGTTTACGTCGCCGGAATCGAAGCTGGCGGTGTTGATGGTGGCGTTGATCCTGGCATCGGCGATGTCCCCGGGGAGGTCAAGGGTGGCGGCGGCTTCGGTGAACTGGCCGCGGACCTTGCTGATGCCCGCGTGGCGGACCGTGAAGCCGATCTCGCTGTGTGAGTTGTCGAGGGTCCAGGTGCCGGTGGTGACGTCTGCGGGAAGTGCCATGGTGATGCTCCTTGGGTTTGCGTACTGTCGGGTTGTGCTGTTGAACCTTCATCTGTTGAAGTCTCAACTAACTGCTGCATCCAGTATAAACATGCATTTGCATGTTTTGTTCCCGTCTTCGGAACATTTCTTCAAAAACTTCAGTTCTACTCTCCGTAGAAGCTTGTCCGGGAGATTTCGGATCGCACGCCATCTTTGAGAAACTGGTAAACATGCCCCAAGCCACTGTCCATTTGCTCCGCCACGGCGAGGTCCACAATCCCGACGGCGTTCTCTACGGACGGCTGCCCGAATTCCACCTCTCCGAACTGGGCCAGGAGATGGCACGTACGCTCGCCGAGCACTTCAGCCGGCGCGCGGCCGGGGGTGCCCGGATCACCTACCTGGCAGCCTCCCCGCTGGACCGTGCGCAGGAAACTGCCCGGCCGACGTCGGACGCGCTCAACCTGCAGATCCACACGGACGAACGGATCATCGAAGCGGAGAACTACTTCGAGGGCATGAAGGTCACCAGGGCTGAGCTGCGCCGCCCCAAGCACTGGCCGCGGCTGGTCAACCCGCTGCGGCCGTCCTGGGGCGAACCGTACAAAAACCAGGCTTCCCGGGTAATGGAAGCGGTCCAGGACGCGCGGCTGCGCGCCATCGAACTGGCAGCCGGGGACTTCGGCACGGACGGGCCTGAAGCCATCATGGTCAGCCACCAGCTCCCCATCTGGGCCACCCGCCTCAGCGCCGAGGGAAAGCCGCTGTGGCATGACCCTCGGAAACGCGAATGCACCCTGACCTCCATTACGTCCCTGGTGTTCGACGACGCCGGCACGCTCCTGCGCGTGCAGTACAGCGAACCCGCCGCTTCCCTTCTTCCGGGTGCGTCCAGCACCCCTGGAGCCTAGCTGTGACCCACCGCAATCCCGTGACTTCCCGCCGTAGCCTGCTGGCTGCCGGTGGCCTGGCCCTGACCGCCGTGACCCTGGGCCTGTCAGGCTGCGCCCAGGAGGATGCCCTGGCCCAGCAGGCCAAAGCGGGCGACAACAAAAACTATGTTGCCGGCGACGGCTCCGTGACGGAGTTTGCGGCCGGGGACCGCAAGTCCGCCATCCAGGTCAACGGCACGCTCTTCAACGGCACCACCGTGGCGCCCGCCGATTTCCAGGGCCGGGTGACGGTGCTGAACTTCTGGTTCGCCGCCTGCGCCCCGTGCCGCGTGGAGGCCCCCATCCTGGAAGAGCTCCACCAGGAGTTCAAGGACCAGGGCGTGCAGTTCTACGGCGTCAACCTGCGGGACGAGAAAGCCACCGCCGAGGCCTTCGAGAAGACCTTCAACCTGACCTACCCCAGCTTCGACGACAAGGACGGCGGCGTCCTCCTGGCTGTCTCCGGACTGGTTCCGCCGGGCGCCGTCCCCACCACCCTGGTGCTGGACAAGCAGGGCCGCGTGGCCTCCCGCGTCCTGGGCGAAGTCCAAAAAGGCACCCTGAAGGCCCTCATCGCTGCCGCCGTGGCAGAGTAGCGGCGGTCCCGTGAACAGCCCCTTCGCCGAAGCCATCCTGAATGGCTCGCTCCTGCTTGCCATCCCGGTGGCGCTGCTGGCCGGACTGGTCTCCTTCCTCTCCCCGTGCGTGCTGCCCCTGGTCCCCGGATACCTGGGCTACGTCACCGGACTCAGCGGCGTGGACCTGCAGAAGCAGAAGCGCGGCCGGATGCTGGTGGGCATCGGACTGTTCGTGCTCGGTTTTTCCGTCATTTTCGTCCTCCTCGGCGGGGCTTTCGGCCAGCTCGGAACCCTGATCACCGGTGCGCAGAACGCCTGGATCACCCAACTCCTGGGCATCCTGGTGATCGTGATGGGTGTCGTCTTCATGGGCGGCTTCAGCTGGCTGCAGCGCGACGCCAAGATCTCCGCCAGGCCGCCGGCCGGGCTGTGGGGAGCGCCGCTGCTGGGCCTGACCTTCGGGCTGGGCTGGGCACCGTGCATCGGGCCCACCTACTCGGCCGTGCAGCTGCTGAGCCTCTCCGGGGGATCGTCCGCGGCCAAGGGCGCCTTCCTGGCCTTCGTCTACAGCCTGGGCCTGGGCATCCCGTTCCTGCTGATCGCACTGGCGGTCCGCCGGGGGATGGGAGTGATGGCATTCTTCCGCAGGCACCGCCTGGCCATCCAGCGCACCGGCGGGGGCATCCTGGTGGTGCTGGGCCTGCTGATGGCCAGCGGTGTCTGGGGCACCTGGGTGACCGAACTCCAGTACTGGTTCCAAACCGATGTGAAGTTGCCGATCTGATGAGCGAGCGCGTGAACCTAGAGAAGAAGTCCTCCACACCCGCGACGGGCAACGGCCTGCCAGCGGCCAAGGCTGACGCCGCGCTGCCCGCCCTGGGCCCCAAGGAGATGCTGCGCTGGGCCTGGACCCAGCTGACCAGCATGCGCACGGCGCTGTTCCTGCTGCTGCTCCTTGCCGTTGCCGCCGTTCCGGGCTCACTGTTCCCGCAGCGCCCCGCCAACCCGTCCATCGTCACCCAGTACATCAAGGACAACCCGGACTACGGGAAGCTGCTGGACACCCTGCAGCTGTACGACGTCTACTCCTCGGCCTGGTTCTCGGCCATCTACCTGCTGCTGTTCATCTCCCTGATCGGGTGCGTGGTGCCGCGCGCCATCGCCCACTACAAGGCGATGAGGTCCCAGCCGCCGCGCACCCCGAAACGGCTCTCCCGCCTCCCCGAGTACGGGACCCTGGTGATACCCGCCCGGGCCGGGATCCCGGCGTCGGACGCCATCCACGGCGCCGCCGGACTGCTGAAGAAACGCGGCTACCGCGTGGAGGTCAGGGACGACGACGGCGCGCGGCCGTCTTTGGGGGCCGAGCGCGGCTTCCTGAAGGAAGTGGGCAACCTCGTCTTCCACACGTCCCTCATCGGCGTCCTGGTGTCCGTGGCCATCGGCGGCCTCTTCGGCTACAGCGGCCAGCGGATCCTGGTGGAGGGTGACACGTTCGTGAACACCCTGGTGGGCTACGACCAGTTCACGCCCGGCACCAACTTCCAGTCCAGCCAGCTGCAGCCCTATTCCATCCAGCTGGACAAGTTCGACATCACGTTTGACCGCGAGTCGGAGGGCAAGTTCGGCCAGCCCATCGATTTCTCGGCCGCAGTGACCACCAAGGAAAACCCGGACGCGCCCGCTCGGCAGGAAACCCTGAAGGTCAACGATCCCGTCACCCTGGGCGGCACCAGCATCTACCTCACCGGCAACGGCTACGCCCCCGTGGTGACCATCCGGGACGGCGCCGGCAACGTGGCCATGCAGGGCCCCGTGGTGGCCAAGCTCCAGGGGGACAACTACTACTCCTCCGTGGTGATCAAGGTCCCCGACGCCGCGCCGGACCAGCTGGGATTCGCCGGCTTCTTCCTGCCCACCGCCTTCGTCACCGATGAGGGGGTTTCCTTCAGCGGTGACCCGGAGCTCTTCAACCCGCAGCTCACGCTCAACTCCTACTATGGCGACCTTGGCCTGGATGACGGAGCGCCGCAGAACGTCTTTGAACTGGACGTCAAGGACCTGACCCCGCTGAACGCCCGCAATCTGGACGCCGGCGGCATCACCCTCTCGCCGGGGACCAGCTACACCCTCCCCGACGGCAAAGGCACCATCAGCTTCGACGGCGTCAAGCGGTACATCGGCGTGGACATCCACCACAACCCCGGACAGCTCTACGCCCTGATCTTCGCGCTGCTGGCCGTGGCCGGCCTGATCCTGTCGCTCTACGTCAACCGCCGCCGCGTGTGGGTCCGTACGGGCACCCACGGGGACGGCCGCACCATGGTTGAGTACGGGCTCCTGGCCCGCGGCGAGGACCACCGGCTTGCCGGCGAAGCGGAAGCCCTCCGCAAGCTGCTGACCGAAGAGTGGCAGCTGGATCCGGACCAGGGCCCGCCGCGGACCTCACAGGAAACTCCCGGCAGCCCGGGGGACAATAGCACCGGAGCTGCCGCAACCACAGGCCCCGCCACCACCCCAGCCGGCCCCACCGGGCCCGAAAAGGACCAGTAATGCCGTACGGAATCAACGAAACCATGGGCCAGTACAGCGAGCTCTTTATGCTGCTGGCGGCCGGCACGTACACCGTAGCCTTCATCGCTTTCGCCTGGGACCTGGCCAAGAGCAGCAAGGCGCTGCGAGCCATCGACCTCAAGGCTGCTCAGGCCTCGCAGCCCGGCAGTGCCCAGGACTCCGCCAGGGTTCCGGTGGCAGCCGGGGTGGGCGACCACGCTGCATCCGCCGAAGCCTCCCGCTCCGATTCCGCCGGGGCGCGCCTGGGCGGGCCGGCCGGCAGAGCCGAGCGGCCGACGTCGTCCACCACCAAAGCAGCGGGCCCGGGGGCCGGGGGAGTCATCACCGCCGACGCCGACATGCGCTACGCCGCGGAACGCCGCGCACCGGCCCGGGTGGCAGTTGCCCTGACCGTCCTCGGCGTCCTGATCCATGCCGCCGGTGTGGTGACCCGTGCGCTGGGTGCCGGCCGCGTGCCGTGGGGCAACATGTACGAATTCCTCACCACCGGCGCCTTCGTGGCGGTGGCGGTGTTCCTGCTGGTGCTGGTCCGCCGCGACCTCCGCTTCCTGGGAACCTTCGTGGTGGGCCTGGCCATCATCATGCTGGTGGCCGCCTCCGTGGCCTACTGGACCCCTGTCGGGCACCTGGTTCCCGCCCTCCAGAGCTACTGGCTGATCATCCACGTGTCCATCGCCGTGCTGTCCTCAGCCCTCTTCACCCTGACCTTCGCGATGTCCGCGCTGCAGCTGGTCCAGTCCCACCGCCAGAAGACGGTGGCTGCCGGCGGGGCGGACAAACTGGGCTTCATGCGACTGGTGCCGTCCGCGCTGAGCCTGGAAAACCTGTCCTACCGGATCAACGCCATCGCCTTCATCGGCTGGACGTTCACCCTCATGTTCGGTGCCATCTGGGCTGAAAAGGCCTGGGGTCGGTTCTGGGGCTGGGACACCAAGGAAGTGTGGACCTTCGTGATCTGGGTTGTCTACGCCGGATACCTCCACGCACGGGCAACCCGGGGCTGGACCGGCACCCGTGCCGCCTGGCTCTCGATCGTTGGCTACCTCTGCGTGGTGTTCAACTTCACCATCGTGAACCAGTTCTTCAACGGGCTCCACTCGTACTCAGGCCTCTGAGCAGGACTTCTGCGGGGTTCCCAGGTGCCCGGGGACTTCTAAAATCGATGTAGCAACAGGGCTGTTCCCGGTCAGCCGGTAATGCTACGTTGGTTTCGTGCGCCCGTGATGAAGTTTGCTGGCGGAACAACAGTTTTTCCTGAGGTACCCATGAGCTATGTTCTCGCCATTGACGTGGGAACCAGCTTCACAGCTGCTGCCATCGCCCGTTTTGACCAGGGAGCTTCCTCTCCCGAGTGCCTGCCGCTGGGACTCCGTGGAACCTCGGTACCCTCTGTTCTTTTTTACCCCGACAACGGGCCCGTCCTGGTGGGGGAAGCCGCGGAGCGCCGCGGCCTGGATTCGCCCGGGCGGGTCGTGCGGGAATTCAAGAGGCGCATTGGCGACGCCGTGCCGATCTCCGCGGGCACGCTGTCCCTGGCCGCCGAGGACGTGTTCGCCACCATGGCCCGCTGGGTGGCAGACCGCGCGGAAGAACGCCAGGGGGCGCCGCCGTCGGAAATCATCCTGACGTACCCGGCTGCCTGGGGCTTCCACCGCACATCCCTCATCAAGGACGCCCTCGCCGCCAAGGGGCTCCACAACGTCACACTGCTGACGGAACCGGAAGCCGCGGCCCTCCATTACGCTTCCCAGGTGCGGGTGGAGGACGGCAGCATCATCGCCGTCTACGATCTCGGCGGCGGCACCTTCGATACCGCTGTCCTCCGCAAAGAGGCCAGCAACCGGTTTGAACTGCTCGGGAAACCGGAAGGCTTTGAACACATGGGCGGCGCCGATTTCGATGCCGCCCTTTTCCGCTTTGTGGCTGAACATACGGACGGGGGGCTGGCCCGGCTGGACCCGGCAGCCCCAGGGGTGCTCGCCGCGCTTTCCCGGCTGCGGCGGGAGTGCGTGGAGGCCAAGGAAGCGCTCTCCAGCGACAGCGAAGCCAACATCTCCGTGCTCCTGCCCGGCATCCAGCAGCAAATACGCCTGGTCCGCCCCGAATTCGAGTCACTGATCGAAGACCCCGTCCGGGACACCGTGGATGCCCTCGAACAATCGCTGGGCCAGCTGGGGCTGGAGCCGGCTGACCTCTCCGCCGTGCTGCTGATTGGCGGGTCCTCAAGGATTCCCCTTGTTGCACAGCTGATCTCGGAGCAGCTTGACCGTCCCATCGCCGTCGACGCCGATCCCAAGTCCTCCATCTGCATGGGCGCAGCCGTATCCGCGGTGCTGGGCCGGGCGGCTCTGGCTGCTGCCGCCGCAGCGGAATCGAGCCCGGCCGAAGCTCACGGTGAGGCTGTTTCCAGCCCCGCCGCGGATGGTGCAGCGCCGCTGCGGCTGGCCAGCTGGTCCCGGAACCCCACGCCCGCCCCGCAATCCCTGGCGGCAGCAGCCCTCAGCCAGGGCAATGGTGACAAGGGCGGAGCGCATGCGCCGAAGCCCCGGGTGCGGCTTACTGCCGTGGCGGCCACCGCGGTCCTGTTCACTGTCCTCACCGCCACGGCCGCCCAGAGCCCGGCAGGATTCAACAGCCTGACCTCCGTGTTCGTCCCGCCGGCCGGGGCCTCCAATGATCGCGGGGCCGTGCCCGCCACCGGTGCCGCCGGGGGCGGCAATGGTGCCGGTCCAGCGGCAGGGGCCGCGGGAGACATCCAGGTCCCGGTGGCGGGCATCGATTCCGGCATGGAGCGGGCCGCTGCCTCCCAGGCACCTGGCCCCGTGCCGGACGGGAAGCCGAACGGCCAGGTAGCGTCCATCCGGGCCATCGAGAAGGGCGCCTCCGAAGGGCCCTCCGCCAGCGCAGTCACGGCAGGTGAGGCCACCGGCACCACTGCGCCAGGGGATACGGCGACTACTGGCACAGCCACGCCGACCACTGACGGGGCGACCCCCACCGTTGATCCAACGACGACAGAAGCCCCGGAACCGGTCACGTCCAGCCCTTCGCCCACGCCATCCGGCAGCGGGTCCGGGACGCCGGCCCCTTCCACAACGGCAGCGAGCCCAGGGACCAGCACGGCGGAGCCTACCCGCTTCACAAGCACGGCGGAGCCCACATCCACGGACACGGAAGCTACGCCCACATCCGTCGGTTCGCCTTCACCAACGGTCCAGGTATCCGCGTCACCCACAGGCACGGGCGGGTTTACGCCCCTGGCACAGGAACCCACGGGCTCCGGCTCCACCGGCACAGCGACGGCCACTTCCACGGACACCGGCACCGCCACCGCCACGACGACGATCCCGGCGGCCTGACATGGTCAGCTACCAGCCGCACACGCAGAAGACGGCATTCCGCCATCCCGAGCCGGACCACCGGGGGACGTCACTGCAGAGCGCGGAACTCATGGCAAGCCAGCTCAAGGGTGAGAACGCAGCAGTCCGGGAGCTGCTGCTGGCGTTGTCCGTAGGTTTCGCCCTGCCGGGACCCCTGCCGTCAGACCTGCAGCGCAAGATCGACGGAAACGGGGTGGAGAGCCTGGACGCCCTGGTGCACAGGGCAGAGTCGTCAGGCCTGCTGACCCCGGACGGCGCGGTGGTCGGCCCGGCCCGGCACGCGCTGCTCGCCGTCGCCCCCACCACCAAGGTGCATGCGCTCCAGCGGGAGCTGGTGGGCGTCTACGCGGCCAACGGCCAGCCGCTGGGGGAACTCGCCCGGGAACTGGCACGCGCCGGACTCGCCGATCCAAGGGTGGCAGCCGAGCTGGAGCAGGCGGCGGACAAGGCGCTGGAGCGCGATCCCGGGCTGGCGTACCAGCTCTACGATGAGGCCCTGCTGGCGGGCACGGACGAGAAAGCCACAGCGGCCCGGCGTGCCCAGGCCGCCGCGGCCAACGGCGACCTGGACACGGCCACCCGCATTGTGGACACCCTGTTGGGGCAGGACGGTCCACCGGACGTCCGCCGGGCCGCGGACGTGGCAGCCGCGGTGTGGGCCCAGCGGGGCATGATCGCCCGCGGAGCCGATGTCTACAGCTGGCTGGGCCCCTCCCGCATTGGCCAATCCGCGCCCCTTGCCGCCGTCACCCTGATCGGCTGCGGCGACCTGTCCGGTGCGGAGAACATGTTCGGGGCCGATGCACCCCCCTCGTCCCCCACGCTGCTTGCCGCCACCCTCGCCCACCTCGGAAAAGGCATCCTCCAGTCACTGGAGGGAGACCCGCATCAGGGACTCCAGACCCTGATCCACGCCTCGGACATGCTGAACGCGGCGGGTGCCGCGCTTCCCCTGCCGGAGACTCCGGCGGCACTGGCGGCACTGGTGGCGCTGCACAGCGGGGAACCGAACCTGGCGGAAACAATCTGCCGGTCCGCGGCCGCCGCCGGGCAGGGAGGCGATACCGCCCAACCGCGCCTCTTCCTGCTGCAGGCGTGGTCGGCGATGATGCAGGACAGGCTTGAGGACGCACGGCTCGCCATCAATGAGGCATCCAAAGCGAACCACTGGCCGCTGGTGCCGCGCGACGAGTTCCTCTGTTCGGCCCTGGAAGTGGCCCTTGCCCGGCGCAACGGCGATTTCCCCGAGCTCATCAAGGCCTGGGAACGGGCGCGCGAAGCGACGCTCCACACTGCAGTGGACCTGTACAGCCTGCTGCCCTGGGGGGAGCTGATGATCGCAGCCGCCCGCCTTCGGGAAGGCCGCAGGGTTGCCCCGTACCTCACGGACGCATGGGGCCTCCTGGAGCGCCTGGGCAATCCGCCGCTGTGGGCTGTGCCGCTGCACTGGGCTGCAGTCCAGGCTGCCCTGCTGAACGAAAGCCCCGCTGACCTGGCCCCGCACGCAGCAGCGCTCGCCCGGGCCGCAGGGCAAAGCCACTTGGCAGCCGTCCTCGCGGCGGCCGGCAAAGCCTGGGTAACCGTTTTGGCCGAGAGGTTCCGTCCTGATGACGTCGAGGCGGCGGCACGGGGCCTGGGGCTGGTGGGCATGCCCTGGGAGGGAGCACGGCTTGCCGGCCACGCCGCCGCCCGGGCGGACGAGCGCAAGGACATGGTGCGCCTGCTCTCCTGCGCCCGGGAACTCCACCCACAGGCCAGTTCGGCGGGCCCGGGGGGTCCGGCATCATCCGAGGCCCGCAATGCTCCCCCCACCGAGGCAGGTAATGGCATGCAACCAGACGGCGCAGGGCTGAGCGAGCGGGAAAAGGAAGTGGCCCGGCTGGTGCTCGACGGCAAGACCTACCGGGAAATTGGCGAGGCCATCTACATTTCGCCGCGCACCGCCGAGCACCACATTGCCCGGAT
The DNA here is from genome assembly GCF_023708005.1 of Pseudarthrobacter sp. NCCP-2145. Lineage (NCBI taxonomy): Bacteria > Bacillati > Actinomycetota > Actinomycetes > Micrococcales > Micrococcaceae > Pseudarthrobacter > Pseudarthrobacter sp. NCCP-2145. The sequence goes on along the minus strand of NZ_BRCG01000027.1, from coordinate 37,114 downwards.
GCGGCGCAGGCTTGGTGCGGAAAACCGCTCGGACCTGATGGCCAAGCTGCGCCTTGCGCTGGGCCCGGACAGCCAGGCCCATGACCCGTCCCCCTAACACCCCTAACGGGGACGTCCGCGGTTCCCCACCAGGGGCGCCGCCGGTAAGGGGGACCGGCCCGATGCCGGTTCCCTGCAGGAACAATAGGTTTGATCCAAGGCATCAGGGCCGGCGCACCGAAATGAAAACGATCTGAGGACCAGCACATGACAGTCGCAAAGGAAGTGGTCCAGTTCCTGATGGACATCTTCGGAGACCGCCAGGCGGCCCAGGACTTCCTGGATGATCCCGAAGGCGTCCTGGAGCAGCACGGCCTGGCCGGTGTCAGCTCCGCAGATGTTGACGCCGCCATGCCGGTTGTCCTGGACTACGCGCCCCTGAGCGTCACGGCTCCCGCCGTTGACCGGCATCTAAGCGCCGGCGCCGGCACTGGCCACGCCGGGAGTGGCTGGAGCCCGTTTCCTTCCGGCGGAGGCCACGACGACGACCATGGACTTGCAGTGGAGCAGCTCACCCATGTCGTGGCCAGCTACTCCTTCCCTTCCACGCCGGATGACCGCGGCGCCGCCATGGCGGACCAATCCCCGGCCCCCAACATCTGGGCCGACGGGGACGTGGAGCAATGGTTCGACAACGACTCCGTGCCTGCCTTCGGCGACCCCGCCATAGGCGCCGGAACCGGGATGGGTTTCGCTGACATCCGGATCGACGGCCTCTTCGACCTTGACGCGGACAGCGAAACCGCGACGGCAGGTGCACACGGAACCGTCCTCCCGGCCACCTTGATCGACGAATCCTTCACCGAAGAGCAGCAGGCATTCGTCGAGGTGGATGTGGATCCCGCCGGTGCGGGGCTCGAGTTCACGGAGGACGACGCCGCAACCATTGACATCGACAATGACATCGACGACGCTGGCGCTGGGGAGGCGGCAGACTCCATGGACTTTGGTGCCTAGCAGCCGGACCCCGGTCCCGGAACGATCTTTGAGGCGTAGTACAGAGGACAGGCTGTGGCAGAAGCAGGACCGGCACACCCAGCAACTCCGGTGACGGCCGGCCAGCTGATCCAGCTTGTGGAACACGGACTCCAGCTCGTGGGCACCGGCGACCGGGAGGACCTCCGGAAACGCCTTGACCTGGCATTGGGGCGGCTGAGGGATCCGAGCATCCGGGTCATCGTGGTGGGGGAGTTCAAACAGGGCAAAAGCAAATTCATCAACGCCCTGGTGGGTGCGCCGGCCTGCCCCGTCGACGACGACGTTGCCACGTCCGTTCCCACGGTTGTCCGCTATGGGGACCCTGCCTCGGCAACGATCCTGGTCCCCACCTCTACTGCGGACGCCGGCGACGACGGTGGTGTTGACCGCCAGCCGATTCCCGTCGCCGACCTGCCGGCTTATGTTTCCGAACAGGGTAATCCCGGCAACAGCAAGAAGCTCCTGGCCGCCGAGGTATGCCTGCCCCGCAGGATCCTGGCCGGCGGGCTCATCGTCATCGATTCGCCCGGGGTGGGGGGCCTCGGGTCCGCGCACACCCTGGCCACCCTCACGGCCCTGCCCACCGCCGATGCGATGCTCCTGGTCTCGGACGCCTCCCAGGAATACACCGAACCGGAGCTGCGCTTCCTGCGGCAGGCGATGCGGATTACCCCGAACGTTGTGGGCGTGCTGACCAAGACCGACCTCTACCCGGACTGGCGGCGGGTGGAAGAGATGGACCGCTCCCACCTCGGAAACGTAGCGCCCGGGATTCCGCTGTTTCCCGTTTCCTCCGACCTCCGCCTGGAGGCAGCACGCCTGCAGGACAGTGAGCTGAATGAGGAATCCGGCTTCCCCGCACTGGTTGCCCACCTCCGCAGCGGAATCGTGGAAGGGGCACAGCGCCTCCAGGGCCGCTCCGTGAGCCAGGACCTGCTCGCCGTTACCGAGAACCTGCGCCTCTCGCTGCAATCGGAGCTTGAAGCCCTCGAAAACCCCGGCGGCACACCCCGGATGATTTTGGAGCTGGAGGCGGCCCGGGCTGAGGCTGACGACCTTCGGAAACGGTCTGCGCGCTGGCAGGTCACCCTGAGCGATGGCATCAGCGACCTCATCGCCGATATGGAGTACGACCTCCGCAACCGGCTCCGCCACATCCAGCGGGAGGCTGAAGCCGCCATCGACCAGGAGGACCCGGGACCGGCCTGGGCCGATTTTTCCAAGTGGCTGGAAGTGTCCACCGCGGCTGCCATCTCTGAGACCTTCGTCCTCACCAGTGAGCGGGCGCAGTGGCTGGCCGGGCAGGTGGCTGACCATTTCGCCGCGGACGTAGTCCCCTTGCCGGTGATGCAGGTGTCCCATTCCGCCGACGTGCTGGATCCCGTGGACGCGATGCCGGGCATGGACGCCGGGCACGTCAACCCCGTGCAGAAAGTGCTGATCGGCATGCGGGGCTCCTACGGAGGGGTGCTCATGTTCGGGCTCCTGACCGGCATTTTCGGGATGGCGCTGATCAACCCGCTCTCCCTGGGCGCCGGTCTCCTGCTGGGACGCAAGGCCTACCGGGAGGACAAGGAGGCGCGGCTCAAGCGCCGGCAGGGGGAGGCCAAGGCCCTCGTCAGGCGGCAGCTCGATGACGTGACCTTCCAGGTGGGCAAGCAACTGAAGGACCGCCTGCGGCTGGTGCAGCGCGCCATCCGCGACCACTTCAACGAGATAGCGGATGAGCACCACCGTTCCCTGGCGGACTCGGTGTCCGCTGCCCAGAAAGCTGCCAATACCTACGCCCTGGAAAGGGACGCCCGCATCAGGGAGATCAAGGCCGAGCTCAAGAAGGTGGATGCACTCCACCGGGCCGCGCAGGCCGTTGCCGCCGAGGTATCCGGAACCATGATGCCCGCGGGCGGTCCACGATGACTGCCCCAACAATTGCCGGCGCCGCTGGCCTGGTCCAGGAGGCGCTGGAAACCTACACGGATGACCCGGCTTCCGTGGCCGCCCTCGAGGGTATTGCCCGGAGGCTCGCGGAGCCGTTGCGCGTGGCCATTGCGGGCATGGTCAAGGCCGGCAAGTCCACCCTGCTGAACGCGATTCTCGGCGAGGAGATAGCGCCCACGGACACGGGGGAGTGCACCCGCATCATCACCTGGTACCGGCACGGGCACACTCCCCGCATCACCCTCCACCCCACCTCCGGCGAGCCCAGGACGCTGCCGCTCAAACGCGCGGACGGCCGCCTCGTCTTCGTGCTGGGGGATGTGGACGCGGCGGACGTGGACCGGCTGGAGGTGGAATGGCCGTCGCCGGCGCTGCTGAACATGACCCTGATCGATACCCCCGGCATCGCTTCGCTGTCCCGCGAGGTGTCTGCCCGCTCCACCGCCTTCCTGGCCCCGGCGGATACGGAGTCGGAGGCGGACGCCATCATCTACCTGATGCGCCACATGCACGCCGCGGACGTAAGGTTCCTCGAATCCTTCCGGGACACGGAAGCGGGCCGCTCGGGAACAGTCAACGCAATCGCGGTACTCTCCAGGGCGGATGAGGTTGGTGGCGGCCGCATCGATTCGCTGCTCTCCGCGGGAGAGATCGCGGACAGGTACCGCCGTGACCACAACCTGCGGAAACTCGCCTTGGGCGTGGTGCCCGTGGCTGGGCTCCTTGCCCAGAGCGCCCGGACCATGCGCCAGCAGGAATTCAGTGCCCTTCAGCTGCTGGCCGGACTGGACCGCGGTGACCGCGAAAAGGCACTGCTCTCAGCGGACCGGTTCCTCCGGTCCACCATCCCGGAGGGGCTGGCGGCGGAGGCCAGGGCGTCGCTGCTGGCAAGGTTTGGCCTGTTCGGGATCCGGCTCGCCGTGGTCCTCATTTCCAACGGCTTCAATGAACCCACCCCGCTGGCCCACGAGCTGGCCCGGCGCAGCGGACTGGATCCGCTGCTGGACCTGCTGGGCCGCCAGTTCCAGGCACGGGCTGAGGCCCTGAAGGCGCGTACGGCTTTGGTGGCGGTGGAGTCCCTGCTGCGCACCTCGCCCCGCCCGGGAACCGGGCCCCTGGCTGCGGCCCTGGAGCGGCTGCAGGCCAACGCGCATGAGTTCCGCGAACTGCGGTTGCTGGCCGTCCTGCGGACCACGGGCGTGCCGCTCAGCCCCGAACTGGCCGCGGAGGCGGAGGGCCTGATCGGCGGCCGGGGCGCTGCGGCGCATGTGAGGCTGGGGCTGGACGCGGATGCGGCGCCCAGCGACATGGCTGACGAAGCCCGCCGTTACCTGCTGCGCTGGCGCGCGGTGGCGGAGAGTCCGCTGACGGACGGGCTGGCCCTTGAGGCCTGCCGGGTTGTGGTCCGCAGCTGCGAGGGTGTGCTGGCAGAGTCGTCCGCCCGCCAGCGCCAGCGCCAACCGGCCTGAAGGACGGCAGCCGGGAGTGCCCTCCCGGCGGAGGCCTATTTCAATCCGTCGTTGTCGTGCTCGTCGGTCTCGTGCTTGTCTTTCCCGCCGTCGACGTCCTTTGCCTTGGCATCCAGCTCATCCTTGAGCTTCTTGAGGCGGGCGGCTTCCGCCTCCTGCCGGCGGCGGACCTCCAGGTTGCGGAGGAAGTCCGGGTCATCGTCCGGGGCGGTGGGATGGCGGTAGTCCTGCCGCTGCGGGGGAGTGCCGCGCGGCCGGCCGATCAGGAGCCAGAGGATCGCGCCCAGTACCGGCAGGACGATCATGACCACGATCCAGGCGGGTTTGGAAATTCCGCGGGTGAGGCGCCCGTCGGTCCGGATCACGTCGACGAGGCCATACACGAAGATGGCGAGGATTGCGACGGCCAAAGCCACACGGAGGAGCATGCATTAAGTCTATCGTCAGGACGGGCAGGGGCCGCGGGCGGGAGGCGGCTAAACTTGAATAGTGGCCTTTTTGAAATATTCCCTGATCCGCCTGGCTCTCTTCGCGCCCCTGTTCGTGCTCTTCACCTTCTTGGAGCTGGGCGCCCTCATGTCCGTCATCTGCGCGGCCCTGATCGCCTTTGCGGTGAGCTACTTGTTTTTCCAGAAGCAGCGGGACGAAGCCGCAGCGGCCCTCCAGCACCGTTTCTCCGGCAAGGCCAAGCCGCTGCGCTCCGCCGGTGAAGTCCAGGACGCGCACGCCGAGGACGCCCTCCTGGACGCCAACCCTGACGTGACCATCAACAACGACGCAAAGGGCCGCAAGCGCCCGTAGGCCCGCCGCGCCCCGCAGGCGGTGCTCCGCTAGAATCCGCTAGAAGCCGCGGCTGAGCACCAGTCCCAGGGAGAACAGCAGGCTGTAGCCGAGGTTGATCAGTCCGGTCTGCTTGAGGACCGGGATGAGGCTCTTGCGCTTGCGTCCGTTGATCATCAGCCACGCGGGCATGAGGCAGGCAGGAATCAGCAGCAGCACTATCAGCATCCACGGCCGGCCGGGAGCCAGGATCACCACCAGCAGGATGGCCACTGCCAGCATCAGGACGTAGCTTTCGCGCGCATGCTTGTCGCCCAGCCGGACCGCCAGGGTCTTCTTGCCGGCCTGCATGTCCGTGGGGATGTCCCGGACGTTGTTGGCCATGAGCAGGGCGGTGGCGATCAGCCCGGTGCCGATCGCGCCGATGATGGCGGGCAGGTTGATCTGCCCGGCCTGGGTGTACGTGGTGCCCAGGGTTGCCACCAGCCCGAAGAACACAAAGACGAACACGTCGCCCAGGCCCATGTAGCCGTACGGGTTCTTCCCCCCTGTATAGCCCCAGGCGGCCATAACGCAGCCGAGCCCCACGAGGATCAGCCACCAGCTCTGGGTGATCACCACCAGGACCAGGCCAAACACCATGGCGGCCGCAAACGCCGCGAACGCCGCCCGTTTCACGTGTTCGGGGCTTGCCGCCCCGGATCCCACCAGGCGCAGCGGGCCCACACGGTCATCGTCGGTCCCCCGGATGCCGTCCGAGTAGTCGTTGGCATAGTTCACCCCCACCTGGAGCAGGAGGGCCACCAGCGCCGCGAGGATGGCGTTGAACAGCAGGAACGAACCCATCTCGTAGGCTGCGGCGGAGCCGATCAGCACCGGCGCAATCGCTGCGGGCAGCGTCCGGAGCCGGGCGCCTTGGATCCATTGTGCGGCTGTAGCCACGTTAAGTACCTCGCGTGTGTTGGGGGCGGCGGGAGGGGGTCCTGCCGGGTGGTGCAGGTCTACTTTACTTTCCCTGGTGCCGGGCTTTGAGCTCGGCGGTCATGGCCAGGCGGTCCGGTTTGCCGTTGGGAAGCATCAGCAGCCCGGAGGCCGCCAGGACGGTTTTGGGCGCGAGGACGCCCAGCGTCCGGTGCCAGTGCTGTTCCAGGACGACGGCGGTGTCCCCGGCTTCCGCGCCCGGGGCCGCGTCCGGAGCAGGGTCCGCCAGCACAATGTAGGCCGCCACGGCCTGGCCCCACTCGGCGGAAGGAACCCCTGCCACGAAAGCCGCCGCGACGCCGTCGGACTTCTCCAGCTCTTCCTGCACGTGCGCGGCGGACACCTTTACGCCGCCGGTGATGATCACGTCGTCGGCCCTGCCCAGCACGGTCAGCCGGCCGTCGTCGTCAATGCTGCCGAGGTCGCTGGTGCGGTACCAGCGCACGCCGTCCTCCTCGAAAAACGTGTCCGTGCTTTCCGGCGACTCGAGGTAGCCCGCGGCGATGGTGTCCCCGCCCAGCAGGATGCGGCCGTCCTCCTCGACCCGGACCGAGACGCCCTCCAGCGGGAAACCGTCGTAGACGCACCCGCCGCAGGATTCGGCGGAACCGTACGTGGTGATCACCCGCACTCCGGCCTCGCGGGCGGCCGCCAGCAGGGAAGCCGGGGCGGGGGCGCCGCCCAGCAGGACGGCGTTGAAGCGGCGGAGCGCGGCCAGGGTCTCAGGCGACGGTTCGTCGAGGAGCCGCTGCAGCTGGGTGGGGACCAGCGAGGTGAACCGGATTTTGTCCGTCAGCTCCTGGGCCGCTGCGGTGAAGGCCTCGGGCGTAAAGCCCTGGGACATGTCCATGACCCAAGGGCGGGTGCCCGCGAACAGGGAGCGCACCAGGACCTGGATGCCCGCAACGTACTGCACGGGCAGCGCCAGGAGCCACTGGCCCTCGCCCTTGAGCGCCAGGGCCGTAGCCATCGAGGACGCCGCGAGGGACTCGACGGTCAGCACGGTGGCCTTGGGCGCGCCGGTGGAGCCGGATGTGCGGACCACGGCCACCGCGTCATCGCAGCCCGGGGTCTCCAGGTGTCCCACCACCAGGGCGCCGTCCCCGCCGATGGAGAGTTCGACGGCGGGTCCCTCGCCATGGAGGGCGGCCGCCAGGGCCGTCAGGGCCGGCTCGATGTTGATGGGGCCGGCGGCTTTCGCTGGAGTATTCATGTTCCGCTCCTGCCTAGAAGTAGTGCGGGAAGGTGGACCAGTCAGGGTCGCGTTTTTGCAGGAAGGCTTCCTTGCCCTCCACCGCCTCATCCGTCATGTACGCCAGTCGCGTGGCCTCCCCGGCGAACACCTGCTGCCCGGCCAGGCCGTCGTCGGCAAGGTTGAAGGCGAACTTCAGCATCCGGATGGCCTGCGGCGACTGGCGCGCGATGTCCGCGGCGTATTCCAGGGCAACCTCCTCGAGCCGTTCGTGGTCCACGGCCTCGTTGACGGCACCCATCCGAACCATGTCCTCAGCGGAATATTCGCGGGCGAGGAAGAAGATCTCGCGGGCTGCCTTCTGCCCGATCTGGCGGGCCAGCAGGGCCGAACCGTACCCGGCGTCGAAACTGCCCACCGTGGCGTCCGTCTGCTTGAACTTGCCGTGCTGGCGGGAGGCGATGGTGAGGTCCGCCACCACGTGCAGGGAGTGCCCGCCGCCGGCCGCCCAGCCGTTGACGACGGCGATGACCACCTTGGGCATGGTCCGCATGAGCCGCTGGACCTCCAGGATGTGCAGCCTGCCGGCGCGGGCGGGGTCGATGGTTTCCTGCGTCTCGCCGTCTGTTTCTTGTATTACATACCGGTAGCCGTCACGGCCCCGGATCCGCTGGTCCCCGCCGGAACAAAACGAGTGCCCGCCGTCCTTGGGGGAGGGACCGTTGCCGGTAAGCAGGACGGTGGCGACGTCCGGGGACATCCGGGCGTGGTCCATGGCCCGGTACAGCTCGTCCACGGTGCCCGGCCGGAAGGCGTTGCGCACCTCGGGCCGGTTGAACGCGATCCGGACCGTCGGCAGGTCACGCACCCAGCCGCCGTCGGAATCCCGCTCCACCTGCCGGTGGTAGGTCATGTCCTGGAAGTCCTCGAAGCCGGCCACGGTGCGCCAGCGGGAGGGGTCGAAGACGTCGGACACCGAGGCGGGAATCTGTTTGCTCACCATCCAAGTCTAGTAATCGGCCTCAGCTGATGCAGAACTCGTTGCCCTCGGGGTCCGCCATGGTGTGCCAGGAGTGCGGTCCCTGGCTGGCCGTCCACAGGAATGTGGCACCGCGCGCCTCTAGCTCCCGGCGGACCTCGTCCTTGTCCCTGCCGGCCAGGTTGATGTCCCAGTGCACGCGGTTTTTCACCGTTTTGGCCTCGGGCGCCGTCTGGAAGAGGAGGCGCCGTTCCGGGGCCTTGGCCTCCAGTTCCTCCGTCGGGCGGATCGCGCAGCCCTCGCGCCACACGAGGTTTCCCCGGTGGGTCATGGTCTGGTCCTCCGTGGCAAAGCCCTGCTCGATCATGGAGCGGATGAAAGCGGCGTCCTGGGGCTCCACGGACCACCCCAAGGTTTCAGCCCACCAGTCGGCCAGCTCGTGCGGACGGGTGCAGTCAATGACGATCTGGATGTTCAGGCCCATCCCACCAAGGTACGGTGGCACGTGCTTCTCGCCTAGGGCTGGACCTGCTGGAGCTGTTCGAAAACCTCCGGTGGGATGGCGTAGATGAACACCACGGCCAGCAGGTTCTTTGCCGCGTGCACAAAGTACGCGAACATCAGGTTCTTCCCGGTCCACACGTAGACGAACACCAGCGTGGCGCCCATGGCCAGGTAGGGAAGCAACGCAGTGAAGGTGACCGCCTCCTGGCCCACGATGTGAAGGGCCGCGAACAGCACCACGGAGAGGGCGCAGCAGATCCAGATGTTCACCCGCCGGCTCAGCTTGCCGATCAGCAGGTGGCGGAAGATGTATTCCTCCACGAACGGTCCCACCACCACCAGCAGCGGGACCATCAGCCAGGCCGGGATCTGCTGGGCCAGTTCCTGCAGTCCCGCCTGGTTCTGGGATGTCTGGGCCTCGCCGCTGAGGGCCACCGCCACGGCGGTCAGGATCATCATGGCAATCACCGCTGCCGGGACCATCAGCAGCGTGAACCAGGGCCGGGTGGCCAGCACCCTGAGGTCACGGCCCACCACCTTCCGGGCTGCCAGCACGGCAAGTATGCCCACTGAGGAATAAAAGAGCAGGTTGACAGCGTAGGAAGCTGCCGCCGGGCTGGGGGCTATCTGGCGGAGAAAGGGAGCCAGCAGGTCACCGGCCACGGCAAAGAAGCCGGCGATGGCCACGTAGGTGATGAGGGTGGCGAAATCCAGCGGCTTGAAGCGGTACAGCTCCGGCTGCGGTGCGGGTGGTATTCGGTGGGCGGTAGCCATGGCTTCAGCCTAACCTCCCAACCAGGTAGCAGCAGATGTCGGTTTCAGGGGTCAAACGGACATCTGCTGCTACCTGGATGGGCCGGGGTGCGTTGCTGGCCGAAACGTGCTTCCCGTAGAATCTTCGGTATGCCTAAATTTATGTTTCGGTGCGCCAAAGTAGCCGCCCGGACCCGCCCCGGGCGGACGGTGCGTTTCCGCGCCGCAGCCGTGGCCGCCGTCGTGCTTTCCCTCCTGCTGACCGCCTGCGGCGGGGGAGCTTCCGGTAACGGGGACGGCAAGCCCGTGGTCCTGACCACCTTCACCGTGCTGGCGGACATCGCCCGGAATGTTGCGGGCGACAAGCTGACGGTTGAGTCCATCACCAAGGCCGGCGCAGAGATCCACGGCTACGAACCCACCCCGGGGGACATCAGGAAGGCCTCCAAGGCTGACCTCATCCTGGACAACGGACTCAACCTGGAGGCCTGGTTCGGGCAGTTCGTCGAGGGGCTGGACGTGCCGCACGCTGTGGTGAGCGAGGGCGTTGAAGTGATGTCCATCAGCGAGGACTCGTACCAGGGCAAACCCAACCCGCACGCCTGGATGTCGCCGGTCAATGTGCAGACCTACGTGGACAATATGGTCCGGGCCTTCAGCGACCTGGACCCGGACAACGCGGCTGCCTTCGCGGCGAACGGTGAGGCCTACAAGGCCGAGCTCCAGGCTGTGCAGGACCAGATGGCCGCAAGCCTGGCCGGCGTCCCGGAAAACCAGCGCGCCCTGGTCACGTGCGAAGGCGCATTCTCCTACCTGGCCCGCGACGCCGGGCTGAAGGAGGTCTACATCTGGGCGGTCAACGCCGAACAGCAGGCCACCCCGCAGCAGATCACCCGGGCCATCGAATACGTCAAGGCAAACCAGGTCCCCGCGGTGTTCTGCGAATCCACGGTGTCCGATGCCCCCATGCAGCAGGTGGTGGAGGCCACGGGCGCCCGCTTTGGCGGCACCCTCTACGTGGACTCCCTCTCGGAGGCCGACGGGCCGGTCCCCACCTACCTGGACCTGATCCGGCACGACGCCGAGGTCATTACCAAGGCCCTCACCGCCGGAGCGGGATCATGAGCGCCCCGGCCATCGCCGTCGACAACGTCACGGTGCACTACGGCGAGGTCCTGGCCCTTGATGCCGCCTCGCTGACGGTGGACCCGGCACGGATCTGCGGCCTGGTGGGCATGAACGGCTCCGGGAAATCCACACTGTTCAAGGTAATCATGGGAATGATCAAGCCCGACGCCGGCACGGTGCGGATTGGCGGCCAGTCACCTTCCAAGGCACGCCGGGAAGGAGGGATCGGCTACGTTCCGCAAAGCGAGGAAGTGGACTGGCAGTTCCCGCTGTCCGTGCGCGACGTGGTGATGATGGGCCGGTACGGCCACCAGGGATTCACCCGCCGGGCGTCCAAGGCCGACAAGGCCGCCGTGGACGAGGCGCTGGACCGGGTGGAGCTCGGGGAGTACGCCGGCCGGCAGATCGGCCAGCTGTCCGGCGGCCAGAAGAAGCGTGCGTTCGTGGCCCGCGGCATCGCTCAGGGTGCCACCATCATGCTGCTGGACGAGCCCTTCGCCGGCGTGGACAAGCGGTCCGAGGCCACCATCACCCGCCTGCTGCGCGAGCTCGCCGCGGACGGCTGCACCATCCTGGTGTCCACCCACGATCTCCATGCCCTCCCGCAGCTGTGCGACGAAGCCGTGCTGCTGATGCACAAAGTCCTCATGCACGGCCCGCCGGAGCGGGTGCTGCAGCCGGAAAACCTCGCCATGGCCTTCGGCCTGGACGTGCTCAACCGGAAGGAAGCGGGCTGACGATGGAACTCCTCCTCGAACCCCTCAGCTATGACTTCATGGTGCGGGCCATCGTCACCACCGCGCTCGCCGCCGTCGTCTGCGCAGTGCTCAGCTGCTGGCTGGTCCTGATCGGCTGGTCCCTGATGGGTGACGCCGTCTCGCACGCCGTCCTCCCCGGCGTCGTGCTGGCGTACATCGTGGGTGCCCCCTTCGCGCTGGGGGCGCTGGTGTTCGCCCTGATTGCCGTGACCCTGATCGGAGTGGTCCGCAATACCAGCCGGGTGAAGGAGGACGCCGCGATCGGCATTGTGTTCTCCTCGCTCTTTGCCCTCGGCCTGGTGCTGATTTCCGTCACGCCCAGCCAGACGGACCTGAACCACATCATCTTCGGCAACCTGCTGGGCGTGAGCATTCCGGACCTCATCCAGGTCCTGGTGCTGGGCGTGGTGGCTTTCGCCATCCTGATCCTCAAGCGGCGGGACCTCACCCTCTACGCGTTCGACCCCACCCACGCGCACGCCATCGGGCTGTCGCCCCAAAGGCTGGGGGCGCTGCTGCTGGGCCTGCTTGCCCTGACCTCCGTGGTGGCGCTGCAGACCGTGGGCGTGGTGCTGGTGGTGGCCATGCTGATCATCCCCGGTGCCACGGCCTACCTGCTGACGGACCGTTTCTCGCGGATGCTGGTCATCGCGCCGGTGGTCTCGGCAGCCTGCTCCATAACCGGCATCTACCTCAGCTATTACCTGGACACAGCCTCCGGCGCCATGGTGGTGCTTACGCAGGGTGTGGTCTTCGCCGTCGTCTACCTCTTCAGCCCGCGCCAGGGGCTGATCGGAACCCGGCTGGCGAAGGCGCGGCGCAGGAAGGCCGCTGTGCTCGCCGCTGCCTGAACCGGTCAGCGCGTGACCCGGCTTCCGCTTGACTCGGCCACCCGCGGCGGGCAGGCTGGAGCGATGAAGTCCTAGCCAGCAGCCGGCCCTGCCGGGCTGCCTTCCCGAATCCAGGGCCGCCGTCGGGGACCGGAAAATCCGGTCCACCCCGCGGCCACACTGCGGAACTTTGCGAGGACTTCCCTTGACTGAACACCTGACCCTCTCCGGCGTCTCCCACGGCTATGGCGACCGCCTGTTGCTGGACGGCATCACCCTGGCCATCACCCCCGGCGAACATGTTGCCGTCGTCGGCGAAAACGGCGCCGGCAAATCCACCCTGCTGCGACTCCTCGCCGGCCTCGAAACCCCGGACGAAGGCGCGGCGGCAATCCAGGGCCGGGTGGGCTACCTCGCCCAGACCCATGGCCTGCCGGAAACCTTCACCGTGGGTGCCGCCGTCGACGCTTCCCTGGCCGCCCTGCGTGCCATCGAAGCGGAGCTTGACCGGCTGGAGGCGGGGCTGGCCGACGCCGGTGACGACGAGCTGGAAACCTACGGCAGGCTCCAGACGGAATACCAGCTGCGGGAAGGCTACGCAGCGGAGTCCCGGGTGGAAGCTGCGCTGGACCGGCTTGGCCTGGGCGGCCTTGACCGGAGCCGGGTGCTGGGATCGCTGTCCGGCGGGGAGCAGGAGCGGGTGGCCTTGGCGTGTGTCCTGGCCGATCCCGCGGACATCCTGCTCCTGGACGAACCCACCAACCACCTTGACGCCCGCGGAACGGCCTGGCTGGAGGACCGGCTGGCGGCCCACCGCGGCACCGTGGTGGTGGTGTCCCATGACAGGGTGCTCCTCCGCAAGGTGGCCAGCACCATCATCGAAGTGGATGCCGAGCGCCGCGCCGTGACCCGCTACGGCAACGGCTACGACGGCTACCTCCGGGAGAAGGCGGCCGAACGCGCGCGCTGGGTCCAGCAGTACCACACCTGGATTGATGCGATGGAGTCCGAAAAACGGCAGGCAGAGACTGTTGCCGGCACCATGGGGTACGGGCGCAAGCGCGACGGCGACAAGATGGGCTTCGACTTCAAGGCAGGCACCTGGCAGAAGGCCGCCAGCAGCCAGGTCCGGAACGCCCAGGAACGCCTGCGCCGGCTCGAAGCCAGCCCCGTGGACCGTCCGCCGGTACCCCTGCGGCTGAACGTCGATCTGGCCACGGACCCGGATGCTGCGGCGTCCGGGGCTGAGGAGTCCGGTGCTGGTCTTTCCGGGGCAGCGCAGGATGGTGCGCCGGTGCTGGCCGTGCACGGGGTGAGCGTGCCCGGCCGTCTGGGAACCACCGACTTCCAGGCGGGTGCCGGCGAGAAGATCCTGATCACCGGACCCAACGGCGCGGGCAAATCCACGCTGCTCTCCATCCTTGCCGGAACCCTGGAGCCGGCTGCCGGTTCCGTCACGCGGCCCGGACGCGTCGGCTACCTGCAGCAGGAACTGGAGCTGCCGCAACGGCCCTCCCTGCGCCTGCTGCCGGCCTTCGCCGCGGGCCTCGGCGGCAACATCGACGAGCACGCCGAGGCCCTCCTCCGCCTGGGCCTCTTCCGCACCAGCGAGTTCCACGTGCCCGTGGGCAGCCTGTCCGCCGGCCAGCAGCGAAGGCTGGCCCTGGCACGGCTGCTGCTGGGCGGCTACGGCACCCTGGTCGTGGACGAGCCCACCAACCACCTTGCGCCCGTGCTGGTGGAACAGCTGGAGGCGGCGCTCGCCGGATTCGCCGGGACCCTGGTGATGGTCAGCCACGACCGTGCCCTGCGGGAATGGTTCGCCGCGTGCGCACGGCGGAGCCGTGGTGGGGCCGCCGGCCCGGAAGGCACCCGGGCCGGGAACACCGCCGGACGCTGGACCAGGTATTCCATGGACAAGGGCGTGCTGGCGCCGGTTTAGGGGCAGGCCGAGGGTAATCCCGACCGGATGTGCGTCACTTTTGGCCGTGCAGCGGCGCAGCCGGCCCGGATTGGCGGGGTTTCCTCCCGCCTCGCAGGACAAAAGCGACGCATGTGGGGCGGCAGCCAGCCTGTGGACCGGTGAGATTTGCGTTAAGCAGTCTTTACCGGGGGACCGGCAGGCGGAAACATCGGCGGCGGAAGATAGGGCCATGCCCGTCATTCCGCCGGCCGAAAGGATCTGCCCGTGATCACCAGGAACCTTTTCATGCAGGGCATCTACCACTTCCAAGGCGTGGGGATGGAGAAACCCGTGCCCCTGCACAGCGAGCTCTCGCACTATGTCCCGGACGGCGTCGTCAACCAGGCGCTGTACTTCCGCGGCGGCAACTGCAGCGCCGAACTGATCGCCGTGGTCCTGATGCGCAATGGCGTGCCCATGCGGTATTTCCCCATTGGAGCCAAGGGCGACGTCCACGTCCCGCTGCGCGTGGTGGAGGACATCGAGGGCGGTTCGGCCATCGAGCTGTACCTGGCCGCGCCGGAGGGCGTCAACGGCACCGTGGTGATCGACCTGGGCATGGTGGAGCACTGATGACCAGCGTGGCCGAACGGGCCCAACCCCGGCCAGGCGGCCGGGCACGCAGCCGGGACAGCCGCCGCCGCCTGGTGGTCATCGGGAACGGGATGGCCGGAGCCCGCGCGGTGGAGGAGATCCTGGCCAGGGGCGGTGCGGAGCAGTTCAGCATCACCATGTTCGGAGACGAACCCTACGGCAACTACAACCGGATCATGCTCAGCCACGTCCTCTCCGGGGAGGAAAGCGATGCGGACATCTTCCTCAACCCGCTGTCCTGGTATGAGGACAACGGCATCACGCTCCACGCGGGGGTCCGGGCGGACAGGATCGACCGGTTCGCCAAGCACGTGTTTTCCAGCGACGGCCGGGTGACTCCCTACGACACCCTGATCATCGCCACGGGCAGCCGCCCGCACCTGCCCCCGATGGACGGCCTTTACACGCCCGGCGGCTCGGTCAAACCGGGCGTCTTCGGCTTCCGCACCATCGACGACACCCGCAAGATGGCCGAGCACGCCCGGCATGACCATCACCGGCATGCCGTGGTGATCGGCGGGGGCCTCCTGGGGCTGGAGGCCGCCGCCGGGCTGCGCAGCTTCGGGCTGGGGGTGGACGTGGTCCATTCGGGCGGCCACCTCATGAGCGCGCAGATGGGGCCCGACGGCGGCGCGGTGCTCCGCCGGAGCGTTGAGGCCCTGGGCATCGGGGTACTGACGGGCACCCGGACCACCGCCGTGCTCGGCAGGGACAGGGTGACCGGCGTCAGCCTCCGGGACCGGCCGGACATTGACTGCGACATGGTGGTGGTGGCGGCCGGGATCCGTCCCAACGTGGACCTGGCCGTCCTCAGCGGACTCCCGGTGGAGCGGGCCATCGTGGTGGATGACCGGCTGCGCGTGCAGGACGAGGACGACATCTACGCCGTGGGGGAGTGCGTCCAGCACCGCGGGGAGGTGTACGGGCTGGTGGCACCGCTGTGGGAGCAGGCGGTGGTGCTGGCAAACCATGTGACCGGCGCGGACACCAGCGCCGCGTACCTGGGTTCCCGGACCGCCACCAAGCTCAAGGTGGCGGGGGTGGAGGTCGCGTCCATGGGCCTGCAGGGGCCGGAGCTCGACACCGACGAGCATATTGTTTTCTCCGAACCCAGCCGCGGGGTCTTCAAGTCCATCGTGGTCCGCGACAACAAGATGGTGGGCGCCACCCTCCTGGGCGACAGCCGCAAGGTGGCGTTCCTGACCCAGGCCTACGACCGCGGCCTTCCGCTGCCCGAGGAGCGGCTCGGCCTGATGTTCGATCTGGGGACTCCCGGGGAGGACGTGGGCGTCGCAGAACTGGACGACGACGCCCAGGTCTGCAACTGCAACGGTGTCAGTAAAAAGGACCTGGCCACGGCAGTGCGGGGTGGCTGCGCCTCGGTAGCCGGGGCCATGGACGCCACCCGGGCCGGAAAGGGCTGTGGCTCGTGCAAGCTCCTGGTGAAACAGGTGGTGGAGTGGGCCGCGGACGGGGCTGTTGAAGAGGACCCAGCCGCCTCCTACTACGTGCCCGGAATCCCCCTGGACAAGGCCGCCTTGATGGCAGAGATCCGGAAACGCGGGCTCCGGTCTGTTTCGGCCGTGTTCCACGCGCTGGCCCCGGGCGGCGCCGAGGACGCGAAGTCCAAAATGGGCCTGGCATCCCTGCTCAAGATGATGCTCGCGGACCAGTACGTCGACGAACGCGATGCCCGCTTCATCAACGACAGGGTCCACGCCAACATCCAGCGGGACGGCACCTTCTCCGTGGTGCCGCAGATGAAGGGCGGCGTCACGTCCGTGCAGCAGCTGCGCCGGATCGCGGACGTGGCCGAGAAGTACAACGTGCCCCTGATCAAGCTCACCGGCGGCCAGCGGATCGACCTGCTGGGCATCCCCAAGGAGGACCTGCCACAGGTCTGGGCCGACCTGGGCATGCCCTCCGGGTACGCCTACGGCAAGAGCTTCCGCACCGTGAAGACCTGTGTTGGGAAGGATTTCTGCCGCTACGGGACGGGGGACTCCACCAGGCTGGGCATCGAGATCGAATCCCGGTTCCAGGGCATCGAGTCGCCGGCAAAGTTGAAGCTGGCAGTCTCCGGCTGCCCCCGCAACTGCGCGGAATCCCTGGTCAAGGACGTGGGCGTGGTGGCCGTGGAAGGCGGCCGCTGGGAAATCTACGTTGGGGGAGCGGCGGGAGCCCACATCCGCAAGGGTGACCTCCTGGCCACCGTTGACAGCCCCGAAGAGGTGAAGGTCCTCACCGGGCGTTTCATGCAGTACTACCGCGAACGCGCCAACTGGCTCGAGCGGACCTACGCCTTTGTGCCCCGGGTGGGCATCGAGCATCTCCGCGCGGTGATCGTCGAGGATGCGGAGGGGATCGCGGCGCTGCTGGATGCCGCGATGCAGGCGTCCGTGGACAGCTACGTGGATCCGTGGAGCGAACGCGCGGATCCGCTGACGCCCGGCCAGTTCAGGACGTCCCTGCCGCTGACGGTCCTTCCACAGGTGCCGGTCCGATGAGCGCCTCCGGCGCGGCTCCAGCCCCACACGTCCTCGGCCCCGTGGACGAGGTTCCGTTGGGCGAGGGAAGGGCATTTGCGGTGGACGGCCAACAGGTGGCCGTCTTCCGGCTGCGCGACGGAACGGTGCGGGCGCTCGCGGCAGTCTGCCCGCACCGCGGCGGCCCCATCGCGGACGGCACCATCGACCGCCAGCAGGTGATCTGCCCGTTGCACCAGCACGCGTTCGACCTCACCAGCGGCTGCTCCACCACCGGTGCCGAACCGCTGCAGGCCTACCGCGTCAGCGTGGATGGTGAGCAGAACCTTGTGCTGGAGGCCGGCGGGGTGTAGTGCGGGTCACGTAGCACCCCGGTGGGTCTTGTAGGATAGACGAGCCGCGCGAAGCTTCGGCGCCACGAGAGATTCCGCTCACATCCGGATGCCCATGAGGCAATAAACCGAATTTTGTGGGCGAAACCATGCGTGCGCCGGATGCGGCCAACCCCCCAACCCACAAGGAACAGTTGTGCCTCAAAGTACCCCCACAGATCTCCAGAACCCCACGGCACCATCCGCCGCCGTCGACCCCTCCCTCAGCGCCGAGGGTTACAGCAAGACGCTGGGCAGGCGCCACGTCACCATGATCGCCATGGGCGGCGCCATCGGCGTCGGCCTCTTCATGGGCGCCGGCGGACGCCTGGCCTCCACCGGCCCCGCCCTGATCTTCTCCTACGCCATTGCCGGCGTCATCGCCTACCTGCTCATGCGGGCACTCGGCGAGCTCATCATGTACCGCCAGACCTCGGGTTCGTTCGTGAGCTACGCCGGTGAAATGTTCGGCAAAAAGGGCGCGTTCCTGTCCGGCTGGATGTACTTCATCAACTGGGGCATGACCGGCATTGCCGAGTTGATCGCCATTGGCCTGTACTTCCAGTTCTTCTTCCCCAACGTTCCGGTGGAGGCCTCAGCGATCGCTGCGCTGGCCCTGCTGGTGGCCGTCAACCTGCTGAGCGTCAAGGCGTTCGGCGAGTTCGAGTTCTGGGCCTCCTGCCTGAAGGTGGGCGCCATCCTGATCTTCCTGGTGGTGGGCACGTTCATGGTGGTCACCAACGCCCAGGTGGGCGACGGCAACGCCTCCGTGGCCAACCTGTTCGCGGCCGAGGGCGGCATGTTCCCCAAGGGCGCCCTGGTGATGGTGCTGGTACTCAACGCCGTGATCTTCGCCTACAACGGCATCGAACTGGTGGGCATCACCGCCGGCGAGATGCAGAACCCGCAGCGCGAAGTCCCCAAGGCGATCCGCGCCGTCGTCCTCCGCATCGTGGTGTTCTACGTCGGTTCCGTGACCCTGCTCGCCATGCTGCTGCCGTCCGACCAGTACGTGGCCGGCACCTCCCCGTTCGTCACCGTGTTCGGCCAGATGGGCCTCGCCTGGGTGGGCGACGTGATGAACATGATCGTGATCACCGCGGCGCTGTCCTCCTGCAACTCAGGCCTGTACTCGATCGGCCGCGTCTTCCGCACCATGGCCAACAACGGCCACGCCCCGCAGTGGCTCACCCGGATGTCCCGCCGCCACGTTCCGTACGCGGCCATCCTGGCCATCGCGGCGTTCTACCTGGTGGGCATCCTGCTGAACATCTGGCTGGGCGGCTCGCACGCCTTCGACCTCGCCCTGAACACGGCGTCCATCGGCGTGATCTTCACCTGGGGTGCCATTTTTGCCAGCCAGATCGCGCTGCGCCACAAGAAGGGCGTCACCTCCAGCCTGCCGATGCCCGGCTCCCCGTGGACCAGCTGGGCCGGCCTGGTCTCGCTGCTGGTCATCACGGTGCTGATCGGCTTCGACACCATGACCAGCAAGTCCGGCGAGGTGTTCTACCTGGGCCTGTGGACCCTGGCCGCCATCCCGTTCTTCGCACTGCTCCTGTGGCTCGGCTGGCAGAAGGTCAAGGCCAACGAACCGAAGCACGTGCTCTACAACTAGCGCCCACAGCAGGACGCACGACGGCGGGACGCCCCTTGGGAGGGGAGTCCCGCCGTCGGCGTTTCCCGGCATCGATTGCTCCGCAACTGCCGTTTTGGGGCCGCAAAAGGACCGCTACGAAGCAATCGCTGGTGCCGGGGCGGTGGTGCGGAGCGGCCGGCGGGGGCAGACTTGGGCGTGTGGACGAACCGTGGGTGCTGCATGTGGACCTTGACCAGTTCATCGCAGCCGTCGAAGTGCTCCGCCGGCCCGAGCTCGCGGGGAAGGCGGTGATTGTTGGCGGCCGCGGTGATCCCGCCGAGCGGGCAGTGGTGTCCACGGCGTCCTACGAAGCCAGGGCCTACGGCGTGGGCTCGGGAATGCCGCTGCGCATCGCAGCACGGAAAGTTCCCGACGCCGTGATCCTGCCCGTGGATCACGAGGCCTACCTTGAGGCGTCCGAGAAGGTCATGGCGGTGCTGCGCTCACAGCCCGGCGCCACGGTCCAGGTGCTTGGCTGGGATGAGGCCTTTGTTGGCGTCCGGACGGAAGATCCGGAGGCCTATGCCCGCCGCCTGCAGCACGCCGTCCTGGAGGCGACCCTGCTGCACTGCAGCGTAGGCATCGGCGACACCCTGGTCCGCGCCAAGGTGGCAACGACGTTCGGCAAGCCGGCCGGGGTCTTCCGGCTCACGGAAGGCAACTGGCTGGAGGTCATGGGGAGCAGGCCGACGATCGAGCTGTGGGGCGTGGGGACGAAGGTGTCTGCCCGCCTGGCCAAGCTCGGCATCGGGACGGTTGCCGAGCTGGCCGCGGCCAATCCCGAGGACCTGGTCCCCGAGTTCGGCCCGAAAATGGGGCCCTGGTACGCGCAGTTGGGGCGGGGCGACGGCTCGCGGACAGTCGACGACACGCCTTGGGTGGCACGGGGGCACAGCCGCGAAACCACTTTTCAGCAGGATCTGACCGGGCCCGCCCAGATTGATGGTGCCGTGAGGGAACTGGCAACCCACGTCCTGGAGGATGTCGCCGCCGAGGGCCGGCCGGTGGTCGGGCTGACGCTCAAGGTCCGCTACGCGCCGTTCCTGACCAAGACGTACGCCCGGAAGATTCCGGAAACATCGGACCCCGCGGACGTGCTGGCACGCGCCCTCGACCTTGCGGCGAAAATCGAGCCGGGCCGGCCCATCCGGCTCCTCGGGCTGCGCGCCGAAATGACGATGCCCGCGGATTCCCGGCAGGGGCACACCCCGACCCGCAGCGGATGGTGACGGGCTTCATCGATTGCTGCGTACCTGCCCTTATGGCGCCCCAAAACGGCAGTATCGGAGCAATCGATGAAAAAAGCTAGTCGCGCTTGAACTCGTCCTTGACGCTCTCGCCGACTTTCTTGGCGTCGGCCTTGACCTGGTCTGCCTGGCCATCGGCCTTCAGACGGTCATTCTTCGTGGCGTTGCCGGCCGCTTCCTTGGCCTTGCCGCCCATGTCTTCCGCTGCGTTGCTGATCTTGTCTCCGAGGCCCATGATGGGGCTCCTTTCGTTTCCGGTGACCGAACATTTTCACACTAACACGAAGCATGCTTACTAATTCAAGTCCCCGGTGGCGCCGTGGTTCTGTCGCTTGCACGGCTCCACGGCTAGGCTCAAAGCCATGGAGCACAGCATCAGCCTCAGCCAGCACATCAACGCGTCACCGGAAAAAGTATGGTCCGTCATTACGGACATTCCCGGCTCCGCCTCCACGCTGACCGGCGTGGAGTCCGTCCAGCTGCTGACGGACGGCCCGTACGGCGAGGGAACGCGCTGGAAGGAAACCCGGAAGATGATGGGCAAATCAGAGACGGTGGAGATGTGGGTGGCGCAGGCTGAGCCGCCGCGCAGCACCACCGTGAAAGCTGTCCAGGGCGGCGCCGACTACAGCACGCTGTTCACCCTTGCCCCTCGCGACGGCGGAACGGACCTCAGCGTGACGTTCGGGGGAGAGATGCACAAGCCGACCGCAGCAACGCGCATCATGATGGCGATCTTCGGCAAGATGGCAATGGCGGCCACCCGGAAGGCCCTCCGCAAGGACCTGGCAGAAATAGCAGCCAAGGCGGAATCCATCTAATGGCCGCGCGCACCCCGCGGGCAGCACCCCCCGGCGTTGCGGCACCGCGCCTGACCCCTGTCCGGCTCGAAAACCTGACCGACGTCGCCGAGCCGGACTTCCAGCGTGGAGGGCGGTACGACGGCGCGCGGTACAGCCGTGTGGCTGCCGAGGGGATGGACCTGGGCGGCGCGGATTTCATCGATTGTGAGTTCCGGGGCGCGGCCTTCAACGAAGCGCAGTTGCGCGGCTCCAGCTTCCGCGACTGCATCCTGGAGGAGCTATACGCGCCGGTCCTCCTGGCGGCCCGGTCCACGTGGCGGGAAGTTGAGATCCGGAATGCCCGCCTCGGTTCTGCAGAACTGTACGAGAGCGGCTGGCAGTCGGTCCGCATTGACGGCGGAAAACTCGATTTCCTCAACCTGCGGGGCGCCAAGCTCACCGACGTCGTGATCAGCGGCTGCATCATCAACGAACTGGACCTCGGCTCGGCCACTGGAACGCGCGTAGCCCTGAAGGACTGCACCATCGGCTCCCTGGACTTCAGTGGGGCCACGCTCAAGGACTTTGACCTGCGCGGCTCCGAGCTCAGGGGGATCAGCGGACTCGGCAGCCTTGGCGGCGTGGTCATTGACGACTCCCAGCTTGGACTCCTGGCACCCCTGCTGGCAGCGCATCTGGGGCTCACTGTCCTCTGACGCGCGCACAGGACGCCGGCGCGCTGAGGGGTTCCCGTATCCACGGCACACCCTCCCGTGTACTATTTACAGAACGAACGGTCGGTAAGTGGGGATTTACCGGCTGCTGATGACAGTGCTGTTTATCGCGTGAAGGGTGTTTCCATGGCTGCAACCGCAGGTCCGCAGGCTTTCCTTGTTGGCGGGGTACGGACCCCGGTGGGCAGATACGGCGGAAGCCTCTCCTCCGTCCGTCCCGATGACCTGGCCGCCCTGGTGCTCCGGGAAGCGGTCAGCCGGGTCGGCCTGGACCCGGACAGCATCGACGAGGTCATCCTGGGCAACGCCAACGGGGCCGGCGAGGAAAACCGCAACGTGGCCCGGATGGCCACCCTCCTGGCCGGGCTGCCCCTCCACATCCCCGGAATCACCGTCAACCGGCTTTGCTCGTCCGGGCTGAGCGCCATCATCATGGCCAGCCAGATGATCAAGTCGGGTGCGGCGGACATCGTGATAGCCGGCGGCGTGGAATCCATGAGCCGGGCGCCCTGGGTGCAGGAAAAGCCCGCCACGGCCTTCGCCAAGCCCGGCGCCATCTTTGACACGTCCATCGGCTGGCGGTTCGCCAACCCGCTGTTCCAGAAGGGCGAGCTGTCCCGCGACGGCAAAATGACCTATTCCATGCCTGAGACCGCAGAGGAAGTGGCCCGCGTGGATAACATCTCCCGCGAGGATGCCGACGCCTTTGCCGTCCGGTCCCACCAGCGCTCCCTCGACGCCATAGCTGCCGGGCGGTTCAAGGACGAGATCGTCCCTGTGACCGTCAGGACCCGCAAATCCGAGACCGTGGTGGACACGGATGAAGGCCCCCGCGAAGGCACCACCATGGAGGTCCTCGCCAAACTGAAGCCCGTGACGCACGGAGGTTCAGTGGTCACCGCAGGCAACTCCTCCACCCTGAACGACGGCGCCTCCGCCATCATCGTGGCCTCCGAAGCCGCCATCGAACGGCTCGGGTTGACGCCCCGGGCACGCATCATAGACGGCGCCTCGGCCGGCTGCGAGCCGGAAATCATGGGCATCGGCCCGGTCCCCGCCACCCAGAAGGTGCTCAAGCGGAGCGGCCTCAGCGCAGGCGACCTGGACGCCGTCGAACTTAACGAAGCCTTTGCCACGCAATCGCTCGCCTGCATCCGGCGCCTCGGCCTGGATCCGGACATTGTCAACAACGACGGCGGTGCGATCTCCCTGGGGCACCCGCTGGGTTCCAGCGGGGCGCGGATTGCGATCACCCTGTTGGGCCGGATGGAGCGCGAGGACGCCAGGAGGGGCCTCGCCACCATGTGCATCGGCGTGGGCCAGGGTACGGCCATGCTGCTGGAGAAAGTCTGATGGCGGGCCCCGTGGACCTGGCAGCGGAGAAGTTCCAGACGCTCCTGGTGGAGGAACGCACCGACCGGGTGGTGGTGCTGCTGAACCGGCCCGAGGTGCGCAACGCGATCGACCAGCAGATGGTGGACGAGCTGCACGTGGTGTGCGCCGCGCTGGAGCAGGACCCCAGGGTGCTGATCATCGCCGGCGTGGATGGCGTGTTCGCCTCCGGCGCGGATATTGCCCAGCTGCGCGAACGCCGCCGGGGCGATGCCCTGCAGGGCATCAATTCCACCATCTTTGTCCGCATCGCCAAGCTGCCCATGCCGGTCATTGCCGCGCTCGACGGGTACTGCCTGGGCGGGGGCGCGGAGCTCGCCTACGCGGCGGATTTCCGGATCGGGACATCCAGCGTCCGCATTGGCAACCCCGAAACCGGGCTGGGAATCCTCGCTGCCGCCGGCGCCAGCTGGCGGCTGAAGGAACTGGTGGGGGAGCCCATGGCCAAGCAGGTCCTCCTGGCGGGAAAGATCCTCACCGCCGAAGAAGCACTGGCCGTCAACCTCATCACCGAAATCCACGACGCACCGGAACTCATGGACGCGGCACACAGCCTGGCGGACAGGATCGCCCGGCAGGATCCGCTGGCAGTGCGGATCACCAAGTCCGTGTTCCATGCCCCTGCGGAAGCGCATCCCGTCATCGACCAGCTGGCACAAGGGATCCTGTTTGAATCCGAGGCCAAATTCGACCGGATGCAGCAGTTCCTGGACAGGAAGAACGACAAGAAAACCGGCACGAAGGACGGCGGCAGTGCAGCCACCGCCGCCACCACCGGAACCCCGGAAGGCACAGAGAGCGGAGAGCAGAACCGATGAGCACACCCGAACTTTCCCCCGGCCTGCCCACTGATCTTCCCCACTTCGTAGGCGTCCTGGGCGGCGGCCGCATGGGTGCCGGAATCGCCCATGCCTTTCTGGTCAAGGGCGCGGACGTGCTGGTGGTGGAGCGCGACGACCAGTCAGCGGAAGCTGCCCGTGAGCGCGTGGAATCGGCCGCGGCCAAGAGTATTGAGCGCGGCATGACGGACGCCAACCTGGATGAAATGGTGTCCAGGCTGTCCGTCACGGTGGACTACGACGACTTTGCGGACCGCCAGCTGGTGGTGGAAGCAGTGCCGGAGGACTGGGACCTGAAAGTCACGTCACTGCGGGGCATCGAGGAACGGCTGGGCGAGAGTGCCTTCCTGGCCTCGAACACGTCATCGCTGTCCGTGAACGGCCTCGCCGGTGAACTGAAGCGGCCCGAAAACTTCCTCGGCCTGCACTTCTTCAACCCTGTTCCGGCGTCCACGCTCATCGAGGTGGTGCTGGGGAAGCGCACGTCTCCCCAGCTCGCTGCCGCGGCGAAGGGGTGGGTGGAGGCACTCGGCAAGACCGCCGTCGTGGTTAATGACGCCCCGGGGTTCGCGTCCTCCCGGCTGGGTGTGGCCATCGCCCTGGAGGCGATGCGCATGGTTGAGGAAGGGGTTGCGTCCGCCGAGGACATCGACGCCGCCATGGTCCTGGGGTACAAGCACCCCACCGGGCCGCTGCGGACCACGGACATCGTGGGACTGGACGTACGGCTCGGCATTGCCGAGTACCTGCACTCCACCCTGGGCGAGCGGTTCGCCCCGCCCCAGATCCTCAAGGACAAGGTGGCCCGGGGCGAACTGGGACGGAAAACCGGCAAGGGCTTTTTTGGCTGGCCCGGATAGGGGCGCGGGTCAGTCGAAGAAACCGACGATGTAGCCGATGAAGTAGAGCAGGAACAGCAGGACGCCGGCCCCGATGGCGCCCATCCAGAAGATCTGCTGGCCCTTCCCCGAGCCCTTCTGCCGGGGCTCCTGGGTGCCTGCCACCGACCCTTCACCGGGAGGCGTTTCGCCGGGCGGCACCCCGCCGCCGGGCTCCAGGCCTGTGATCTTGTCATCCTCCGGGTCCGGATTGGTTCCTGACACGTAAACTCCCTCGCTCGCCGTCCTGATGCTGTCCCCAGCGTAACCGGCCCCGGTGGTTGCACCTAGGCTGGTGCCGTGACTTTCCTAGAACCCCTTACCCTCACGGGCAGGTATGTAACCCTGGAACCGTTGTCCAGGGAGCACCACGACGGACTGGTGGACGCGGCACGGGACGGCGAGCTGTGGCGGCTCTGGTACACCTCGGTGCCGGCCCCCGAGGAGATGGCCGCTGAGATCGGGCGCCGCCTCGACCTGCAGGAGCAGGGATCCATGCTGCCGTTCACCACCCGGCTGATCGACCCCGGCACCGGCGCGCCCAGCCGGATCATCGGCATGACCACCTACATGAACATCGACGCCGGCACGCCCCGGGTGGAGATCGGCTCCACCTGGAACGCCGCCTCCGTCCAGGGAACCGGGACCAACCCCGATTCCAAGCTCCTGCTGCTGCGGCACGCGTTCGAGACGCTGGGCTGCCCGGCCGTGGAGTTCCGGACGCATTGGCTGAACCACCAGTCGCGCGAGGCCATCGCCCGGCTGGGCGCCAAGCAGGACGGCGTGCTGCGCAACCACTCCAGGACCCGCGACGGGCTCCTCAGGGACACTGTGGTGTTCTCCATCCTGGAGCACGAGTGGCCCATGGTCCGGGCGGGCCTGGAGCACCGGCTGGCCAGGCGCGGCTAGCTGTTCCCGGCTAGCCGGCGGAGTAGGCTCCGGCGGCGTCCAGGGTGGCGTAATACGCCTCGTAGCCCTCGGCGTTCGGGTGGAAGCTGTCCGGGCTGCCCGCGCCGCCAAGGTTGATCCACGGGTCCGGCGACAAAGCGCCATGGCCGAGGAAAGCGGACCGTACGTCGACGTAGGTGGCGCCGGTGTCGCCCGCGGCCTCGGCGATTGCACCGTTCAGGTCATCAGCCAACTCGGTGGCCTGGTAGATGAACAGCGCCGCGGCACCAGTCTGCCCGGCCGGGATGGGGTCCAGGAGGTAGGGGTAACCGGTGACCACGATCCTGGCGTTGGGCGCGGCGGCCTGCACGCCCTCGATCATCGAGACCACGTCGCGGTACAGCTGCCCGCTCTCGAGCTGGGCGGTTGCATTCGCGGTGGCAGCAGCACACTCCTGGCCCGGGGTTGCACCCGCCAGCGATACTCCACAGTAGGTAATGATGGCGCCGAAGCCGAGGTTGTTGCCGCCGGCGGTGATGGTCACCAGTTCGGTGCTCTTGTTCAGCCGCCCAAGCTGGGAGTCCACCACATCCTGGGTTGTCTTCCCGCTGCAGGCCTCGTTGGCAACCAGTTTGATCGCCTTGGTCTCGTCGGCGAGCTCAGAGTAGGTGTTGCCGCTGCGGTAGCAGTCATCCAGGTACGGCCTGGCCCCCTGCCCGGCAGCGAAGGAGTCTCCCAGGGCAATGTACTTGGTCTTGTCCGCAGCCTGCGCCGGCACGGTAGCCAGCCCTGCCGCCATGGCAAGGGTGGCGAGGCCTGCTGCAAAAGCCGAGCGACGGCGTCGTACGGTGATGTTCCCCAAGTGGCTCTCCTTGAACGGTGGAAGAAGGCAAGTACGAGCCACCGTACTACCTGGCTGTGACGTGCGCCTCCTGTGGCCGGTGTGATTAGCTGTGCGGATGAAGAAACCGGGCAGGTCCATGGACTGGGATGGTGCCGTTAACGCCTGGCATGTGGCCGGCGGTGTCTACCGCATGGGCAGGCGCGAGTGGCTCACCGAGGCAGGCTGGCGGCAGGCGTACGACGACGGCATCCGCACGGTGATTGACCTCCGCAACGAGGCGGAGGCGCAGCGCCGGGACACCGATCCCGTGGTGGGCAGGGCCGCCTGGTCCGGGATGGTGGTGGTTTCCGCGCCGACGGAGGAGCCGGGCGATCCGCGCTTTACCGCCGTGACCGGCCCCTACCTCAACGATCCGGCCAACTATCCCGAGAACGCGCGGCTGTTCCCGGACAAGCTGGTGGGCGTCTTCCGCGAGCTTGCGGCAGCTTCGGCCCGCGGCGCCGTGGTGCTGCACTGCGCGGCCGGCCGTGACCGCAGCGGCATGGTGGCGGCCATGGTCCAGGACCTCGCCGGGGACTCCGGGCAGGACATCGCCGAGGGCTACCGGCGCGCGGCCCGCGGCATCAACGAGCGCTACCGCACCCACGGCCCGCCCCATGCACGGGAACGGTACCTCGGCGAAGCGGAACTGGTCCCGCTGCTCCAAGAGCGCGGAGAGGCCGTGGCGCAATTCGTGCGCAGCCTCGATACCCGCGCGTTCCTGCTGGACAACGGACTCAGCGCCGCGGAGCTGGACGCCGTCCGTGCCTTGTGCGGAGCGGGGGTGTCCCGATGAGCGTCCGCCGGGTCCTCTTCCTCGGCGCGGCGGCGGGCGTCCTCGCATCCTCCGCTGTTGTGGCTGCGCCGGGTTGGGCTGTGGTTGCTCCGGGCCCGGATGCCGGCGCCGTCCCGGGCTCGGGCAGTTCGTTCCTCTCGGACGCCGCCCTGGCCGTTGCCGTGCAGCGGGACCTCGGCCTCACCCCGGAACAGTTCGCCGCCGCCGGGGAACTCGGCGTCCGGGCCGCAGCCGCGGCCGGGCAGCTCAGGGCCGTTCCCGGTTATGCGGGCACCCGGCTCCAGGACGGGCAGATCGTGGTGTCCGGAACAGGTGCCGAACTCCAGGACGCGGTGGCGGCGCTCGGCGCCGGCATCCCGGGCCTTGTTCTGGAGGCGGCTCCGGCCGGCGCTGCGATGCCTGCCGTGCCAAAGCCTGCCGTGCCAAACCCTGGTTCCGAGCTCGCGCTGAGCACGGAGCAGCTGTTCCACGCGTACGTGGCCGAGGTGGGGCTGCAGGGACTGCAGGCGGTGGTCACCTCCGGCGGGAAGTTCGTCATCCGCACCGGCGGCGTCAACGCGCCGGAAGCGGCCCCGGACGGTACCGGTGCCCCGGCTGCCGGGCCCGGAAGCTCCAAAGCGGCGGACGCCGGCAGGAAATCGCCGGCGGAGTTTGTTGCCCGGTTCGCCAACGTTGAGCTCGACGACGGCACGCCGCTTGCGCCGGAGGCCGAGGTTCCCGGGGGACTCGGCTACATCGCCGACACCGGCTGGATCTGCTCCACGGGCTTTTCGGCGTTTGACCCGGCAGGCCTGCCGGCCGTCCTCACGGCCGGCCACTGTGCCTCGGACGGGGCAGCTGAGACGGCGGAGCTGGAATTCCAGTTCAACCGGACAGGGCTGCTCGGAAAGTTTGGTTTCAGCCAGTTCGGCGGCCCCGGCAACAGCCCGGTCCTCCGGCCAGGGAGCGTGGACGACCCGCTCCAGCCGGACGACCCGGGCAACGTGGGAACAGATATCGCGGTGGTGGAATCCCTCCGTGCGGACCTGGACCCCCTGCCGGCAGCGAGCACCTGGGGTGACGCGTCCCAGCCGGAACCCGACGTCAAGATCATCGGCACGGCCGATCCCGTGGCGGGCATGCCGGTGTGCCGTTCCGGCCGGACCTCGGCCTGGTCCTGCGGCACGGTGGATGCGGTGGGGATCTTTGTGGTTCCCGGGCCCGGCTACGCGGCGGACCCCAACGACCTGCGGGCGTTCAACGGTTTCCTGTCCTACGGCGTCCAGTCCAGCGGCGGAGATTCCGGCGGCCCGTACGTCAGCGGCAACTACGCCGTGGGCACTCATGCCGCCGGAGACACGCCTGACGAGCAGGGCAACGTGGTGGAGAATTTCGCGGTCGGGGCCACCCTGGCGGACAGCCTGGCCGTGCTGCCCGGTTACCAGCTGGAACTCTTCCTCAACACGCCTTCGGTGTCCTCTCCCGAGCCCGGCACCACCTATGAACCGGGGCAGGTCATCAGCGGCACCGTCCCTGCGGCCCCTGCCTCTGCCGTGGCTGCCGCCTCAAAAGTCCGGATCACCATCCAGGAGCAGGACACCGTCGAGGTCCCCGTCAACGCCGACGGGACCTGGAGCTTCCCGGCGCCGGAGGGCAAGGGAACACTTCGCTTTACCGCGCAGACCGTCAACGGGTTCAGTGCCTCCGGTGCTGCGGACTTCGAGTTCGCCGCCGCTGCCCCGGAACCGGCCCCGGAAGAACCGGCCCCGCCGGTGCAGCCGGAGCCGGAAGAGCCCCCCGCCAGCCCGTTGCCCGCGCCGGCACCTGTGCCGGCAGACCCGGCGCCCGCACCTGTGCCGGCAGCCCCGGCCCCGGCGCCGGCGGATTCCTCTGCGGCTGGCCAGGACGCCGTCGTCGTACCTTCGCCTGCCGCCGCCCCTCCCGCGGACCCGTCAGGCTACGCGCGCCACCGCGACGGCGGCGGCCTGGCGTACACGGGTGCCAGCGCACTCCCGGCAGCGGGTGCTGCCGCGGGGGCGATCGCCGTCGGAACCCTGTTGACGGCGCTCGTCCGCCGCCGGAGGCAGCGCACTCCCGAATAGCGACGCGATCAGGCGCGGCCGGCAGGCTCCTTGTGGCGACGCATCAGCAGGTTGGTGATGCGGAGGGTGCAGAGCCGCTGCCCCGCCTCGTTGGTGATCAGCACCTCGTGGGTGGTGAGCGTGCCGCCCAGGTGGATGGGCGTGGCCGTAATGGTGATCTGCCCTTCCCGCGCGGAGCGGTGGTGGGTTGCCGAAACATCCACGCCCACCGCCGTCTTGCCCAGGGTGCTCGCATGGATCACGGCAGCCCAGGAACCCACCGCTTCGCCCACGGCCAGTGACGCCCCGCCGTGGAGCAGCCCGAATGACTGCCGGTTCCCCTCCACCGGCATGGTGGCCACCACGCGCTGGACGGATTCCTCAATGATCCTGACGCCCATCTTCTCGTCCAGTTCGCCGAGGGTGATCTTCCACAGCTCGTGCGCCGAAGGCGTGCTCTCGGCAGCATCCATGGGTGATGGGGCGCTCATAAGTTCTCCTTTTGGTGGCCGAATACCGTCCTGGCCTTCTAGTGTGCAGCACGGCACTTCATGTATGGTGAATATATTACCGAACGGACGGTCAGTAATGACTCGTCCTGTTTGTCTGCCCCTTTGTTGGAAGGACCCGTCAACGATGACCACCACAGCCACAGCTCCCCAGGCCACGGTCGACACCGTGGAGACAGTGCCCAGCTTCATCATGGATGCGTGGTGGACGCCCGACGCCGGAGCGGCAGCTTCCGCAAGGCCGGTCCGGGATGCGAGCACGGGGGAGGTCCTGGCCAAGGTAAGCACCGAGGGGCTGGACCTGGCCGCCGTCGTTGACTATGGCCGCACCACCGGCCAGGAGGAACTCGGCCAGTTCACCTTCCACCAGCGCGCCCTGAAGCTCAAGGAGCTGGCGCAGTACCTCAACGCCCGGCGCGAGCACTTCTACGCCTTCTCCGCCCAGACCGGCGCCACCAAGGTGGACTCGATGATCGACATCGACGGCGGCATCGGCGTCCTGTTCACGTTCGGGTCCAAGGGCCGCCGCGAGCTGCCCAACTCCCAGGTGGTGGTGGACGGGCCCATGGAGGTGCTGTCCAAGGACGGTTCCTTCGCCGGTGAACATATCTATACCCGCATCCCCGGCGTGGCCGTGCAGATCAACGCCTTCAACTTCCCCGTCTGGGGCATGCTGGAGAAGTTCGCCCCGGCCTTCCTCGCAGGCGTCCCCACCATCGTCAAGCCCGCCACCCCCACCGGGTACGTTGCCGCCGCCGTGGTCAAGGCCATCGTCGAGTCGAACATCCTGCCCAAGGGCTCGCTGCAGCTGATCTCCGGCTCCGTCCGAGGGCTGCTGGACGTCCTGGATTACCGGGACCTGGTGGCCTTCACCGGCTCCGCATCCACCGCGCTTTCCCTGAAGTCGCACCCCAACGTGGTGCAGGGCGGGGTCCGATTCACGTCCGAGACCGACTCCCTCAACGCCGCCATCCTCGGGCCGGATGCCGTGGAGGGAACCCCGGAATTCGACGCGTTCGTGAAGTCCGTGGTCACGGAGATGACGGCGAAGGCGGGCCAGAAATGCACCGCCATCCGCCGCGCCATCGTGCCGCAGGAGATGGTTCCGGCCGTGTCTGCCGCCATCGGCAAGCGCATCCAGGAGCGTGTGGTCCTCGGCGACCCGCGCGCGGACGGCGTCACCATGGGCGCGCTCGCCTCGGTGGAGCAGCTCAAGGATGTCCGGGCGGCCGTCCAGACGATGCTGGACAACGGCGGTGAGCTGGCCTACGGGACGCTCGATTCGCCGTCGGTCACCTCCGCCGACGGATCCACGGGCGTGGTGGACGGCGGCGCGTTCATGGCTCCTGTCCTGCTGAACTGGCAGGACCCCGAGGCGGAGGAAGTCCATTCCCTGGAGGCGTTCGGTCCCGTGTCCTCGGTGATCGGGTACAAGGACCTTCCCGACGCCGTCCGCCTCGCCGCCCGCGGCGGCGGCTCCCTGGTGGCCTCGGTCTGCACCAACGATCCCGCGGTGGCCCGGGAATTGGTCACCGGCATCGCCGCGCACCACGGCCGTGTACTGATGCTCAACCGCGAGGACGCCCGTTCGTCAACGGGCCACGGTTCGCCCGTGCCGCACCTGGTCCACGGCGGGCCCGGACGTGCCGGCGGCGGTGAGGAACTGGGCGGCATCCGGTCGGTCATGCACCACATGCAGCGCACCGCCATCCAGGGCTCGCCGAACATGCTCACCGCCGTCACGGGTGTGTGGCACGCGGGCGCGGACCGCAACTTCACCGTCGAGACGGAGGGTACCCACCCGTTCCGGAAGTCGCTGGAGACCCTGAGGATTGGCGACTCCGTCCGCTCCGACCTGCGCCAGGTCACCCTGGAGGACATCACCGCGTTCGCCAACTCCACCGGCGACACGTTCTACGCCCACACCAACCACGAGGCCGCGGAAGCCAACCCGTTCTTCCCGGGCATCGTGGCGCACGGCTACCTCCTGCTGGCGTGGGGTGCCGGCCTGTTCGTGGAGCCGGCTCCGGGTCCCGTGCTGGCCAACTACGGGCTGGAGAACCTGCGGTTCATCACCCCCGTGGCGGCGGGCGACTCCATCCGGGTGACGCTCACCGCCAAGAAGATCACCCCGCGCGAAACCGACGAGTACGGCGAAGTGGCCTGGGACGCGGTGCTCACCAACCAGAACGACGAGATCGTGGCCACCTACGACGTCCTTACCCTCGTCGCCAAGTAGCCCCGCAGCCAAGTCACCCGCCTGGCACGCTCTCTCACTTGACGCCGGTTTCATCGTGACGCTCTCTCACCTAATGCCGGTTTTTCGCCAACGCTCTATCACTCGCCCCTAGTAGGTGATAGAGCGTTGGCGATTTATCAGCATCAAGTGAGAGACGGTTTGGGGATTTCCTGTATCAAGTGAGAGAGGGTTTGAGGCTGGACCGGGCAAGGAGGCGGCCGGTTCTTTTTGGCGGGCGGAGGCGTAAAATTCTGCCCGTAGGAGGTGGCCACATGAACCTAAGAATGAACACAGCCACAACCGTCCTGCCAGTCGATGATGCAGCGCGCGCCCGAAGGTTCTACACCGAAAAGCTCGGACTCCCGCACCGCGGCATGACAGACGACGGAAGCGAATTGCTCGGCAGCGACGGCGGCCCCATGCTGCAGCTGATGCCGGTCTCGGACGGCAAGCACTCCGAGCACACAGCCCTGAGCTTCGAGGTCACGGATATCGAAAAAACGGTCCGCGACATGGAAGCCAGGGGTGTCGCGTTCCAGGACTACGACCTGCCCAACCTGAAGACAGAGAACCACATCTGCACCACCGACTCGGAGAAATGCGCGTGGTTCATGGACACCGAACACAACATCCTGTGTGTCCACGAGAAGCTCGGGGTCCAGGCAGAATACGAACTCTAGCCACACCGATGAAACACATGAAGGGGCGCCCCGGAATTCCGGGACGCCCCTTTCGCCGTGCTGGCCGCCTGCTGTGTTAGCAGCCTGCCTGCCCGCCGGCCGTGAAATCAGGACTCGGCGCCGCCGTGCAGGCTGTCGTCGCTGCTGTCATCCTCACGGCCGGTGCCGTGCCCGCTTTCGCTCTGGTCCGAGAGGTCCATGTTGCCCCGGGCCTCAGCCATGGTAGGGCCGCCGGAGGGGACGCTGTAGGTGTCCGGGCGGATGCCGTGGGACTGTTCCTCGATCAGTGCCTGCTCTTCGCTGAAGCGGATCACGTTGGCCTCATCGCCGGCGTCGCCGGGAACGTCCTCACGGACCTTCGAGGGGTCCGGAATGATGTATCCGGCGTCTGCTTCGTCTTTGGGGTGGCTCATTTTCTTACCTTCCTATCGGGTGTTACTTGTGGGCCGCGCGATGAGGTCCGCCTTGAGGTCAAGGCTCTGGTCCTGCCGCTTGACCTTGAAGCCTACGGTATCGCCGGGGTTGCGGTTCCGGAGTTCCGCCAGGAGCTTCTCCGGAGCGGTGAGGTCCACGCCCTCCAGGGACTCGAGGACGTCACCCGGGCGGATGCCCGCGCGTGCCGCCGGGCCGTCGTCGTCCACTGCCAGGACCACGACGCCGGTGCGTGCGTCGATGCCCAATTGGCCGGCGATCTGCGGGGTCAGTTCCCCCGGGGTGAGGCCCAGGTAGGCGTGCTCGGCAGTGCCGTCCGCCAGCAGTTCCTCGGCGACCTCCACGGCCGTGGCGGCCGGGATCGCGAACCCGAGGGCCACGGCCCCGGCTGACGGGGGAATGTAGGCCTCGCTGATGCCGATGATTTCACCGCGCATATTGATGACCGCTCCGCCGGAGTTGCCCGGGCTGATGGGGGCGTCTGTCTGGATCAGGTCCACCAGGGAGAGGCTGTTGGAGGCGGAACCGGGAATGGACCGGTGCAGCCCGGAGATGATCCCGGCGGTGGCGGTGTTCTCGAAGCCGAGCGGGGAGCCGAGCACCACGGCGCCCTCGCCGACGCGCGGGAGGTTGGTCTGGTAGACGGGTTTGGGCAGGCCGGTTCGGTTGGCCTGGACCAGTGCGAGGTCCGTGACGGGGTCGGTTGCCCTGACGGTTCCCTCCACCCGCTGGCCGTCCGCAAAGGCCACCTCAACGCGGGTGTTGCCCCGGACCACATGCTCGTTCGTAAGGATCAGGCCGTCCTCGGAGTAGACCACGCCGCTGCCCAGGCCGCCGTCCGTGAAGATGGTGACCACGGACGGTGCGAGGTTTTCCACCAGCTGGGGGATATCGCCCTCCGCAGCCGGCGCGGGGGCCGGCGCCGCTGTGCCGTCAGGCGTGGCCGTGGACGTCGGCCCGGGGCTGGAGGAGCCGCTGGGGGCCGGGGGAGGCGTGGAGCCGGTGCAGCCGGTGAGGGCCAGGGATGCCGTGAGCAGTGCTGCCCCCGCGGCGGTCCGGAAGCGGTCCGGACGTGGCAGCGCCCGGCGGGTGACGGTATTCATGGACGGCCTCCTCCGGGTCCTGGCTGGTTTCTACAACCGTAGCCGGGGATCGGAGAAAATACCAAGCACCCTTAGTATCTATCTCAGTGCTGGGTGGAGTGCAGCCCGTCGAACGCCATGGTGATCACGTCGTCGGCGAGCCGTTCGGGGGAGAGGGAGCCGCCCGGCTTGTACCATTCCACGATCGAGTTGATCATGCCGAACAGCAGCCTGGTGACGGTCCGCGGATCGATGTCCTGGCGCAGCGAGCCTTCGTCGCGGGCTGCGGAGATCAGTGCGGCCACCTTGTGGTCGAAGGTGCGCCGGCGCTCCAGGGCGTCCCGCTCGATCTCCGTGTTCCCGCGCAGCCGCAGGAGCAGCGTGACGAACGGCAGCCGGTCCACCAGGACGGCCACGGTCTGCCGGAGCACGAACTCCAGGCGGGCATCGGCCGCGCCGGACGTGGCGGCAGGCTCTTCCAGGATGGCCTCAAGCCCGCCGAGGGCGTGCTCCAGGGCGAGCTTCAGGAGGTCGCCCTTGGACGGCACGTGGTGGTAGATGGCGGACTTGGAGATGCCCAGGTTGTCCGCAAGGATACCCATGGACGTTGCGTCGTAGCCATGCCGGTTGAAGACGTCGACGGCGATGCGCAGCACCGACTGCTGGTCGTATCCGGGGCGGCCGCGCTTGGCTGTGCTGGCTGTATCAGTGCTGCTGGGCATAGTGGCTAGTTTCTCACGAACGGTCGGTCGGGTGGCGCAGCCCGGAGCCTGCGCCACCGCTGGATGACTACGCCTTGGGGCGCAGGTCGTAGATGCGCCGCAGCTTGCCGTTGGAACGCTCCAGCGAGCCCGGCTCCACCACGTCGACTGCGCACGAAGAACCCACGTGGATCTTGATCTGCTCCTTCAAGGCGCGCGCCGCCGTCGTGCACTGCTCAACGGTGACGCTTTCCCGGCGCTCGATCTTCACCGTCATCTGGTCCATCCGCTGGCCCTCGGGCCGGGTGAGCTCCAGCTGGAAGTGCGGGCTGAGCTCGGGGATGCGGAGCGCAATCTCCTCGATCTGGGACGGGAACACATTCACGCCCCGGAGGATGATCATGTCGTCGCTGCGGCCGGTGATGCGTCCCATCCGGCGGTGCGCGGGGCGGGCCGTGCCGGGGAGCAGGCGGGTGAGGTCCTTGGTGCGGTACCGGATGATGGGCAGCGCTTCCTTGGTGAGGGACGTGAAAACCAGTTCGCCGTGCTCGCCGTCGCGCAGGACGTTTTCCTTGCCCACCTCCGGGTTGAAGGCGTCGATGATTTCGGGGCGGAAGTGGTCCTCCCAGATGTGGCTGCCGTCCTGGGTCTCCACGGCCTCGCCGGCCACGCCGGGTCCCATGACCTCGGAGAGCCCGTAGATGTCGCAGGCCTTGATGTTCATGGTGACCTCAAGTTCGTGCCGCATTTCCTCGGTCCACGGCTCGGCGCCCAGCACCGCGTACTTCAGCGAGGTGGAGGCGGGGTCGATGCCCATGTGCGCCATGGCGTCCGCGATGGTGAGCAGGTACGTGGGGGTGGCCAGGATGGCGTCCGGCTTGAAGTCCTGGATCAGCTGGATCTGGCGTTCGGTCTGCCCGCCGGAGATGGGGATGACGGTGCAGCCGAGGGCTTCGGCGCCGGCGTGCGCGCCCAGGCCGCCGGTGAACAGGCCATACCCGTAGGCGTTGTGGACCTTCATGCCCGGGCGGATGCCGGAGGCGCGGAAGCTGCGGGCCACCAGCTTTGCCCAGTCCGCCAGGTCCTTCTTGGTGTACCCGACCACCGTGGGCCGGCCCGTGGTGCCCGAGCTGGCATGCACGCGGGCAACCTGGTTTTGCGGGACGGCGAACATGCCGAACGGGTATTCCTCGCGCAGGTCATCCTTGGTGGTGAAGGGGAAGTTGCCCAGGTCGCTGAGTTCCCGGAGGTCGTTCGGGTGGATGCCGGCGTCGTCGAACTTGCGCTTGTACAGGGGCACGCGCTCGTAGGCGTAGGCAACGGTGTGCTGCAGGCGGCTGAGCTGCAGGGCCTCGAGCTCGTCGCGGGACATGGTCTCCTCGCGGTCCAGGATGACGTTAGTGCCTGCGGCCGTTGCTGCGGCAGCGGCGGGGGTTTCGGGAGCATGCAGGGTCATGGTTTCCTACTTCTTGGGGATGGTGCGGCTGCGTCCGCGGAACTCGGCAATGAGCTCGCCGGGCTGGGCTGAACGGGGCGGTATTGAACTGGGCTGGGCTGAACTGGGCTGGGCTGAACTGGGCTGGGCCGGGG
>NZ_BRCG01000026.1:0-68855 GCF_023708005.1 Pseudarthrobacter sp. NCCP-2145 | reverse complement strand
GGCGGGAGGCTCTTCTTCGACGATGGAGGGGGAGCTGTAGGTGACGGTGAACGGTGCGGTGGCGCTCGCCGTCGCCGTTGCGGCCCGGACAGTGACGGTGGGCTCGGCTGATTCGGGCATCACCAGGTCGGCCGTGAAGTAGCCGGAGGCGCTGGTTTTGAAGGGGGCGCTGGCGGTTCCCGCGGTGACCGTCCCCGAGGTCTTCTTGGGGAACCCGGTTCCGGTGATGGTCACGGAGGTGCCGGCAGGGCCGGTGTTGGGGCTGAGGGTGATGGCGGCCATCGCGGCGTGCGCCGGGGCCGCGCCGGCGGGAATCGCCCAGGCGAGCAGCACGGCGAAACACAGGATGTATCTGAACAGCTTCACTGGACCTCCAGGTGGTGTGCCGCCGCACCCTGGGTGGAAGGGCGGCGGCGGGGACGGCGCACGAAGAAGGAGGTGACCGGAGTGACCCCCTTTTCCAGTCTGAAGGCCGCCCGGGCGGCGCAGTGGAGATTCCGGCTCAGGATCAGCCTAGTTTTGGCCCACTTTTTGCGCACCGGCGTGTCCCGTGGTCTTGCGGAGGACCAGGTGGGGCGTCCGGACAACGCGGCCCGGTGGCAGCGTCCCTTCCACCCGGTCCACGGCGCGGTCCACGGCTGCCGCTGCAAGGAGCGGGGCGTCCTGGCTAATGGAGGAAAGCTGGACGTAGCTCAGCCTGGCGAAGTGGCTGTCGTCGTAGCCGAGCACGGAAATGTCCGCCGGGATGCTGATGCCGGCAGCCCGGAAGCTCTCCATGATTCCGAGGGCCGATCTGTCATTGAAGGCGATCACGGCCGTGGGCAGGTCCGCCTGGAGGGCCTGCCCCGCCCGCATGCCGGTTTCCTCATCCGGGCCTCCGGGAACAACCACGGGCACCAGCCCGTGCCGGAGCATCTCCGCGCGATACGCCTCCCGGCGCTGGTCCGAGGAGACGGCTGTGCCGCCGTCCACGTGGGTGATCCGGCGGTGGCCCAGGCTGGCCAGGTGCTCCACGGCTATCCGGATGCCGGCGTAATCGTCACTGCTGACCGAATCCACCAGGCCGCCCACATCCTCGCGCAGGAGGCTCACCACCGGCACCCGGCGGGCATGCAGTGCCAGGTCCTCGGTGCTGAGGGTCGGGGCGATGATGATCAGGGCTTCGGCGCCAACGTCCAGCAGCGTCTCGATGGCGCGGGCCTCGGGCCTGCCGGCGGCCACGGCGCTCAGAGCTATCTCATAACCCCTGGCCGAGGCTTCGGCGTATGCGGCATCCACGATTTCCGCGTGGAACGGCTGTGAACTGGAGAAAATGAGGCCCAGGAGCCTGGTCCGGCTGCTCCGGAGGAGCCGCGCCCGGGAGTCTGCCCGGTAGCCCAGTTCCCGGGCCGCCTCCAGGACTTTTTGCCGGGTTGATTCCGCGGCGCCGGGAGCACCCCGCATCACGATGGACACCAGGGCACGTGAAACACCGGCCGCCTTGGCGACGTCCATCAGGGTGGGGCGGCGCTGCAGTTCCGTCATATCTCCTCCTGGGAGTAACAGTCTATAGAACGATCTAGACCTGGCGTGCACCGCATGTCATCATGGTTCGACTAGAACGATCTAGACGACGATGTCAGGAGTAATTATGGGTTACCTTCAGCACCCGGTCAGCGAAGACCGTCCGGTCCGCATCGGCTTGATCGGCGCCGGCTGGATTGGAAGTTTCCATGCCGAGTCCGTAGCGCTGCGCATCCCCAACGCCCGGCTGGAGGCAATTGCTGATCCGGCCCTGCCCGCTGTTGAGGCCCTGGCCGGCCGGCTGGGTGTTGCCAAGATCAGTACGGACCCGGCGGATGTGCTCCAGGATCCCGACGTCGATGCTGTCCTGATTGCCGCGCCGGCCCGTTTTCATTCCGGGCTCATCGCGGCGGCAGCCCGGGCAGGGAAACACGCCTTCTGCGAAAAGCCGGGCGGCCGCACGGTGGAGGAGCTCGACGAGGCCCTGACTGCAGCCGGGGCCGCGGGCGTCGTGGTCCAGTTCGGTTTCAACCGGCGCTATGCGGACGGCTTCGCCGCGGCCCGCAAGCTGATCGATGACGGCGCCGTGGGAACGCCGCAGCTGCTGCGGTCCTTGACCCGCGATCCGGGTACCGCGGACGGGATCGCCGACCCGGGGCGGATCCCGCCCGGGACCATCTTCCTGGAAACCCTCATCCATGATTTCGACACCCTCAACTGGCTGAACCCGGGCGCAGTTCCGGTCAGCGTCTATGCCGTTGCCGATGCGCTGGTGGCGCCCGGGGCGAAAGAGGGCGGACTGCTGGACACCGCCGTGGTCACCGTGACCTACAACAACGGGGCCATTGCCGTGGCCGAGGCGAACTTCAATGCGCTGTATGGCTATGACGTGCGGGGGGAAGTTTTCGGCTCCGCGGGGATGGTGACGGCGGGAGGGCCGCAGGAAACCAGCGCCACCAGCTACACCGCTGCCGGAATCGGCTCGGCCACGGTCCGGCGGAACGTGGATCTGTTCCACGACGCCTACACGGCCGAACTCGCCCACTTTGTGAACGCCGTCAAGGCCGGCCGTGACGGCACGGAGGCTCCCGCCGCCCACGCACCCGGTGGCACCGATGCCCGGAACGCCCTGGCGGTAGCCCTTGCCGCCTTCCGTTCGGCTGAAACGGGCCTGCCGGTGGACGTCGCATCCGTTGCCGTCCTCACTCCGGCAGAACCTGCACAGCACCTCGTGGGGAATATCGCATGAGCTTCCGGCTGGCCGTGTGCGCCGAGATGGTCTACGGCGAACTGCCGTTGCTCGAGCGGGTCAAGAGAATCCATGGGCAGGGGTTCGAGGTGGAGCTGTGGGATACCCGGGGCCGGGACATCGCGGCCCTGGCAGCTACAGGAGCACGGTTCTCCTCGATGACCGGCTATTTTGGCGGCAGCCTTACCGATCCCCGCAGCGCCGGCGAGGTGCTGGCGTCTGCGGAGAAGCTGATCCCTGCCGCGCTGGAACTCGGTGTCGAGAGGATGGTGGTGCATCCGGCGGAGCTCGGGGAGGGCGGCCGGGCTGTCCGCCCCGTACACCGGTCAACAGGTGACATGTGGCTGACCGGCCGGAGCACCCTCGAACGCCTGGCAGTCCTGGGCGAAAAGCACGGTGTGGCCTTCGCACTGGAGAACCTGAACACCGTCCTGGACCACCCCGGCATTCCGCTCGCCCGGGCCAAAGACACCATGGCGCTGGTCTCGGCAGTTGACCACCCCAACGCCCGGATGATGCTGGACCTCTACCACGCCCAGATCGGTGAGGGGAACCTGATCGAACTTGTCCGGGCCGCGCTGCCCTGGGTGGGGGAAATCCAGGTGGCCGACGTCCCGGGCCGTTGTGAGCCAGGTACCGGGGAGATCAACTACCGCGCAGTTGCGGGCGCCCTCCGCGAAGCCGGCTACACAGGAGTCGTCGGTCTCGAAGCGTCTGCCGCCGGGGGAGCGGGCCTGGCGGCGGGGGATGCCGCCCTTGCAGCTTTCCGGGCGGCGTTTGAAGGCTAGGCGGGCCTATGGCTGTGATCCCCGCCTTTGCCGCCCGGGAAGGTACACCACCCGCTGACCGCGTACCCAGCGCGCAGGAAACGGGTAAGGAGTATCGGCGCTTCCGGGCCTAAGCTTGATCATGGATGCGATTCCGTCCCTGGTCCTGGTCTTTGGTGTGGCTTTTGTGTGGCTGGGTTTGACGGTGATCGTCCTCCTCAGGTTGCGCCGCCGCCGGAGGGGGTCATCGCTGGTGGCCACCGCTGCCTCCCGCCGGCCGCGCCGGCACCCACTCCCGCAAGCACTGGCGGCTGGCCCACCCGCTCACGGGCAGCGCCCCGGCCGGACGGCACAGGGGCGGGAAGGCCCGCGGGTAGCCGTTCCCGGCCTGTCGCCGAACGTCCGGGCGGCCGACGGCGGCACCCGGCACCGGGAGCCTGTTACCGGGCGGCCGCGAGGGAGGGATGGAGGGCATCCGCGTCCGGAAGGGTCAGGACCGCCGTGGTTCCCTTTCCGCGGCTGCTGGACAGGCTGATGGTTCCGCGATGGTTTTCGACGATGGACCGGGTAATGGCCAGCCCCAGGCCCGCACCGGGAATGGCGGAAGAGTGGGCATTGGCCGCCCGGAAGAAACGGGTGAAGGCCTGGGCCAGCTCATCCTCGGTCATGCCGATCCCGGTGTCGGTGACTTCGCACCTGAGGTGTTGTCCTGCGGCGCTGACCCGCACGGTGACAGCTCCGCCTTCCGGCGTGTACTTGATGGCGTTCGACACCAGGTTGTCGATCGCCTGGCCGAGGCGGTCGGGGTCAAACCGTCCTGTAACCGGACCCGTTGATTCGAGTTCAAGGGTGATGCCAGCGGCCGCGGCGTGCGGCTGTGCAGCGCTGATGCTGGTGGCGGCAACGTCGTTGAGGTCCGCCGGGCGGGGACTGATGGTCAACGATCCGGACGCGATGGTCAGCAGGTCACCCACGAGGGTCAGCAGCCGCCGGGCGTTGCGCTTGGCCACCGTCAGGCACTGTTCCACGCCGGGGTCAAGGCCCTCCTCGTCCAGGGCCAGGTCCAGGTAGCCAAGTATGGACGTCAGCGGCGTCCGCAGCTCGTGGGAGACGCTGGCCAGGAATTCGTCCTTCGCGGAGAGCGCCGTCACCAGGGCGGTGACGTCCGTGAAGGCCAGGACCGCGCCTGAGTTGGCTCCAGCGGATGTCCTGGTGAGACGGCACGTTACCGAGTAGGCGCGCTGGGTGGTTCCGGTGCCCACCCAGATCAGTTCGTCGGTGAATGATTCACCCCGGGCGGCGCGCGAGCGGGGGTGCCGTTCGGGGGGAAGCCGGTGTTTCCTGTCGCCGCCGTAGACGGGAAGATCGGTCACGTTGCCGGGAGTCGGTTCACCGCCGATGGCGTCCGCGAGGCGGCTGCCAAGGTGCCGGTTCACCAGTACGGCCTGGCCTTGGCCGTCGAGGGCGCACACACCCACACTGACAGTGTCCATCACTGTGTTCAGCACCTGTTCGCGGTCCTCGCTGGCCGCCAGCAGGTCCCGGAGGTCAGCTTCCTGTTGATGCAGCAGGCGCCGCTGCATGGCAAGCCCGTTGGCAACCCCAAACGCGGTCAGTGCGATCGCCCCCAGGATGACCGGCAGGAGCACCACCCGGATGAAGGATGCGCTGGTGAACCCGTTGCCGAGGATTACCGGCGGCACTGCCACGCTGAGGATGGTGGCAAGGACCGCCAGGACAACACCTGTGCGGCGCAGGCCCACAGCCAGCCAGACG
This sequence comes from Pseudarthrobacter sp. NCCP-2145, assembly GCF_023708005.1. Taxonomy (NCBI): domain Bacteria; kingdom Bacillati; phylum Actinomycetota; class Actinomycetes; order Micrococcales; family Micrococcaceae; genus Pseudarthrobacter; species Pseudarthrobacter sp. NCCP-2145. The sequence continues at coordinate 63,560 of NZ_BRCG01000026.1, read as the reverse complement.
ACCGGAAAAACGAGCAGGAAGCTCAGGACGGTAAGGTGCTGGCCGCCTGATTCGCGGAACAGCCCGATCGCCAGGCAGTCCAGGAACGGAAGCACGAAGACGGACCGCGCCGGGAGGCGTTGCCAGGGCACTGCGGCGCTGGCCGCGAGCAGCAGCAGATGCGCGGCGAGGCTGAACATGAACGGCCCCGACCACTCGAACCCGGGGTGCAGAAGGGCCACCAGGACCGTGACGAGCAGCACCGTGACCGACAGCGGCAGCTGGAACATCACCGTCCGGCCGCGGGGCCCCAGCTTGCGGAAGTAGCGGTCCGTCGATTCGAAAAGCATGGTTCCCCCTTAAACCAGTGTCCAGTCTGTTGCGTGGACCCCGTTACTGATCCCGGCCGCCGTCGGCTTCAGCAGTTTCCAGCCACTCGCTGAACGTCTGGCGTCCGACGGCGGCACCCGCCGCCGGGACCAGCGCACCGCTGCGCATGGCTTTGCCCATGGCGCCCGGCAGCACTGCCTCAAGGATCCTTTTGCGCTGGCCGGTCTTGGCCAGGTAGGCGCGCACCAGGACTGCGAGTTGTTCGGTCCGTGGCCCGCCCAGGTCCGGGACCCTTCCCCGGGGTCCTGACTCTGCCGCCGTCACCAGGGCCTCAGCCACCTCCCGGGCAGCCACGGGCTGGGTGAACATCCTGGGAACTGTGACCACCGGACCCACAGTCCCGATCTTCACCGCCAGCGGTACGAACTCGTGGAACTGTGTGGAACGCAGCAGGGTCCACGGAATGCCGCCGTGCCGGACCTCATCCTCCTGCACCAGCTTCCCCGCGTACAGGCCGGACGTTGAACCGTCGATCCCCACGATGGAGAGCGCCACGTGGTGCTTGACCCCCGCCTGCTTCTCGGCTGCCAGCAGGTTCTGGGTGGCGTTGGTGAAGAAGTCCACAGCCTTTTTGGTGGACGTGGTCTGGATGCCGGAGACGTCAATGACTGCCTCCACGCCCTGGAGGGCCTGGGTGAGGCCGCGGCCGTTCACCAGGTCCACGCCTTCGGCCCGGCTCATGCTGGACACCTCATGGCCGCGTGCTGTGGCCACCTGCACCACGTGGCGGCCAACAGTACCGGTTCCCCCTGCAACGGCAATCCTCATGCAGCAAATCCTATGCCCGTCAGGGGCCGGTGCGTCAGCGGCTGGGGGTGCAATGCTTGGCCTCCTTTGAAGGACGGCAGGGGTTCCATGTCCGAAGGCCGTTACTGCTGCTGGTCGGCTGATCGCGCGGACGGTGAGAGAGGAGGGCCGGCGGCTATTTGCGGAACCACGCTGTTCCGCCGCCTCCGCCGCCGGCCCTGGCCTGTTGCCGGGCCCAGACCCCAGCTGCTGCTGCCTTACGCTTCAGGCCCCTCTCCCACCAGTGTGCGGTGGGCGGATCAAGGACCTGCGAGGATTGCCTCAAGATCAACCAAGGACCGGCTCTCTTGCTAGCTACACCAATCCCTGGGCCCGGTCCTTCGATGTCGATGCGCGGGAAATCTGAAAAATACTTCCGATATGGGGACCGGCCGGCTGCCGACTGGATGCCTGGCCTTTTTTCCGCAATATATTGCGATTTCATGGATGGTGGGGCATTCTCTCCTAGAGGAGCGCAGAAATCAGCAATATCTTGCGGAAGGGGAAAGATGGACGATGTCCAGGCCGTTGGAGCCAGTATCCGGCGCGCCCGCAAGGAGGCCGGCATTACCCAGGGCACGCTGGCTGACCTGGTGGGCACGTCCTCCCGAACCATCCATGCCATTGAAACGGGGACGGGCAACCCGTCACTGGGTACGGTTGCCGCCGCAGCCAATGCGGTGGGGCTGCACCTCAGGGCCGCTGATGACTGAGGACCTGCAGCGCCTGAAGTTCGTCCGCGGCGCAGACGTGTACAAGGCCGGCGTCCTGGCCGGGCACCTCTCCCGCACAGGCCGCGGCAGCGTGGCCTTCTCCTACACTGCCGAATACCTTGCCGCCGGCTCCCGCCCGGTGGCAACAACGCTGCCCCTAGCCGGGGATGCCGTGGAATCCCCCAGTGGTGCGCTGCCGGCCTTCTTCTCGGGGCTACTGCCGGAGGGCCACAGGCTCACCGTGCTCAAGGACGCCGTGAAGACGAGCCTCGGTGATGAGCTGAGCCTCCTCCTGGCGGTGGGCGCCGACATGCCCGGCGACGTGCAGGTTGTCCCGGCCGGTGAGCCGCTGGTGGAACAGCAGCCGCTGGCGGATACGTCCCGTCCCGAAGACCTGGACTTCTCCTACCTGGCGGACGCGGTGGATCCGCACGGACTGCCGGGCGTGCAGCACAAGGCAAGCGCCTCAATGATGACCACCCCGCTGGCGCTTGCCAACCGCCGCTACCTGCTCAAGCTGGATCCGCCCAGCTACCCGCATCTTGTCCTGAACGAGGCAGCCCATCTCACCGGAGCCAAAGCCCTGAAGATTCCCGTGGCCAGGCACAGCGTGGTCACGGACAAGCGCGGCACGCCCGGGCTGCTGGTGGAGCGGTTCGACCGTGCCCACTCCGACGGCCTGGTGCGCCTGGCGCTCGAGGACGGAGCGCAGGTGATGAACCTGCCGCCGGCGTCGAAATACGCCGTCACCTCCGAGCAGCTGGTCCTGGCGCTTGCTGATCTGTGCAGGGCAAAGGCCGTGGCCGTGCGGAACCTCTACCTGCAGTTCATCTTTGCCTGGCTCACAGGCAACGGGGACCTGCACGCCAAGAATGCCGCCGTCCTCGCCGGCAGGAACGGAAGCTGGACCGTGGCGCCGATGTACGACATCCCCTGCACCCTGCTCTACGGTGACGACACCATGGCGCTTCCCCTCGCCGGAAAGGTCAAGGGACTCAAGGCCAGGCACTGGCAGGAGTTCGCGGCCGCCATTGGGCTTCCTCCCCGGGCAGCGGCAGCAGCCAACACCCTGGCCCTCGCCGCGGCTGCGGGCATCCGGCTGGACGCCCTGCCCTTCGCGGGATCACCCCTCAACGGCGCGCTGCGGGAGCTCCGGTTCCGCCGTGACCAGATGGCGTCCTGACCCTCTCTGGGCTTGCAACTGATGCCAGCTATCGATTGACTTTCGATAGTTAGTAGCTGAAACTCGATATATGAAAATAAGCCGCCTGGCGGTCACCGCCCTCCGGATGGTCCTTGTGGTGGCCTTCCTCCTGCTGCTCCTGTTCCAGGTCATGTCCATCCCCGGGCAGTTCGCGCACATGGCGCAGGAGAATCCGGACCGTGCCAACCTTCAGTGGCCCCTCACCATCTTCTTCATCCTGGAGGTGGCCTGCGTCCAGGTGGTGATCGTGGGCACCTGGAAGCTGCTGACGCTCGTCAAGCGCGACAGGATTTTCAGCACCGGAGCCCTGGTGTGGGTGGATGCCATTGTCTGGGCCATCGCGGCCGGTTGGACGATGCTGGCTGCGCTTTCCGCACTCGTCGTCCTTAATGCCGACGATCCCGGACTCCCGCTCCTCCTGATCCTGATTCTGGTAGCCGGCGCCGCCCTGGGCCTGGTGGTGGTGGTGCTGCGCGCCCTGCTCCGGCAGGCTGCCGACCTCCGGGCGGACATGGAAGCGGTGATCTGATGCCCATTGTGGTGCGCATCGACGTCGAACTGGCCAGGCAGAAGATGAGCGTGGGGGAGTTCGCCGAACGTGTGGGCCTGACTCCCGCCAACGTGGCCGTGCTGAAAAACGGCCGCGCCAAGGCGGTACGCTTCAGCACCCTCGAGGCCATGTGCCGGGTGCTGGACTGCCAGCCGGGCGACCTGCTCGAGTTCGTGGAGGACGAGCCGCAGGGCCCGTGACCATGCTTTGGTCGGGCGGCCGCCAGGGGGCAGGTAGGGGAGTTGAAGCCCTTGACATGGCGGGCGTCCTCGAACCTACCCTGGAAGTGCTCAGGCAGTGGGCTATCCCGGTCCCCAAGGGAGCGACATGGCGCACGACAACACCGAACCCGAGGAAAATACTGAGCCTGCGCAGGAGGGGGAACCCAAGCCGGAGCAGGGGGCGCAGCCTGGGTCCGAGCCAGAGCAGCCGGAAAGTCCTACCGGCCAATGGGAGGACCCGCCCCGGCCGCCGAGCCCCAGCGGCTTCAACCCGGACTACTGGCCCAAATACTGGTCATGATCCGTTGCCTGCCGGCGGCGCGTCAGTGGCGCAGTCCGTGCAGCAGCCGCCGGCAACGGGACTGCCCTCCAGCCCGGCGTCCATGGCGCCCCTGGCCGGAACCGTGCAGCACACATCGCCGCGCCAGGCCTCGATCCCTTCCCGGACGGCGATGGCCGCGATCACCAGCGCGGCGGCAGCGTCTGCCCACCACCAGCCCACCGTGGCGTTCAGCAGCAGGCCGGCCAGGAGCACAGCCGACAGGTAGGTGCAAAGCAGCGTCTGCTTGGAGTCAGCTACCGCCGTTTTGGACCCCAGTTCGCGGCCGGCGCGGCGCTGCAGCCAGGACAGTACCGGCATGATGGCCAGGCTCAGTGCCGCAATGACGATGCCCGGCACTGATTGCTCCGCCCCTTCCCCAGCGGCCAGGGACCGGATGGCCTCGGCGGAAACAAAAGCGGCGAGGGCAAAGAAGGACAGGGCGATGATCCGCAGTGTCAGATGCTCGCGCCGTTCCGGATCCTTCGAGGCAAACTGCCAGGACAGCGCGACGGCGGAGGCAACCTCGATCACCGAGTCCAGGCCGAATCCGATCAGTGCAGCCGATCCGGCCACCCCGCCGGCCCAGAGGGCAACCACCGCCTCGATGACGTTGTAGGTGATGGTGGCGGCGGCGAAGAAGCGGATGCGGCGGGAGAGGACGGCGCGGCGTTCCGGGGCCGGCGACATCTGGAGTCCCGTCATGCCTGGCAGGTCCCGTCCGGTGCGCAGCACGCCGGATCGACGGCCAGCACGACGCCCAGCAGGTCGCGGATGGCGTGGCCCAGCCGTTCGTCCGCCAGTTCGTACCTGGTCCGCCTGCCGTCCGGTACTGCCGCCACCAGGCCGCAGCCGCGCAAGCATGCCAGGTGGTTGGACATGCTCTGCCGGGACACGCCAAGGGAGTCGGCCAGGTCCGAAGGGTACGCGCCGCCGTTGGCAAGGGCGAGGAGGATCCGGGCGCGGGTCGGGTCCGACACCGCATAACCGAACCGGGCCAGGACCGGAGCATGCGTGAGGGTCTGCATGAACCCCAGAGTACAGCGTCCCCTGAATTCAGGAGAGGCTGTACTCTGCGGACATGGCCCGTACCGGGCTCCCAGCAGACGTGGAGTGAAGCTACCCGTCTATTCGGATACAGCTGCACTCGGAGTCCGTGGACATCAGGAAAAAGAAGTGTGCGGCTGGCGCCCTGGCCCGACGATTGGGCTCTTCGGGTGCCGTTGCCTGGGGCGCCTATGCGGCGATCAGTGCCGGCGAGTGTGCCCTGCGGGCGGCAGCGCGCGGCGCCAGGACGCTGATGGTGCACGGCGCCTGCTGCGGATCGATTTTTGCTGGCAGGTGGTGGGTTTCGGAAGAGGCATGGAGCATTTCCAGCGCTTCCTGGTCCACCCGCGCATGCGAGATATCCAGTTCCACGCCCAGCCCTTCACGTAAGGAATTGGCGCGCTTGACGACTACATACAGTGCGTTGACGCTGTGGACGGTGACATGCCCCTTTGCAATCACCTGTGCCTTGGCGTGGTCGAGATCTACACGGACAACAATGTTCAGCTTGGAATTCAAGTTGTAAAGCCTTCCCCGGCATTGGCTGCGACGCTGCAGCTTCTTGCTTATGGCCGTTTGCATCAGCCTCATCCAGAGTAGGGACTGAATGTGATGCACGCAACATGAAGGTGTTTATTACATCGTTTGGTTTTCCTGCAGGGCGCCGACCGGAACGTCCGCCCGATCCGCATCAGCCGATGATGGGACGTTCCTCCGGAAGCCGGAACAGGCGCGGGTGTGCCGTCAGGGCCAGTGCGGAGGCCACCGCCACAGTGCCGATGCGTCCGGTAAACATCAGGGCCATCAGCACCCATTCGGCAGCAGGGGGCAGGTTGTAGGTGATGCCGGTGCTCATCCCTACAGTGGCGAACGCCGAGATGGCTTCAAAGAGGACCTTCTCGAGGCTGTAGTCGGTGAGTATCAGGAGGAGCATGGTTCCTGCGATGACGGCGGCAATGCCCAGGAGGGCAACGGAGAGGGCCTGGCGCTGTGAGGACGAACTGATGGAGCGGTGTGCAATGGTGACCTGGTCCCGGCCACGGACTTCATTCCAGATGGCGAAGCCCAGCACCAGGAAAGTGGTGATCTTGATGCCGCCTGCAGTGCCGGCGCTGCCGCCTCCGATAAACATCAGGATGTTGGTGACCATGAGTGTTTCCGGAGAAGCGGCGCCGTAATCGATGCTGTTAAATCCAGCTGTACGGGGAAAGACGCTGCCGGCGAATGAGCCGAGGATCTTTCCCGTGAGGGAAAGCGGGCCCAGTGTTTCATTCCTGTTCCACTCGAAGGCGGCGAACAGGGCGGTTCCCGCGGCCAGCAGCAGAAGGGTTCCGTAGATGGTCAGCCGCAGGTGGATGGACCAGTCCTTCGGTGCCACTTCCCCGCGGGTGAGCTGGATGATGACGGGGAAACCGAGTCCTCCGCCGATGATCGCCAGGCAGATCGGCGTGATGATCCAAGGGTCTTCGGCGAAGCCGATGAGGTTGTCGCTATAGAGGGAGAAGCCCGCGTTGTTGTCCGCGCAGGCCGATGCTCTTGCGCACCAGCAGTGCCAGCAGCGTTGCCAAGGTCATGATGCCGAATCCGCCCACCTGGATGAGGCCCAGGATGATGCCCTGGCCGAAGGGAGTCCAGAACGTTGCAGTATCCACGGTGATGAGGCCCGTGACGCAGACGGCAGAGACGGACGTGAACGCAGCCGGCATGAACCCTTCGGCCCCGCCGTCTGTCCGGGCAGCGGGGAGCATCAGCAGCCCGGTGCCCACGATGATGACCATCAGGAACGCCACCGGCACCGCCCTGACCGGATGGGACATCAGCCGGCTGACGACGTTTTCCCTGCCGGTGCCTTTTCCGTTCCTGGCGTCGCGGAGCATCTTCTGGACGGCGGCAACACTCGCTGTGTCCTGGCCAGTCTTCGGGGTGCCCGGCGCCGGCGGGCCGCTCCTGCGCAGGCTCATCCCACGTGGATGCCCGGGCGGGCGTCCGGGCAGGGTTCGTTTTCGCGGATGATTTCGCGGACCACCGGGGCAGTGTCTCCGCGGCCCAGGAGGAGGTACCGCATCAGGTGGGCCAGGGGATTTCCCTCAGACCACTCGAAGTAGGCGTGCGGCCGCACGCCGGTGCCGTCCCGCAGGGCCAGGAGGATCGCTGCGATGGCGTTGGGTGCGGCCGGGCTGTTGGCCCGCAGGATTCTGTGGCCGTCCACTTCCACGCCACGGACTTCCAGGATGTCGCTGAACTCGGAGGGGTCCGTGATGTCGATTTCCAGGAAGATGACGTCAGCGGTGCCCGGGACGGGGTTGTTCTCCCGCTGCACCGCTTCCTTGTCCCTGTACTCGGCGCCATCACGGTCCTGCGGACGGTTGGCGATCAGGTTGATCCGGCCGTCGAATTCCAGGGTGTCGCTGATGAAGCGGCGCGCCCCGTCGTCGAACTCAATCTTTTCCACGCGAAGCTCCGTGGTGCGGCTGATGCGGGAGACGAGGGAGACGGCAATGATGCCGAGGATGAAGAACGCGGAGATCGTGATGCCGTCCGGTTTCTCTATCACGTTGGCAGCCAGGGCGTAGAGCATCACCAGCGTGAGGACAGTGAAACCGATGGATGCCGCGCGCTGCTTCCGGCGGATGGCGGAAATGGTGACGGCGATGGCTCCGGAGACCATCATGGCCAGGATTCCGGTGGCGTACGCGCCCGCCTGGGCGTTGACGTCCGCATTGAAGCCGATGGTGATCAGGATGCTGATGGACGTGTAGACCAGTACCACGGGGCGCACGGCGCGGGACCAGTCCGGGGCCATTCCGTAGGAGGGAAGGTAGCGCGGGACGATGTTGATCAGGCCGGCCATCGCCGAGGCGCCGGCGAACCAGAGGATGAGAATGCTGCTGATGTCATAGACGGAGCCGAAGCCGTTGCCGAGCTGTTCGTGGGCAAGGTACGCGAGCGCCCGGCCGTTGGCTTCGCCCCCGTCCTGGAACAGGTCCGCGGGGATCAGCACCGTGGTGACGAAGCTGCTGCCAATCAGGTAGACGCTCATGATCAGCGCGGCTGCGGTCAGGAGCTTGCGGGTGTTCCTGATCCGGCCGGCGAGCTTCTCCTCCGGAGTGGTGCCTTTGGAGGCCACCAGCGGCATCATGCTGACGCCGGTCTCGAAGCCCGACAGTCCCAGCACCAGCAGCGGGAAAGCCATCAGGGCCGGGCCGATGACCCCGCCCAGGCCTCCGCCGGAGGACGTGAGGGCGCCGGTCCAGCCGCTCAAAGCACCGGGGGTAGTGAAGATCTCCACGGCCCCTGCCCCGATGATCACCGCATTCATCAGCAGGAAGACCGCCACCAGCGGGATGGCCACGGCCACGGCTTCCGAGAAGCCCATCAGGAACACCCCGCCCAGGATCAGGAGCAGGACCACGGTGATCGTGACGGCCTGGCCTTCCAGGAAACGGGGCAGGTACGGGTTCTCCAGCAGGTGCACGGTGGCGTCGGCCGCTGACAGGGTGATGGTAATGATCCAGGACGTGGCCACGAAGCCGAGCAGGACCAGCACGAAGACCTTTCCCCGCCAGAACGGCAGGAGCCGTTCGAGCATGGCCACGGACCCCTGCCCGTGGGGGCTTTCCTTCGCCACGCGCCGATACATTGGCAGCATTCCGAGCAGTGTCAGCGCCACGATCAGCAGGGTGGCGAGCGGGGACAGCGCGCCGGCGGCCAGGGCCGCGATGCCCGGAAGGTAGGACAGGGTTGAGAAGTAGTCCACTCCGGTGAGGCACATGACCTTCCACCAGCTCTGCTGCGGGGCATGGGCCTCGGCGGCTTCCGGGCCGACCGGCTGGTGCACCCGGTGTTCAAGGAGCCAGCGGACGAACAGGTTGCCGGGCTCCAGCTCGCGTTCAGGGTTTGGAACGGTAGCGGGAAGGGAGAACTGGGCGGAAGCCGTCAAGGACGTGTCTTTCTTTACGGCCTGGAAACGGGGCACACCGGTCCCGTTTTCAGGCGCGGCACTGTGCTGATAACCACCGGAGCGTAGCACCGGGCCGGCCCTGTCCAGCGGGCGTTTCCGGGGATCTTAATGCTTTCTTAACGCCCGGCCCGTTACTCCCGGAAGCGGTATCCCAGGCCTGTTTCGGTCAGCAGGTGTCGCGGATTGGCGGGATCGTTCTCAAGCTTCCGCCGCAGTTGGGCGAGGTAGACACGCAGGTATGCGGTTTCGCCGGCGTAGCCCGGGCCCCACACATGGGTGAGGATCTCGTCGTGGGACACGAGGGCGCCGCTGTTCCTGACGAGCAGTTCAAGAATGTTCCACTCGGTGGGGGTCAGCCGGACGGCGACTCCCCGCCGGGTCACCTGCTTATCGGGCAGGTCAACGGTGAAGCCCTCGGTCCTGACCACCGGGAGGTCTCCGGGCGCTCCGCGGCGCAGGGCGGCGCGGAGGCGGGCGAGCAGTTCATCCATACCGAACGGCTTTGTCACGTAGTCATCCGCGCCCGCGTCCAGCGCCTCGATCTTGTCATCGGAGCCGTGCCGTGCCGAGAGGACCACAATGGGAACCCTGTTCCAGCGCCTGAGCCTGCGAATGACGTCGACGCCGTCCAGGTCCGGGAGCCCCAAGTCCAGGATGATGATGTCCACCGGATGCTGCGCTGCCTGCGCCAGTGCGTCATGCCCGGTGAGCGCGGTGACCGTGGAATAGCCCCTGGCATTCAAATTGATCTGCAGCGCCCGCAGGATCTGGACCTCGTCATCGACAATCAGGACTGCCGCCACGATGCACCTCCCATGCCTGGCTCCGGCGCGACGCCGGTGGACAGCGGCAGCCGGACCACCATGGTCAGGCCTCCGCCCGGCGTGGGTTCGGCCAGGAGAACCCCGCCCATTGCCTCGGTGAATCCTTTCGCCACGGCAAGACCGAGGCCTATGCCGGTTCCGGGGGTGGTGTCATCGGCGCGCTGGAACGGCCGGAACATGGCCAGGACGTCATCAGCCGGTATGCCGATGCCGTGGTCCACAATGGTGAGTTCGCTGGCTGGTACATCCCCAATCCTGGCGCTGCCTGCACCCCCTACTGCGCCGGCGATCACCACGTTGGAGTCAGGGGCATACTTGAGCGCGTTCTCCACAAGGTTCGCGATGACCCGCTCCAGCATTCCCGGATCGGCATCGACGGGAGGCATGTTGTCCGGTAACAACACCCGAAGGTGCTCCGATTCAACCGCCCGCAGGGCCTCGCCTACAACATCTGCCCAGTAGACCGGGCGGATGAGCGGTGCCACGGAATCGGCCGTGATCCTGGACATGTCCAGGAGGTTGCTGACCAGCCGGTCCAGCCTGTCCGCGCCATGCTCGATCGTCGCGAGGAGTTCCCCCTGCTCGCCCGGTCCGAGGGTAATGGTCTTATCCCGCAGGCTGCTGGAGGCGAGCTTGATACCGGCCAGGGGCGTGCGCAGATCGTGGGACACGGCCCGCAGGATGGATGTGCGCATGGTGTTGCCTTCCGCCAGGCGCAGGTTTTCACGCTGGCTTGCGGAGAGTTCTTCGCGCTGGACCAACGCCAGCAGGTGCGCCCCGAACGCCGGGAGCAGCCGCCTTTCGTCCTGCGACAGTTCCTTACCGGCCAGGGTCAACATCCTGTCGCCGTCCAACTGCTCCGCCGTGTCCGCTGCAGAGACGTCACCCGGCCGCACTTCGCCGGAGAACTCCTGGAGCTTCCACGCGGATCCCCTTCCTGGTCCGGGCCGGTGCCTCACCCACAGTCCTGCCCCCTTGGCCTGGAAATGCTCCCGGACCTGGTCCAGGAATGCGGGAATGCTGTTACCTTCGGCGACTGCACGCCGGCTCAGGTCACCCAGCACCGCGGCTTCCGCCCCGGCAATGTGCGCTTCCTTGCTGAGTTTGGCTGACCGGTCCACCACCAGCGACACAGCGACCGCTACGACAACAAATATCAGCAATGCCAGGACATTTTCCGGATCAATGACCGACAACGACCCCACGGGCCGGACGCTGAAGTAATTGACGATCAGCCCCGCAACAACCGCCGCCGCGACCGCAGGCCACAGGCCCCCAAGCAGCGCCACCCCCACAATTCCAGTGAGGTGGACCAGCATATCCGTGGAGAGCTGGTCGTGCGGGAGGAGATCGAGGATGAATTGCAGGATGGGGGGAAGCCCCAGGGCCAAGGCGAAGGCCGGGATTTCCCGCCGCCGTCCCAACCGCGGGCGCGACCGCCGTTGACTGTGGGACAGGCCAGGCGGGCGGTTCACCAGGTGCACGTCGGTGGCGCCGGCGTCCCGCAGTACTTCGGCTGCCACCCCACGGCGGCTGCTGAACCGGCGTCGGCGGGAGGGCGCTCCGAGCACAATCTGGGTGGAGTTGATGCTCCTGGCGAAGGCAGAAAGCGTCGAGCCCACGTCCTCTCCTCCAATGGCGTGGAAAACCCCTCCAAGCTCCGACGTGAGCCGGCGCAGCGATTCCAGTTCCAGGTCCTTGCCCGGCTCCGTCCCGTGTCCGTCGCTGCTGGTGCGGACGTGGACCACATGGAGCTCCCCGCCGGCGGCCGCTGCCAGCATTTTCGCGGCCCTGCGCACCAATTCCTGGTCCAGGGCCGTTCCACCCACCCCGACGGTGATCTTTTCCCGTGCAGGCCAGCTGTCGCCGGCTCTCTTCGACTGGTTGTAGCCGGCCAGGTCCGCGTCTACCTGCTGGGCAAGCCACAACAACGCCAGCTCCCGCAAAGATGCAAGGGTGCCGACGCGGAAAACACCGGCCAGGGCAGCATCGGCCTCCTCCTGACTCCCGAAGATCTTTCCGTCAGCCAGCCGCTGGCGCAGCAACTCCGGTGAAGCATCCACCAATTCGATCTGGTCGGCACGCCGCACCACGGCGTCCGGCACCGTGTGTGGTTCCCGCACGCCTGTGACCTCCGCGGCGGCGTCCGACAACGATGCCACGTTCCTGATATCCAACGTGGAGATGACATCCATGCCGGCCTCGAGCAGGGCGTCCACCTGCTTTCAGCGGGCCACGCCGGCCGGTGCTGCAGCGTAGTCGTCAACCAGGACGATTGCCGGTGCACGGACCTTCAGGGCCTGGACGTCCAGCCCGCCTTCCAGGTCCTGGCTTTCCGGTTTCGGGCACAGTTCAAGGCCTGCCAGAAGCTCTTCGTTATCCGTCCGGCCCCGCGGGGCAGCGGCACCGACAACAACATCTGCGCCTTCGCCGGCCAGCCTCCGGCCTTCTTCCAGCAGCGCAAACGTCTTTCCCGCCCCGGGACCCGCCCCAAGAAGAATACGCAGATTACCTCGTGCCATGGGTCCATTGTTCCTCCTGCCTGACGCGCGAGGGCCGCAGGATGATTCCGGCCTGCGGCCATGAATGCTCCGAGGGTGGAGTATCCCCTTCCTCCACCGGTCAGCCCGGGTGGATCATGTACCCATGGGCAAGCGCGCGAGCAGCGGCCTTGGCGGCGCTGACGGTTCCGGGTCCACTGGACGGCCGGAACCGGCTGGACCGCAGGGCCGGCCGGGGCCGCCGGGCCAGCCGGACCATGTGGTGGTGTTCGTCCACGGCATGGGCCGAGCCCTCAAAGGCGGGACCCTGCAGGAATGGGCCCAGCCACTGATGCTGAGCCTGCACGACCTCTCCCTGGACCTGGTCCCCGACAGCACGCACCCGCACCTGGTCATCACCAAGGCGAACGCGGTGGGTGACCCTCCGGAAGTGCTGGCCAAGGTCCTCCGCAGCGCTGCGGACGGTACTCCGGAATATCTCACCGTGCTCATGACAGAGGCGTCCTGGGGCAGGGACTTCGAACCGGCGTCGGCCGCGTCCACGTACTCCTGGGCACTGCGGACCGCCCTGCGCGTGTACCTGCGGTCCCTCCAGCTGATCAAGTGGAACCTGTATCCCGGGCGGCAAAAGAACATCCGGTGGTTCGGGGCCTGGCTGCGGCAACTCGTCCTGACCTCGCTGGCAGCCTTTGCCGGGTTCTTCATCCTGCTGGCGGTGCTGGTGGCGCTGCTGCTGATCATCGGCCTGGCATGGATCCCGGGTCCGGGCCGGTGGATCGGGAAGCTTGTGTCCCTGTTTGCCGACTTCCTGGGCGATCCGCAGGTGTGGAAGCGCAAGCCCCTGCAGGCGGCAGCGATGCGACAGCGGGTGGTGGACACGCTCCAGCGCTGGGACCACTGCCCGGAAACACAGGTCACCGTCGTGGCGCACAGCCAGGGTGCCGCCATCACGGGGCAGGTCCTGTTCCAGAACCAGGCCCGCGCCACCAACTTTGTCAGCGTGGGCAGCGGGCTGGACCTGCTGGGCTATGCGCAGTGGGGCGGGGGAGCGGGCGAGGACCCGGTGACGGACTGGCTGGCCAATCCCCAGCGGCCGCGCTGGATCAACGTCTGGGGGAAGTTCGACTTCGTGCCGGCCGGGCCCATCTCCACGCACGCCCACGGGCCGCGTCCCGTCTTCGGCAAGATCTACGCCCGGGACAGTGAGGGCGACGGCGGCCCCGGTCCCGAGGAACATCCGGTGTACAACAGGTCCGCCCTGATTTATGACCACATTGTCTACTCCAAGAACCGCGTAGAGGTGCTGGACCCGCTGGCGCGGCTGATCCTGGATCCGCCGCCGCCGGATTCCGGCGGGCTGGCCTTGAGGATGCTCGACGGCGACCGGCGGCTCCGCCCGCACCGCGTCATGGTGAAGAGCCTGGGAGTGACGCGGCTGCTCGCTGTCCTCACCTCGGGACTAAGCGCGCCGGCTGCGCTGGCCTGGCTCGGGTCGCAGGACTGGGCGCGGAACCTGGTCCGGTGCGGGCGGCCCGGGGAGGGGCCGGACCCGTGGTGGTCCGCCTGGCTGTGTTCCGGCCCCACCTACCATTGGGCGCACTTGCAGGACTGGGGCGTGCTGGTTGCGGCAACGGCAGTGTTTGCCGGCCTACTGGTGGCGCTCCTGAACGGGCCGGTGTGGGGAGTGCTGCACGACCGGCTCCAGCGGATGCGCCGCCCGTCCTTCACGCAATCGAGCGACCCCACCCGCAACCCGCCGGCCAACCCGTGGTGGTACGTGGCGTGGTACCTGCTGGTCGTGACGGCGGTGGCCGTGGCCGTGCCTTTCCTGCTGGCATGGCCGGACCTGCCGTGGGTGGTGGTTGTTGTACTGGTGGTGGCGCTGTGGGCGTTGTGCTTCACGCGCACCGGCATCACCGGCCTGCCGGCACGGACCGTCCTGCAGGAAGCGTAGCCTGTGGCACCCAAGCCAGTGGCACCCGGGGCGCCGGCCGCCGTCGAACGCAACTTGCCGCCCGCCGTCGAACGCGGCGGACAGCCAGATCCTCACCCCACTGCTTCGGAAAGCCTTCCGGCTGACACCGTGACCGGCGCGGCTGACCAGCGCTCGCGCTCCGGTTCGTAGGAGATGACGACGGCGGTGCTGCTGTCCTTCGCCTCGTCCATGGCAAGCAGCAGGGCGTCCTCCACGTGCCGGGCGTATTCCAGCCGCTCGGCCAGCGAGCCCTGGAGCTCGTCGTCGTCAATAAGCACATGGCCCTTGCCGTCCACGATGACCTTCAGCGAATAGCCCTGGTCCTCCTGGAGGGACCCGCGGGTGGATGAAATTTCGGTGACTCTGTCTGCCCGGACCAGCCCGTTGCCGAGCGTTCGGATCCACACTTCACCCATCGACTGACCTCCCCTTTGGTATGGGCGCGGATCAGCGCCCCATAAGGCGAACGCTACTCCTCCGCGGGGCGTTTGTGACCCCCGATTCGCTTCATTTGCGGGCCTTTCGGCCCTTCCGGACCGGAGTTGCCGCGGGGACGATGTTGGCAGGGGGCACGTCCAATGATTTTGCCGTTATCTGGCTCCGGGAGATGGCATGGCTGACAAGACGGTGACCAGCCGCGGCGGCAACGTTGTGTCTGTCCTGGTTAACGCCGCGATGATGTGGGGGATCAACATCTGGCCGGGCTGGCGGGTGGTGCCGTTCCTGACCCCGGATACGGACCGCGTGCTCGGCATCATCAACGCGTCACTGACCGCAGGCATCGTGGCGAACCTCGTCTTTGTGGTGATCCGCAACAGGGGCATCATGGCGCTGGGAAACCTGGTGGTCCTGGGAATAGGGCTCGCCGCCACGTTCCGCTTGTGGGAGGTCTTCCCTTTCGACTTCGGGGACAGCTGGCCGGGCTGGCCCGTGGTGGTGCGCGTGCTGCTGGGGCTGGGCATCGTGGGCTCCATCATCGGCATGGTGGTGGAAATCGTAGCCTTGTTCAGGTCGCTGGCAGGCTTCGGAGAGCGGGCCCGCCAGTAGTCTCCCGCCGCCGGGGAAATGCGGCTTGGGGTTGTACCGCGCTGCGCGCTGAAGCCCGGGTTCGGTGCGCACGGACAGTCCCTGCGTACTGACGCCGGCATTCGGTGCGCAGGCCGGGCGGCGGCGCCTCGCGGGCGGCCATAAAATAAATCTGATGACTTCCCCCGATGCCCCCCAGTCCTTCAGCCTGCGCGGCATCGCGGTGGCAGCTTTCGGGCCCACGCTGCTCTATGGGATCGGCACGGGCGCCATCCTGCCGGTGGTGGCCCTGACCGCACGGGATCTGGGTGCCTCGGTGGCTGTGGCCGCCCTGATCGTCACCCTGATCGGGCTGGGCTCCTGGTTCTTCAACCTGCCCGCCTCCCTGGTGACGCTCAAATTCGGTGAGCGCTGGTCAATCGTGGGCGCCGCCGTCGCAGCCGGCCTCGCGCTCGCGGCCGCCGGGCTGACGTCGCTGGTGCCCGACGGACTCTGGCTGCTCGCTGCGGCGATGGCCGTCGTCGGAATGTCAGGGGCGGTGTTTGGGCTGGCCCGGCAGAAGTACCTCACCGAGGCCGTGCCCGTGGAATTCCGGGCGCGGGCGCTGTCCACCCTGGGCGGCGTGAACCGGATCGGTGTGTTCATCGGGCCGTTCTTGGGCGCGGCCGTAATGCAGTTTTCCGGCATCGGCGGCGCGTACTGGGTGGGGGTGGTGGCCATGGCGGGCGCCGCGCTGCTGTCACTCACCATTCCGGACCTGGCCGTAGCTCCAGCGCCCGACGGCGGACACAAGGGTCCGGAGCCCACGCTGCGGAGCGTCGCGGTGTCCCACGCAGGTGTGTTCCTCAGCCTGGGCATGGGCATCCTGCTGCTCAGCGCGCTGCGCTCGTCCCGGCAGGTGGTCATCCCGCTGTGGGCGGACCACCTGGGCATGGACGCGACGTCGGCCTCCCTGATTTACGGGCTTTCCGGGGCCATCGACATGCTGGTGTTCTATCCCGCGGGCAAGCTCATGGACCGGAAAGGCCGGCAGTTTGTTGCCGTGCCCTCCACGCTGATCATGGGGACAGCGCTGCTGCTGATTCCTCTTACGGGATCGTTTGTAGGGCTCCTGCTGGCTGCGCTGCTGATCGGGTTTGGCAACGGGATCAGTTCCGGACTGGTGATGACCCTCGGGGCGGACTTTTCGCCGGACCGCGGCCGCGGGCAGTTCCTGGGGCTGTGGCGGTTCATGGCCGATGCCGGGTCTACCGCCGGTCCCGTGCTCCTTTCCGGGGTGACTGCCGTTGCCACCCTGGGCGCGGGGGTCTCAGCCACGGGCATCCTGGGCTTTGCGGCGGCGGCCGTGTTCGCCGTCGTGATTCCCCGCCTGAAGCACCGGCGCAACTACTAGGGATATCCTCGACAGATGAGTGAACGGGGCGTGAGCACTCGGATAAGTCCGTTGCGCAAAGCCATGTGGTGGCTGCAGGACTACCTTTATGCCGCGGGATGGCAGGTCCGGGGAGTGTTGTCGCGGGTCCAGCCAGGGTCCTTCCACCAGGGCCACCGGCGGCCCGTGGTGATCATTCC
The DNA here is from genome assembly GCF_023708005.1 of Pseudarthrobacter sp. NCCP-2145. Lineage (NCBI taxonomy): Bacteria > Bacillati > Actinomycetota > Actinomycetes > Micrococcales > Micrococcaceae > Pseudarthrobacter > Pseudarthrobacter sp. NCCP-2145. Next base: position 46,492 of record NZ_BRCG01000026.1, on the reverse strand, counting down.
GGGCGTTTACGAAAACTGGCAGTTCATGATGCCGCTCATCCAGTGCATCCACGACGCCGGCCATCCCGTCCACGTGGTCACGGTGCTGCAGCGGAACAAGCTCGAGGTGCCCGTCGCCGCGCGGATGGTGGCCCAGCACATCGAGGAAGCGGGCCTGCAGGACGCTGCGATCGTGGCGCACAGCAAGGGCGGCCTGATCGGCAAGTACACCATGCTGATGCTCGACCCCGAGCAGCGGATCGACCGGATGATCACCGTGTGCACGCCGTTTTCGGGATCGCGCTATGCCAGGTACATGCTGCTGCCCACCCTGAGGATCTTCTCGCCGCGCAACGCCCTGACGCTGGAGCTCGCCCGCGAGGAAGCCATCAACAGCCGCATCACCTCCGTTTACGGACCGTTCGATCCGCACATTCCGGAGGGCAGCGTCCTTCCCGGTGCCACCAACATCGAGCTGCCCACAGCCGGGCATTTCAGGATTTTGGGTGACCCTGAGACGGCGCGGATCATCGTTGAGCAGCTGAACCCCGACGAGCCGTGACCCCCGATCTGGGCGACCCGGACGTGGGCGGCTCCGGCCCTGAACGCTGGCCCGGCCGCCGGCCCGACGGCGGCGCCGGCTCCCGTCCGGGGCCCGACAGCGGCGCCGACCACTCTGGCCAGGAGCGCGCCGTGCCGGCGGAGCCGGACCACTCACCCTCCAGCAACGCGGTGGAAAGGCGGCAAAGCAGGTGGGCCACCGTCCTGGCGGTGCTGCAGCGGGTGCTGTACCTGGCGGTGACTGTTGCCGTCGGCTGGGCGGTGTACTTCTTCCTGCTGTCGCGGCTTTCGCGCGGTCCCGAGCAGGCGTGGGTGTTCCTGCCGGTCTGGCTGATCCTGGCGTATGCGCTGCTGCCGCGTGTCCATAAAATCCTGAGCAGCCTCTACATCCCGGACTACTTTATTGGCAGGGCCAGGACGGGCGACGGCGTCCTGGGCGATCCCGTGAACCTCGCCGTGGTGGGGACGAGGGAGGAGCTCCGCCGGGCCATGCGCACCGCCGGCTGGATGGAGGCCGACCCCATTACCCCGGCCACGGCCTGGCACACCCTCACTTCCACGGTGCTGGGCCGCAGCTATCCGGCCGCGCCCGTCAGCTCGCTCTACGTGTTCGGCAACCGGCAGGACCTGGCATTCCAGCGCGAGATCGACGGGAATCCGCGCAAGCGGCACCACGTCCGGTTCTGGAAATGCCCGCCCGGATGGCTGCTGCCCGGCGGCCTGTCCGTCGACTGGGTGGGTGCCGGAACGTACGACCGCAGCGTGGGCCTGTCCTTGTTCACGTTCCAGATCACGCACAAGATTGCCGACCGCACCGACGAGGAACGCGACTTCATCATCGCCACGCTGCAGGCGGCCGATGCGGTGCAGTCAGTCCACGTCATCCTCAACTACTCCAGCGGCTACCACCACCGCAACGGCGGCGGCGACGCCATCCGTACCGACGGGCACCTGCCCATCATCGATTTGTACGAGCCGGGACGGCCGGGCGTGGTCGGGTCCTAGTGTGCGTTGAAGGGAGTGCTGGTTGCCGGAGCCAGGCTTCCGCTCGTAGCGGTCAGTGTGCAGGCGGTCGCCTTCCCTGCAATTTCGAGTTCGGGAAACGAAACAGCTCCCGGTGATACGAAGGGGAGCGTGCCTTTGATGCTGCAGTGGGACGCCAGCGTGACCCGGGCAAGGGCATCCGTTTGGTTATCGAAGGCGTCCAGGACGTGAACCGTTACTGCAGGAGTGATGGGTTTGTTTTTCTCAACGTCGGGGCTGATGGCCGTGAAGACGAGTTTCGCTGGCGCCGCTGCGCTTATGGTTGCGGTTATTGGTTCCGGACTTGCCAACCCCGGCGCGGAAAGCCTAAGGGTTGGTGTGCCTGCTTTGGTGTCCCCGTAGAAGAACGACGCCGACGCTGACCCGGCGGGGACAGTCGCAGTGTTGATCCGCGCGCCGTTAGCCGTGGCGGCAAAGATTCCCGTTGCTGTTGAGCTAGTGGACAGGCTTATGGAGAAGGATCCGGCCGTGACAGCATTTCCGTACGCGTCCTGGCGCTCCACTGTGATGGGGCCGAGGAGGGCAGCGGACGACGCTGGCCCCGCAGGATGGTTTCCAGCTGTGAGTACGAGTTTGACTGCAGCTGCGGGGATGACTGTGAAACTGCCGCTGACCGTACCTGCATACCCGGTACTGGACGCGACGAGCGTATAGCCGGCACCAGCCTTGTTGATCGAAAGCCCGTCGAAGGTGGCCGTGCCGGACCAGTCGGTCCTGGCCGTAACCGTTCCAGAGAGCGTCCCTCCCCCGGGGTTGGCACCGATGCCAATCGTGACTGGCACTCCGGATTCCCAGACCTCAAATCCGAAGATGGTCCGCAACTGGACCTTGACGGACGTCATGGGTGAGCCCGCCGTCACCGTGGCGGACGGTTGTGAGCTGAACGTCAGGTCACGCAAGCTGGATACGTTCACGGTGCCGCTTGTTGTACTGGCCGCGGTCCAGGATCGGTAGACGGCGGTGACCGTGTACTTGTGTGTGCCTTCGGGGACGGAGGTGTCCGTGCAAGTGCTGGCGGCGATAGGTGCAACGGGGCTGGAACCGCAGGCTGCGAATGCGGCCGTGCCGGAGACCCGAGTGACGAAGTAGCCGGCTGGGGTGACCGTCCCCGGCGACGGGGTCCAGCTGACAGTGACGTTGGAGTTACTGCTGGCAGGCACGGCTACGTTGGTGGGCGGAAGCAGCGTGGCGACTGACGCCGTCGTGCTTCCCGTTCCTGACGCTTCCCAGAAGGCGGAAGCGGGGACTGCGCCCAGCAAAGCGCCAATGACTACCGTGACGGCGATCGCCGCGCAGGAGTGCAGGACCCTGCAAAACGCCGCCAGCTCCCGTCGAAGCCGGGGGCGGGCTTCGGGGGAGCTGGCGGCGGTGGACATAGGACCTTCCGGACGTCGTCTTCGGGAGCAGTTAGGCGGGCTTTCTCACCATCGGGCCAGGACCCTGACCGTCTGTGTCAGTAATGCCAGTCCCTGCCCTCTTCAGCTTGCCGAGAAGTACAGGGGGACTGAGGCGTTCTTGCAGCCGTCCTGGTTGGTATCCCGGTTGATCATCTGCAGCGTTACTGTTCCTGTTGTGGTGCCGCCATTGGGGGCAATTTCGACGGGAGTGAAAGTGGGAGACACGATCTGGAAATCCGCCGCGGAGCAGCCGGAGGTGGGTGTCCAGGCGCTGTTGTTGTCGTCGGCGATAGTAACAACAACGTTTGAGAGCTTCTGGACGCCTGTGCCCGGGTTCGTCACCGTATACTCAACGGTCTGGATCGGGCCGCCAGGGGAGAGTGGTTCCCCCGTGATTTTGCTGGTGATGGTGAAGTTTTTTGACGTGTCAGCATTTGTGGTGGCACTCCCGGTTCCAGCGGCAGTCCAGTATGCGAAGGCGGCGCCGCCGCCGATGGCTACCAGTGCCACCGTGGTTCCGATGATGCGCTTCTTACGTCCAGCAACCTTGGCCATGTGAATCCCCTTGAAGAATTTGTGCGGTGTACGCAGAGACCTTGTGAGCCCTGAGCGGCTCCGATAGGAATACCTTCGCGGGGATTCATCAACTTACACCCGAGTAATTCCTCAATTTTAAGTCAAGAGTTCCGACGTTTCCGCAGGTCAAGGGCCTGCCAATTGCTTGTGGAGGGCTGCCCGCCGGATGCGACGATCCACTGACCGCGAAGAACTCCGTAGCCATAACACCCCCGGGGGTATACGATGGCGAGGTACCCACCAGCAGGAGCAACTGCCTGAGGAGGCACCATGAGCTACACGCACACCATCACCGTTCCGCTTGCCTGGGACGAGGCGCTGCAGCAGACCAAGGACGCCCTGGCCGAGCAGGGTTTCGGCATTCTTTCGGAGATCAACGTCCGGGCCACCTTTGAAGCCAAGCTGGGGCCAGAGGCGGCCGCATCCCTTGGCGACTACATCATCCTCGGCGCCTGCAACCCCAACCTGGCCAGCCGTGCCCTCGCAGCCGAGCCGGACATGGGTGCCCTGCTGCCCTGCAACGTTGTGGTCCGCCGCAGCACCGACGCCAGTGAAACCACCATCCAGGCGATCGATCCGCAGACCATGGTGCAGCTCAGCGACAATCCGGCGGTCAAGGACGTAGCGGACGACGCCGACACGCGTCTCCGCGCGGCCCTCGCCCGCCTGAATGGCAGCGTCAGCCCCGGCGGCAGCGCCGGCCCGGGGAGCTGAGACGCGTGACCGGCGGCGGCCAGGCCGGCGGCCCTTCGGGGGAGCATGGGCCGGCGGAACTGCAGCACCCGCGCTTCGCCCGGGCCTACGCCCGGGCGGTTGAGGAGATGAACCGCCGCGGCGCTACCGAACACCGCCGTGAGCTGCTCGCCGGACTGCATGGGTCCGTCGTCGAAATCGGCGCCGGGGACGGTTCCGCCTTCGCGCTGTACCCGCCGGCCGTTACTTGTGTGCTGGCCATCGAGCCGGACGACGACCTCAGGAGCATCGCCGCCGCCAAAGCAGCCTCCGCTCCGGTGCCTGTCACGGTCCGTGCCGGAGCTGCCGAACACATTCCCGCAGCCGACGCCAGCGTGGATGCCGTTGTGTCCAGCCTGGTTCGGTGCAGCGTCAGCGAGCAGGCCCCCGTGCTGGCCGAGATCCGGCGCGTCCTGCGTCCCGGGGGGATCCTTGCTTTCTACGAGCACGTACGCTCGGACAACCGGCTGTTCGCGGCAGTGGAGGACCTGTTGGCGCCTGCATGGCAGCGGTTCGCCGGCGGATGCCATCCAAACCGGGACACTGTGGCGGCCATCGGGGAGGCTGGCTTTGTTCCGGTAGGCAGCCGGCGCTTCAATTTCGCCGTCCTTCCGTTGTCGCCCGTCCTGGCCCATGTGCTGGGCACGGCCGTCAGTCCCGGGCCACCCGCCGGGGCCTGATTGCGGCAAACAGGGTGGAAATCCCGGCGCCGCCATTGGGGGGAAGGGCGGCGCCGGGATGTTTGAGGAGCACGACGTCCGCTTGCAGGGGGACAGACGTGCTCACCGTCTCACGGCTGCCAGGCGCCGGGCGAGTGGCCGTTGTTACCTGGCGGAGCCCACTTCAAGACGCCGCCAGGAGAGTGATGGGCCGCGAGGTCAATCCGGCTGGATGGCCTGCTGCCTGCGCTGCCGCTGCCCGTCTCCTGACAGCCACTACTATCCACCGGGCCCATCAAAATACTCACCAGTAATGCGTCAAGGTTCGGTCAAGGTTTCCCTGGCCTGCAGGGACTCAGCGCCTTGCCGGGACACGTCGTCGTGCGGCGTACGCGAACAGGGACGTCGTGGCAACCGTGGCCAGGTAGCCTGCGATCACAATCAGTGAGATTCCTGCCCAGAAATAGTGGGTGGTGCTGGTCTCCTGCCAGGGGCTCGGGGCAATGCGCGCCAGCGAGTACAGGGCCACCGCGGCCGACGCCAGTCCGATGAAAACCGGAAGCGTCAGCCAGATCCGGGCCGAACCGATGTGCCCGCCAAACCCGTCCCACGCATTCCACGACCCGCGGCGGATGATGAGCCAGCCGGCAGGAATCATGAACGCGCCCACCAGCAGGAACGCCGCCACCACGTCTGCCGGCCGGTGCCACTGATTGATCAGCGTGGAAACCCCGGACGCGATGGCAAACGTGCCGCCGACGAATCCGGCCATCGGACGCCAGCGGGGCGAAGCCATCAGGAACACCGCGGCCGCCGCCGACGCCGCCAGCGTGGTGTGGCCGGAGGGCAGCGAGTTCAGCTCCAGCGTGATCACTCCCTTGTCCGGGCGGGCCGGCAGAAGATCCTTCAGTACTTGCGTGGCGATGTTCGCGCCGACGCAGGCTGCCACCGCAATCCCCGCTTCTGCCCAGTGCTTGCGGATCACGGTGACGAACAGGACCACGACGGCGGCCATCACCAGCGAGACGGTGGGCAAGAGATCCAGGAACTTGGTGGTTGCCTTGCCGGCCGGCCCATGGAGCTCCACGGCCTCCACGAGTGCGGACTCGTCGATGAACTGGCCGGTGGTGGTCTGGACGAAGTAGTAGTAGGTGGCCACCAGCCCGGACACACAGGCAAGCGTGGCCAGCACGAACAGGAAGCCCGACCCCGTTGCGGGTCGGGCTGCGGTCCTGCTCGTTGCCTGCCGTTGAAAAGTCATCGCTTAAAGGGTGTCACAGAAAGCTGGGATCCCGCCGCACGTTGGACCTCGCCCACCGCGCCCTGCGACGGGAATGCGTAACTCTTGCCCTGGTGCCGGAACTGAACCCGCGTGAAGACGGCGGACCCGGGACGGGACGGCTCCAAAGGTCACGCATTTACGGACGCTTGTACAGTTGAATCCATGCCAACCGACCCGCCCCAGGTGCCCGCGCTCGAGGAACTGCTGGCCGGAGCGCACGTGGTGTCCCTGCCCATGCGCGTCAAGTTCCGCGGCATCATGGAGCGGGAGTCGCTGCTGCTGCGGGGCCCGGCCGGGTGGGGTGAGTTCTGCCCGTTTCCCGAGTACGGCGACGCCGAGGCGTCCCGCTGGCTTGCCGCCGCCATCGAGGCTGCCTGGGAGGGGTTCCCCGCGGCGCTGCGTTCCGTTATCCCGGTGAACGCCACCGTTCCTGCCGTGCCTGCCGCGCGGGTGCCGGAGGTACTGGCGCGGTTTGGCCGGGTGGACGCCGTGAAGGTCAAGGTTGCGGAGCGCGGCCACACCCTCGACGACGACACCGCCCGGGTTGCCGCCGTGCGGGCCGCGCTGCCGGACGCCGCCATCCGCGTGGATGCCAACGGGGGCTGGGACGTGCCCGGGGCGGTGGAGGCACTCACCCGGCTTGCCGGCGTCGGGCTTGAATACGCCGAGCAGCCCGTTCCCGCCATCGACGGACTGGCCGAGGTCCGCCGGCAGCTGCAGGCCGCGGGCACCCCCGTGCTAATCGCTGCGGACGAGAGCGTCCGCAAGGAGTCCGATCCCCTGCGCGTGGCGCGGGCCGGGGCTGCCGACCTCCTGGTGGTCAAGGTGGCGCCGCTCGGGGGAGTGCGGCGCGCGCTGGACATCGTGGCGCAGGCCGGGCTGCCCGCCGTCGTCAGCTCTGCGCTGGACACCTCCGTGGGCATCCGCGCGGGCCTCGCCCTGGCTGCCGCCCTGCCCGAGTTGCCGTATGCATGCGGGCTGGGGACGGTGTCCCTGTTTGAATCGGACATCACCACGGATCCTTTGGTGTCCGACGACGGCGCCATCCGCCTCCGCGATGCGGCCGCCGACGCCGGGCTGCTTGAGCGGTATGCGGCATCCGCGGAACGCCGGGACTGGTGGCTGGCCCGGCTGCGCCGCGTCCACGCGCTCCTGGCCGCCTGAGTCCCTCTCTCACTTGACGCAGGCTTTCCGGAGACCCTCTCTCACTTAATGTGGGTTTTTTTGAAACCCTCTTTCACATGACACGGCCTTTCCTGAACCCCTCCGGCACGTTTCTGCAGGTCACGTGCGGTTAACCGGAACTTCACCCGGCATACTACTGCGCGTAGAAACCGGCTGACAGGGTGGGCGGGACCTCGTAGAAATTCCTTGGAAGGCCCCCATGTCTGAAACGACTGCCCGCAAGTTCACCCTGCTGCCGATGCTCGGCCATACCAAGGGCAAGCGCAGCGCCGTCACCTGCGCGCTGAAGTGCGACAACGCCTGCGCCGGCGACGTCTGCAACACCAGCTCCAACAGCTACTTCCGTGACATCGTCTCCACCACAATGTCCCGCCGCGCCGCCCTGGGCTTCGGCGCCGCCGGCGCGCTCGCCGTCGTCCTCGGATCCGCCGCAACCTCCCCGGAATCCGCACATGCCGCAGGCCTGTCCAAGGCCGCGAAGGAAGGCTTCGGCAAGTCCAAGCTGCAGTTCACGGCCATCCCGTCGATCGATGCCGCCGTGGACGCCGTGACCGTCCCGGAAGGCTTCACCTGGCAACCGGTCATCCGCTGGGGTGACCCCATCTTCGACGGCGCGCCCGAGTTCGACCTGCACAACCAGACGGCCGCCGCGCAGGAAAAGCAGTTCGGCTACAACAATGACTACACGGACATCCTGGAAATCCCGGGCAGCAAGGGCCGCCGCGCGGTGCTGTTCTCCAACCACGAGTACACGAACGACGCCATCATGTTCCCGGCCACTATGCCGGCAGACCAGATGCGCGCTGTGGGGGCGGCCGCGCACGGCCTGTCCGTGGTGGAGTTGGAGCGCACGAACAAGAACAAGCCGTGGACCTACGTGAAGGGTGCTCCGCTTAACCGCCGCTTCCTGAACACAACGGTGTACGAACTGACCGGCCCGGCCGCCGGCTCGTCGCTCCTCAAAACTGTTGACGACCCTGCAGGCCGGTTCATCAAGGGCACCCTGGGCAACTGCGCCGGCGGCACCACCCCGTGGGGCACCATCCTGTCCGGCGAAGAAAACTTCCAGGGCTACTTCGTGGGCAACGGCACTTCCGCTGGCGACAAGCGCTACGGCATCACGTCCAAGCCCACCGCCCGCCAGTGGGAACTGGACGAGCCGCGCTGGGACACTCGCAACCCCGGCTACGAGAATGAGGCGAACCGCTTCGGCTGGATCGTGGAAGTTGACCCGTTCGACCCCACGTCCACGCCGAAGAAGCACTCCATGCTGGGCCGCTTCAAGCACGAAGGCGCCAACGTGATCATCGCGGAGTCCGGGCACGTGGTCGCCTACTCCGGCGACGATGAGCGCTTCGACTACCTGTACAAGTTCGTCTCGAAGGACAAGTACCGCGAGGGTGACCGCAAGCACAACATGACACTGCTGTCCGCGGGCAGCCTCTACGTTGCCAAGTTCACGGGCAACTCGCCGGCAGCTGAAATCACCGGAACCGGGGCCGTGCCCGCCGACGGCGCCTTCGACGGCATCGGCGAGTGGCTGCCGCTGGTGGTGGACGGGGCTTCCGCTGTTCCGGGCATGACCGTCGAGGAGGTCCTGGTCTACACCCGCCTTGCCGCCGACAAGGTAGGTCCCACCAAGATGGACCGCTGTGAGGACGTGGAGCCCAGCCTGCACACCGGCAAGGTCTACGTGGCCTGCACCAACAACTCCAACCGCGGCGTCGGGTCCAACGAGGGCGCCACCGAGGTCAATCCCCGCAACCAGAACCGCGACGGCCACATCGTGGAGATCACCGAAACCGGCGGACAGACCTCCGCCACCTTCGCCTGGAACCTGTTGATGGTCTGCGGCGATCCGGCCCAGGGTGACGTCACCTACTTCTCCGGCTTCCCGGTGGACAAGGTCTCGCCCATCTCCTGCCCGGACAACCTGGCCTTCGACTCCGTGGGCAACCTCTGGATCTCCACGGACGGCGCCCCCTCCGGCATCGGCCGCGCGGACGGGCTGTTCAAGGTCACCCTGGACGGCGCAGAACGCGGCAAGGTGGAGCAGTTCCTCGCCGTTCCCCGCGACGCCGAGACCTGCGGCCCCATCATCCACGACGAGGAGCGTTCGGTCTTCGTTGCCGTGCAGCACCCGGGCGAGGACGGCACCTTCGACGCGCAGGTTTCCTTCTTCCCGGACTACGTCGCGGAAGGCACGACGCCGGCACCCGGCCAGGCGCGCGCACCGCGTCCGTCCGTGATCCAGGTGTTCCGCGGCTAGCCTGCGACGCTCTCTCACTTAACGCAGGTTTTGCGCCAACGCTCTCTCACTCCCTGCTGCCTTTAGGCCAACGCTATATCACCTTGTCGTCCGGCTTTGGGCGGCAGGTGATAGAGCGTTCCGGTCTACCCCGCATCAGGTGATAGAGCGTTCCGGCTTACCCCGCATCAGGTGATAGAGCGTTCCGGTAAAACCAACATCAAGTGAGAGAGCGTCGGGGGTGGCAGACTGGTTTGGTGACTTCGCTGAACGAGCCTTCCCCGGACACCACGCCTGGCGCCAACCCGGACACCACGCCTGGCGCCAACCCGGACACCACGCCTGGCGCCAACCCGGACACCACGCCTGGCGCCAACCCGGACACCACGCCTGGCGCCAACCCCGACACGACGCCTGGCGCCAGGCCGGACACCACTCGTGACACAGCTTCCGGCGCCACACCTGGCGCCGGTGCTGGGCTGAGTGCGTTGGCGGCGGCGCGGATCGCTGTTGGGGTGTTGGTCGACGGCGGCGTGCAGCACGTGGTGGTCTCGCCGGGATCCCGGTCGGCCCCCATGGCGTACGCCCTTGCCGAGGCTTCCGCCGAGGGCAGGGTGGACCTGCTGGTCCGGATCGACGAGCGCTCGGCCGGGTTCACGGCACTGGGGCTGGCCCTGGCCACAGGATCGCCCGCCGCCGTGCTGACAACGTCCGGGACCGCCGTCGGGAACCTGATGCCCGCAGTGATGGAGGCCAACCACGCTGCGGTTCCCCTGGTGGTGCTGTCCGCCGACCGCCCCGACGAACTCCGCGGAACCGGCGCCAACCAGACCACCGTCCAGGCTGACCTCTTCGGCGAGCAGGTGCGCTTCGCCGTCGACATCGCCGCCGGCACCGACCCCCGGCGCGCCATCCAGACAGGCTTGTCCGCCGCCACCGGTGCGTTCCCCGACCTGCCGCCCGGCCCCGTCCAGCTGAACCTCGCGTTCCGCGATCCGCTGGTGCCGTCAAAGGGAGAGGGGCTGCAGCCCGCGGCCGAACGGCGGCGCTACCGGATCGGCACCGAGCCGCTCATCATGAACCTGCCGCCGGCGTCAGCCGACCTGCCTGAGCGGCGCACCGTCGTGCTCGCCGGGCACGACGCCGGGCCCGTCGCCGAGGCGTTCGCCCGGGCCCATGGCCTGCCGCTGCTGGCCGAGCCGTCCTCCAACGCCCGCTTCGGTCCCAACGCGGTTGGTCCCTACCGGCTGCTGCTGGAGCACTTCGGTCCCGGCTCGGGCATGCCGATTGAACGCGTGGTCCTGCTCGGACGGCCCACCCTGTCCCGCCCCGTCGCCGCGCTTCTGGCCAGGGCCGATGTCCAGGCTGCCCTCTACCAGCCCGTGCCGGTGGCCTGGTACGAGCCCGGCCGCCGCACCGAGCTGCCGCTGGAAAGCCTTGCCGACCTGGCCGACTTCGCCGGCCGCGGCACCCCGGAATGGCTGGATACCTGGCTGCTCACGGGATCAGCTGCCCAGCATTCCCTGGACGGAATACTTTCCGCAGAGGGTGCCGCGAGTGGTCCGGCAGTGGGCTCGCTGGTGTGGAAGCACGCCCGCGGGCAGCTCCTCCTGGGCTCGTCCAACGGCATCCGCGACGTGGACCTCGCCGGCCTGCCCGCCCCGGAACCCGCCGCCACCGTGTACGCCAACCGCGGCCTCGCCGGGATCGACGGCACCATTTCCACCGCCACGGGCATCGCCATTGGCGGCCGGCAGGACACCACAGTCCTGCTGGGGGACGTCACCTTCCTCCACGACGTCGGCGGCCTGCTCCTCGGCTCCGGCGAGGAGCAGCCGTCGTTGCGGATAGTCGTCCTCAACGACGCCGGCGGGGCCATCTTCGACCTGCTGGAACACGGGGCCGTGCGTGAGGCCGGAACCTACGGCGACGCCGTCGAACGGCTTTTCGGCACCCCGCACTCCGTGGACATTGCGGCACTCGCTGCAGCGTACGGCGTCGGGCATTGCACGGTAAGTACGACGGCGGCACTCGCCGAGGCGCTCGCGCGTCCGATCGAGGGGCGCAGCATTGTTGAAGTCCGCACGGACCGCCGTTCTCTGCGGCAGCTCCACAAACGCATCAGGGAAGCTGTGGCGGCCGCCGTCGGGGGAGTGCTGGTGCAGTAGGCCCCTGCGCCTTGGCGGGTCAGCCTGTTGGCGGAGTGAACTGGCTGGCGGTGAAGACCGCCCCCTCCGGGTCCCGGATCAGGGCCTCGCGGGTCCACCACGTGTCTGCTTGCCTCAGGACCCGCCCGCCAAGACGCTCGGCATCAAGGGCCGTCCGGTCCCGGTCGGCGACAGCGAACGTGACATGCCAGTGCGGCGTCCGGCCGGCTCCAATGGGCACGATCCAGGCGACGGCGTCCGCGAAGCCCGGCGGAGCCGCGAACTCGGACTGCCGTGCCCTGATCTCCGGATCGACGGTCGCTTCAAGATGGTCGCCATACCCGGGCAAGCGGACCATCATGCCGAAGCCGGCGTCGTCCGCCCCGAAGCCCACCTTGTCCACCTGCCAGCCGAACGCTCCCTGGTAGAAGCCGACGGCGTCCTCGGGGCTGCGTGTATGGAGGTCGCTGAAGTTCCAGGTCCCGGGCTGGTTGACAGACTGTGCCCCGCCCTGCCGCTTCGGCTGCCAGAGACGGAATTCCACGCCCTCCGGATCAGCCAGGGCCGCGCTGCGGCCGTCCTCGCCCGCATCCGTTGCCGGTGCCCTCAGCACGGCACCGGCAGCGACCAGCCGGTCCACCGCGGCGTCCGCGTCCTCGACGGCAATGTAGGTGCTCCAGGCCGTTGTATCTTCCCGGCCGCCGGCGATCCCTGCCACGTCCGCACCGTCCAGCTGGGCCACCAGGTAGCGGTCCGCGCCGCCGCCCGGGGCTGCGTCCCTGAACGTCCAGCCAAAGAGTCCGGCATAGAAGTTTGCTGCCGCGTCGATGTCAGGCTGGGTTGTGTCGATCCAGCACGGCACCCCCGGAGGGTACGTCCGTCCGTTCATGTTCCTTTCCTGCTTTCCTTGATGGCTGCTTCGAAGGTGGGCAGGCTCCGCTCGATCATGTCCTCGTTGGCTGTGAGGGAAATCCGGAAGAACCCGGGCGTCTCGAACAGCGTGCCCGGGAAAACGAAGACGCCGCGGCGGGCGAGGGACTCGGTAAAGGCGTCATCGTCCGGGCCGGGGGTACTGACGAACAGGTAGAACGTGCCCTCAGGCGGCACCATGCGGTAGCCCATACTGCCGAGCGCGTCCACCAGGCGGTCCCTGCGCCGCTCCAGCTGGCCGACGTCGATGGAGAACTTCTCCAGCTCGGGTAACGCGTGCTGCAGCAGGGCATTGGGGTAGACCCAGCCCATCGCCACCTGCAGGCCGCTGATGGCCGGCGCCATCTCCTCCTGGCGCGGCATGGACGGCGGCAGGGCCAGATACCCCACCCGCTGGCCGGGGGAAAGGTGGGTCTTGCCATAGGAGTACGCCAGCAGCGTGTACGGGTAGTGCTCCGCCGGGCTGTGGAACCGCGCGCCGTCGAACACAATGCGGTTGTAGGCCTCGTCCGAGATGAGGTAGATGCGCCGTCCAATCCTTGCAGACGCGGTTTCCAGCAGGCCGGCGAGCCGGATCAGCAGCTCCGGGGGATAGATCCGTCCGGTGGGGTTGTTGGGCGAATTGACGATCACAACCCGCGTCCGCTCCGTGATGGCCGCGTCGATTGCGGCGAGGTCCAGGTCGAACGTGGCTGTGTGGACCTTTACCTTCACCGGTACCAGGCCGGCTTCGAGGATCAGCGGCTCGTACAGGAACCACGGCGGCAGGCTGTAGATTACCTCGTCGCCGGGGTCCGCCACGGTCTTGAGCGCCAGCGCGATCGCGGCGAACCCCCCGGTGGTAAGGAAGATGTCCTCGGTCCTGAAGGGCACGTCCAGCAGCCGTTCAAGGGATTGCGCGGCCGCTTCCTGCGCCGTCCCGACGTTGGTTTTGTAGGCAAACCACTGGTCATCACGGGGAACCAGGGCATCCCGCAAAGTGGTGACGTAGCGGTCCGGCGGCATCTGGTGGGGGTTGCCGAACGTGAAGTCGCAGACGGTGCGCTGGTCCTGTCCCCCGTTGAGGTACCGCCGGATGAAGGAGTCAACCCGCTGGAACGAGGGTACTGATGCCAGCCGCGCGGCGCGTTCGGATACTGCCGCCTGCGGTGGTGGGGCCTGGAAATTCATCTCTGCGCTCCTGGGTGCGCCACCGCGCGGGACGGCGGCCGGACGGGCAGCGCGCTGCTGAGCCAGGGCTGTGATGGGACCTATTGTGTGCCCAGCCACCGCGGAAGTAAATGCTTGCACAGGAGGCGCCTGCCGCCGTCGTACGCCTCCTTCAAAAGCGAGGCGCAGATTGCCCCATGACGCACAAAATCCCCGGCGCGGCGGAGAATCCGTAGCGCCGGGGACTGTGAAAGCGAAGAGGCCCTACTCCTCGATGTCGATGTGCGTCGGATCCAGGACGCGGCGCAGGAACTCTTTGGTGCGGGCCTGCGTGGGGGAGGAGATGACCTGCTCGGCCGCGCCTTCCTCCACCACAACGCCGCCATCCATGAACACCACACGGTCCGCCACTTCGCGGGCGAAGCCCATCTCGTGGGTGACTACCAGCATGGTCATGCCCTCCTTGGCGAGGTTCCGCATAACGGAGAGGACATCACCCACGGTCTCGGGGTCAAGCGCGGAGGTGGGCTCGTCGAAGAGCATCAGCTCGGGGTCCATGCTGAGCGCGCGGGCGATGGCCACGCGCTGCTGCTGGCCGCCGGAGAGCTGGTCCGGGAACCGGTCCGCGAGGTGTCCTAGCCCCACACGTTCCAGGTTGTGCATGGACACCTTGTCCGCCTCGGCCTGCGAACGCTTGAGGACCTTGGTCTGGGCGATGGAGCAGTTGCGCTTGGCGTCCAGGTGCGGGAACAGGTTGAACTGCTGGAACACCATGCCCACCTTGCGGCGCATCTTGTCGATGTCCACATCGGGGTCCGTGGCCTCGAAGCCGCCCACGTGGATGCTGCCCTCGTTGGGCTGCTCCAGCAGGTTGACGCAGCGCAGCAGGGTGGACTTGCCGGAGCCGGACGGTCCGATCAGGCACACCACTTCACCGGGCGCCACGTCCAGGCTGATGCCCTTGAGGACCTCGTTGGAACCGTAGGACTTGCGCAGGTCCTTGATGGCCACGCCGGCGGCGTGGATGGTGCTGGTGCTGCCGGAGGAATTTACGACGTCGTTCATGGTCTTCCCTGCCTATCGATTGTTCCGCGCGGTGCGGCTTTCGAACTTCCGGGCCAGGAAGCTCAGCGGGATGGTGATCACCAGGTAGAAGGCGCCGGCCACCAGAAGGGGCGTAAGGCCCGCGCCGAGGCTGGAGATGCCGTCGCGGCCGAACTTGGTGAGCTCGTACTGCGAGGCGGTGAGGCCCAGGACGTAGATCAGCGAGGAGTCCTTGGTGAGCAGGATGACCTCGTTGGTCAGGGGCGGCAGGACGATCTTGAAGGCCTGGGGGATGACGATGGTGATCATGGCCCGCCACTGGGGCATGCCCAGCGAGCGGGCGGCTTCCAGCTGGCCCTTGGGCACGGCCTGCAGGCCTGCGCGGAGGGTTTCGGCGATGTAGGCCGAGGCCACCATGCCCAGGGAAACCATGACGATCACGGTGATGTTCCAGGAAACGCCGAAGGCCAGGGGCACGCCGTAGCCGAAGGCGATGAACACCAGCAGCGCCGGGATGCCGCGGAAGAACTCGATGTACCCGGAGGCGATCCAGCGGTACAGGGGGAAGCTGGAGAGTTTCATCAGGGCCAGCAGCAGGCCGCCGGAGAGGCCGACGATGAAGCCGAGGAACGTGTAGATCAGGGTGTTCGTCAGGCCGGTGACGAAGATGCCCGGGAACATGGGCCCGATCTTGCCGAAGTTGAAGACGCTGTTGCCGATGGTCTCCCAGTCGGTGGCCAGGATCAGTGCGGCGATAACTACCACAAAGATTCCGGCCTGGACGTACAGGCTTACTCTGGCTCGCTGACGTGCGGTCATTGCCATGGGTTGCTCACATTCGTTGTGCGTGGCAGAGGCCCCGGACGGACTGCGGTACAGCTCGTCCGGGGCCCCGGCTGCGTAGTTCTCAGGGCCGTGGCTTGGCCGGGACGGGGGAGCCCCAGGCCTGCACGGCGACTACTTGGCGGTTGCTGGCTACTTGGCGGTCTCGCCGAACCAGGTGGTCTTGAACTTCTCCAGGGAACCGTCCCCGGTCAGGCGCTCAAGCGTGCCGTTGACCTTCTCCAGCATTGCGGTGTTGCCCTTCTTGATGGAGATGCCCAGCTGCTCGCCGGTTGCGAAGTCCTCAACACTCTTGAACTTGGGCTGGTCCTTGATGGCGTAGCCGAGGACGGACTGGTTGCCCAGGGCGGCGTCGATGGTGCCGGCCTCAAGAGCCTGCACCAGGAGGCCGGTGTCCTCGAACTGCTGCGCGTCGATGCCCTGCTCCTGGGCGTAGTCGGCGCCGGTGGTGGCCTGCTGCACGCCGACCTTCTTGCCCTTGGCGTCCTCCAGGCCGGTGATGCCGGAGTCCTCGCTGGCCACCAGGGCCAGGTCGTCGTCGAGGTACGGGGCGGAGAAGTCCATGACGGACTTGCGGGTGTCCGTGATGGAGATCGAGGAGATGCCCAGGTCGCACTGGGTCAGGGCAGTGCCGGTCTCGATCGCTTCGAAGGAGCTGTCAACGATGCTCAGTTCGGCGCCGAAGTCCTTGGCGAGCTCCTTGGCGATGTCCACGTCGAAGCCGACCGTCTCGCCGTCCTTCTCGAACTCGAACGGCTCGTAGGGGATGTCCGAGCAGACCGTGAGCTTGCCGGCGTTGATGAGCTGGATGCCGCCTTCGGAGGCTGCCGGAGTGGAACTGCCGCCGCACGCCGTGAGGGTGAGGGCGCCGACGGCGAAGACTGCTGCTGCCTTGGCGGTCATTTTGGCCGTGGCCAGGGACTTGAGCTGCATGTTTTCTTACCTTTTGTTGCGGGGAGTATGCGGTACTAAATCGGTTCATAGTGTAGCGCCGATTATGAGATGTGCATCACAGGAAACTAAGTTTCACTATTGGATAACTAAATCACAGGGGAAAGCAAGCCCGCACGGGCACAACATGTCTCCTATACCGGACTGCCTAGCTGCTGATGCCCAGGGACTCCAGCATCGGGCGGAACTTGGCCCAGGTTTCCGCGAGCTCGGCCTCGGGCTGGGAGCCGTCGACTATTCCGCAGCCGGCATACAGCCGGACGGTGTCCGGGGATTCGATGACCGCTCCCCGCAGTGCGATGCCCCACTCGCCGTTGCCCGCTGCGTCCAGCCAGCCGACGGGGCCTGCATACGGCCCCCGGTCCAGGTGTTCCAGCTTCCGGATCAGGGCCCCGGCAACTTGGGTGGGGGTTCCGCAGACGGCGGCCGTGGGGTGCAGGGCGTTGATGAGCGCCAGGCAGGTGGGCACGTGGCCCTCGATTTCGGCCAGCTCCGCCTTGACGTCCGAAGCCAGGTGCCACACGTTCGGGAGTTCCAGGATGAACGGCTCGTCGTGCGCATTCATCGCCTCCGAGAACGGCGCCAGCTGGGTGGTCAGGGACTGGATGGCGATCTCGTGCTCGTGTCGCTGCTTTTCCGAGCCGGCCAGCACCCGGGTGGCGTAGTCCATCGGGAGGCCGTCCTCGCCGTGGGCGTCCCGGCGGTCCAGCGTTCCCGCAAGCACGCGCGCCTGGGCGGTGCGGCCTTCCACCTGGATCAGCATCTCCGGCGTGGCCCCCACCAGCCCGTCCACCCCGTACGTCCAGCACTCCCGGTAGCGCGCGGCAAGCTCGCGCAGTACGTCTGCGGCATGTACGCCGGATGGAATAGTCGCCACCACATCCCGTGCCAGCACCAGTTTCTCCAGCGCGCCGGTCCGGATCTCGGCGACGCCCGCTTCCACGGCCGCCATCCAGGCTTCCTCGCTCAGCGAGCCGGTATGCAGGGTTGCCCCGGCGGCGAGGGGGAGGGGGCGTACGACGGCGCCGCCCCCCTTCGTGGCCACGGCGTTCAGGGTGCCGTCCCCGGCAGGGTCCGGTGCCGCCGTCGTGCTTCCTGGGGGGATTGCCGCAGGAGCCGCAGCGCTCCTCAGCCAGCGGTCCAGTGCGGCGCGGGCGGTGTCCCCGGTGAGGGGGCCGTCGTCGAACGTCAGCTGGGTCAGCCAGACCTGCCCGTCCCGCACGCCCACCGCGATCTCCGGCACGATCAGCCGGGACTCGTGGGCGGAAGTCTTGGAAAAGGCGAAGGAGCCGAAGGCCACGGGTCCCGTGCCGGGGAGCTTAACGGAATCGGCAACGTCGGCCTCAAGGACAAGGTGCCGCCACCAGATGTCTGCCTCCAGGAACCGCTCGGGGCCGGTGGCCGTGAAGCGTGCAATCTCGCCGAAGCCGGCCAGCCCGGCTTCCCTCCGGGTCCAGCAGAGGACATCGTCCCGGACCAAAAACGCAGGAAGCCCCCCGGGGAAATCATTTCCATCCAGGGGGACTGTGAGGGTGCGGAACGTGCTCGTCATGATGAGACAACACTACTCCCGCGCGTGCACTGGCCCGTGAGCACCCTGGAGGTACCGCCGCCGGCAGGTCCGGCGTAGCCTCAGCGTATGGACTCGGAGGTCCGCCGGCTCAGCCTCAGCACCGGCATTGCGGTCCCGTGCCTGGTACAGGGTGATCCGTCCGCGCAGCCGTTGCTGCTTCTGCACGCCTGGGGGGAATCGCGGCGCAGCTTTGACCGCCTGATACCCCTGCTGGAGGGCTTGCAGATCCTTGCGCCCGACCTGCGGGGGCACGGCGAAGCCGACAAACCCCGCGGCGGCTATTCACTCACCGATCAGGCCAGGGACGTCGAGGCGATCCTCGACGCGCTGGGCCTGGAGTCCGCGGCCATCCTGGGTTCCTCAAGCGGCGGGTACGTCGCGCAGCAGGTTGCCGTCGCCCATCCAGGACGGGTGAGTGCACTGGTGCTGGTGGGCTCGCCCCTGAACCTTGCCGGCAGGCCGGCCTTTGCGGACGAAGTGGAGTCGCTGCGGGATCCCCTGGATGAGGGGTGGGTCCGGCAATCCCTGAAGTGGTTCACCTTCCACCGGCAGGTTCCCGCGTGGTTCGTGGAGGACCGTGTCCGGGACGGCATGAGGATGCCGGCGCACGTGTGGCGGACTGCACTCGAAGGGCTGTACCAGGCCGTCCCGCCCACTGATGCCGGACCCATCGGCGTCCCCGCCCTGATCCTGTGGGGGGAGGATGACGAGTTTTTGCCCCGCCGCGATGAGGAGGTCCTCGCCGGCCGCATCCCCGGTTCGGTCCTGAAGGTGTATTCCGGAACAGGCCACCTGATCCTGTGGGAGTGCCCGGAGCAGGTGGCAGCCGACACCAGGGCGTTCCTGGCCCCGAGCCGTGGCTGGTCGGGAGGCTCCTGAACATTTGAGACAATGACATGGTGAACCGAGCATCCTTGGATAAGCGTCCGGACGAAGTAGCCACGATGTTTGACGACGTCGCACCGAAATACGACGTCGTCAATGACGTCCTGTCCCTGTGGCAGACGCGCCGCTGGCGCAAGGTTGTGGTGGATGCCATGGAGGCCAGCAAGGGCCAGCGTGTCCTGGACCTGGCAGCGGGCACCGGCACCTCCAGCGAACCGTATGCCGATGCGGGCATCGACGTGGTGGCCTGCGACTTCTCCCTCGGAATGCTCAAGGTGGGCAAGCGCCGCCGCCCGGACATCAACTTTGTTGCCGGCGATGCCACCAACCTGCCGTTCGCCGACAACTCCTTCGACGCCACCACCATCTCCTTCGGCCTGCGGAACGTCAACGAGCCCAAAAAAGCACTGCAGGAGATGCTCCGCGTCACCAAGCCCGGCGGCCGGCTGGTTATTGCGGAGTTCTCGCAGCCCGTGGTTCCGCTCTGGCGGACCATGTACACCGAATACCTCATGCGGGCCCTGCCTGCCATTGCCACCAAGGTTGCCTCCAACCCCGACGCCTACGTCTACCTCGCCGAGTCCATCCGCGCGTGGCCGGACCAGGACCACCTTGCCGCCTGGCTGCAGGAATCCGGCTGGGAAAAGGTCACCTACCGCAACCTCACCGGCGGAATCGTGGCCGTGCACCGCGCGTTCAAAGCCGAAGAATCTACGCCGGACAGCGCCGCTGCCGCCATCGCCGCGCACAAGGGCCCCGTGGCCAAGCTGCGCCGCAACATCGTCCGCTGACCTGTGAAAGTACTGATTGTCGGCGCCGGCCCCGCCGGGTCCACCGCCGCGTACTACCTTGCCAGGGCCGGGCTGGACGTTACCGTCCTGGAAAAAACGAGCTTCCCGCGCGAAAAAGTGTGCGGCGATGGGCTCACTCCCCGGGCAGTCCGCGAGATCCAGAAGCTCGGCCTGCCGCATCCGGAGAACGACGGCTGGCGCCGCAACAAGGGCCTGCGCCTGATTGCCGGCGGGCGCACCATCGAACTGCCCTGGCCCGAGGTGTCCGACTTTCCCCAGTACGGGCTGATCCGCACCCGGCTTGGCTTCGACGAGGAACTGGCCCGGCACGCCGAATCCGCGGGTGCCGCCATCCTTGAGCGGCACAGCGTCACCGAGGCCATCCGCAACGACGACGGCCGCGTCACCGGGGTCCGCGCAGCGCTCCTCGACGAGTCGGGACGCAAGACGGGGGAGACGCGCGAGTTCAGCGCCGACGTCGTCCTCGCCGCCGACGGCAACTCCACGCGCACCGCCGTGTCCCTCGGCATGCATAAACGCGACGACCGCCCGCTTGGCGTCGCCGTCCGCACCTATTTCACCTCGCCCCGCACGGACGATGACTGGATGGAAGGCTGGCTGGAGCTCCCCGGCCGGGACGGCAAACTGCTCCCCGGCTACGGCTGGGTGTTCGGCGTGGGTGACGGCACCTCCAACGTGGGTTTGGGCATCCTGAACTCCTCAAAGGAATTCGGCAAGCTCGACTACAAGCAGGTCCTGCGCGAATGGACCGCCGGCATGCCCGCCGAATGGGGCTTCACGCCGGATAACCAGGTGGGCGAGATCCGCGGCGCGGCGCTGCCCATGGGCTTCAACCGCACGCCGCACTACTCGCCGGGCCTCCTGCTGCTGGGCGATGCCGGCGGAATGGTTTCCCCGTTCAACGGCGAGGGCATCTCCTACGCCATGGAGTCCGCGCGGTTCGCTGCCGAGTTCATCATCGACGCCTCCTCCCGCTCAGCGGCGGCCGGCGGAACGTACGACGCCGATGCGCATCTTGCGCGGTACGCGGACTATGTGCGCCAACAGTGGGGCTCCCACTTCACCCTTGGCCGGGCGTTTGCCGTGCTGATCGGGAAGCCTGCGGTCATGAAGCTCGCACTCCGCACCGGCATGCCCATCCCGGTGCTGATGCGGTTCGTGGTCCGTCTCCTGGCCAACCTCACGGACCCGTCCGCGAAGGGCTTTGAGGACCGGGTGATCCGTGTCCTGGAATCGCTGGTTCCGGCCACATCCAATACGCTGGCGGCCTCGAATCAGCGGTATCCGCAACAAAAAGTTAGGGTTAACCCGTGACCAACCCCGCAGACCACAGCTGGACGCACGCCGGACACGGCCTGCCGGACTCCGAACCCAGCCTCAATACCACCGCCATCGCAACGGGCCTGCAGCTGCCCGCGGGTTTTGCGGCCATCGCCGGAGATGCCGAACTGGGGCCGGCCATCACCAACAACCTGGCCCGGGTGGAGAAGAAGCTCCGCGAAGCCATCGCCAACTCGGATCCGCTCGCTGACGCCACGTCGCGCCACCTGGTGGAAGCCGGCGGCAAGCGCATCCGGCCGCTGCTGACCCTGCTCTGTGCACACCTTGGCGACGCGTCGCTGCCCGCCGTGGTGCAGGCCGCCGTCGTGGTGGAACTGACGCACCTCGCAACGCTTTATCACGATGACGTCATGGACTCGGCCCCGTTCCGCCGCGGTGCACCCACCGCCCACGAGGTCTGGGGCAACTCCGTGGCGGTCCTCACCGGCGACCTGATTTTCGCCCGCGCCTCAATTCTGGTGTCCGAGCTTGGGGGGCGTGCGCTGGGTATCCAGGCCCGCACCTTTGAGCGGCTCTGCCTGGGCCAGCTGCACGAAACCGTGGGGCCCCGCCCCGACGAGGATCCGGTGGAGCACTACCTGTCAGTGATCGCGGACAAGACCGGCTCGCTGGTGGCTGCTTCGGGCCAGTTTGGTGCCATCTTCTCCGGCGCCGACGAGGCGTTCGAGGACATCCTGGTGGAGTACGGAGAAAAGGTGGGCGTCGCGTTCCAGCTGGCCGACGACGTCATTGACGTGACCGGAGTGAAGGTGAAGTCCGGCAAGTCGCCCGGAACGGACCTGCGTGAAGGGGTTCCCACCCTGCCGGTGCTGCTGCTGCGCAAGGCGGCCGCTGATGGTGACCAGTCCGCCGTCGACCTTTTGACCCTGATTGACGGCGACCTGTCCTCGGACGAAGCCCTCGCTGCGGCTGTCGCCGGCCTGCGCGAGCATCCCGTCACGGCCGAATCCTGGGTGGTGGCACGCCGCTGGGCCGACGAGGCTATCGAGGCGCTCGCTCCGCTGCCCGAAGGTGTGGTCAAGGATTCGCTGTCCAGCTTCGCACTGGCTGTGGTGGACCGCGCCAGCTGACTCAACCGCTGTGAGGCCCGGCTCCATGACGGGGCCGGGCTTCGCCGCGTGTGCGGCAATGGAGCAACGATTGTTTAAACGGGACAGCCCCGGTCCGCAGCAACGATACGAGTCATACGTTGCTGTGAACCGGGGCTGTCTCTCCGTTCGCATCAGACCCGCCGGAGGCGTTTAGCGGATCCGTGAATAGTCTATGACAGGTTTGTCACAAGATGCAACTAGTAATTTACTTGGGGTGTCACGGACTTGTCGGCGCTGAGTTTCCCCACCTTTCTGCCGAGAACTGGTTGGAAACCCGGCGAGTTGCCGGGACCCGCCGAAAGGCAGCTCGAAAGCCGGGGAAGTTCAGCAGGAGTTTTGTCCACATAGGGCTGCCCGGCACTGCGTTCCGCGTCGAAGATTGGGTCTGCTGGCTCCATGGACCTCACCCGATTTCTCACGTACGCAGGCTCAGTGGCGCGCACCTCCACGCTCTTGCAGGCTGGATTCACAGACCGGAGCATTCGCAATGCGGTGGCGCTGGGTGACATCCGCCGGCTCCGGCACGGGGTGGTGGCGCTGCCCGGGGCCCCGGCGGACATGACTGCGGCTGTCCTGGGCAATGGCCTGCTGACTTGTGCTTCTGCCGCAGTACATCGCCGTCTTTGGCTGTTGAGGGAACCGTCGAGGGTTCACCTCCTGTGCCGGCACCGTGGGCCGGCGGACGCCGTCGTGCACCGAGGGTCCCTGGTTCCTCCGGATTCACCAAAACCGGTGGCGAGCACCACCGACGTGCTGATCCACAGCCTGCGCTGCCTTCCGGCCATGGAAGCTGCCGTTATGGTGGAGGGTGCAGCGCGGCAGGGACTAACCACCCTCGGCTACCTGCGGGGGCGGCTACCCGGTAAGCGGAACGGTGCAGCCAGGCGCGTGCTGGAACTCGTTGACGGGACCGCAGATTCGCCCATCGAGGTGGTCGCCCGGATTCTTTTCCGCGCGGCGGGCATTTTCACGGAGACACAGGTGGAGCTCCCCGGCATCGGCATCGTGGACTTCCTGCTGGAAGGATTCCTGATCGTCGAGCTCGACGGCGCCACCCACCTTGAGCCCCGCCAGGTGAAGAAGGACCGTGCCAGGAATAACGCCAGCACCCTCACCGGATATGCGGTACTACGCTACGGGTACGCCGATGTGGTCCATCACCCGGAAAGAATCATGGCGGAGGTGTGGCAGGTCCTCCCGGGCCGGGTTATCCGCTGAGATTCCCAAGGTTTTGCTGGCGAACCGGGGGAAACGCCGTCATCGGAGGAGGACACGCCGTCGCACACCCCAAAAGGTGGGGAAACCCAGCGGGCATCGCAGGAACTCGACGCCACGCTGAGACGGAAGAGCGGAAAGCCCTAGTTGTCGTCGTCCTCGAAGGCCCACTCGAACATGTCGAACACGAACTCCGAGAACGTCCCTTCTTCGGACTTCCACTGCCCGCGGGCGTTGTTGCGCCGGTACACAATGGGGTCGGGGACGCTGAGGTCGCCCACCCGGAAGCCCCACGTGTATTCCTCTTCCTCGTCCTCGAGGAACATCAGGAAGCCTTCGTCGTCAACCTCGAGCTCGTCGGGATCCCAGAAGTAGTGGTACGCCTCCATCAGGTCCTCGCAGCCGCCAAGGGCCAGGTAGAACTCGCGGAGCACCAGGGGAATCTGGAATTGGTGGTCGGCCAGGGCCTTGTCCAGCTCGTCCGGATCCAGCCCGTCCTCTGCCTGCCATTCGTCTTCGAGATACTTCGGAACAAGCGCACGGAATTTCTCGAGGAACATGTCAGTCATGCTTCATATCCTAGCTAATCCCGGGCCCTGCAAAGTGACGCGGGAGCGCCGCCGATGGGGTGGTCAGGCCGCGGGATTGCTGCCCCGCCGGTGCCACCCGTGAACGGCCAGCGGCGCCTGCCAGGAGCGCCGCCATGCCAGGATGCGGAAAGTGAAAACCACGGCTGCGATGGCCGTCGCCGTCAGCACGTTGAAGACACCCAGGACCCACAGCCCGGCGGTCATCGCGGCCCCCACGAAGGCCGGCAGCGCGTAGATGTCCTTGGGGTTGAAGAGTTCTGGAACCTCGTTGGCGGTGATGTCGCGCAGCAGCCCGCCGCCCACCGCCGTGGTGACCCCCAGCAGGACCGACGCCACCGGGTTCATGCCGGCGGCCAGCGCCTTGAGCGTGCCGGTCATGCAGAACAGGGCAAGGCCGCCGGCGTCGAACAGGGTCAGCAGCGACGTGTACCGCTGCACGCTGGGGAACAGGAAGTACACCAGAGCCGTGGCAACCAGCGGGGGCACTAGGTAGGCCGGATTGGTGAACGCCGCAGGTGGCCCGCTGTTCAGGATGATGTCCCGGATCACGCCGCCGCCGAGTCCCACCAGGGAAGCCAGCAGCAGGGACCCGACAATATCGATGTGCTTCCGGGCCGCCAGCAGGGACCCCGACACCGCGAAGAAAAAGACGCCCAGCAGATCCAGCCACACCGGCGAGTTGTCAAAGGCGAATGTCATGGAGCGTCCCGGCAATTCAAAAGAGGGCGGACAGGGCGGCTCCAACGTTACGCTAGCCCGTATGAACAGCCCCATCATGATCGCCTGCGCCCATGGGACGTCCAACACACAGGGAGCCGCGGAGGTCAACGCCCTGCGCGCCGCCATCGCCGGACTCCGCCCCGGTCTTGACGTCCGGGAGGCCTATGTGGACGTCCAGCAGCCTGACCTGGTGGACGTGGTGGCGGGCCTGCCCGAGGGGGAGGCCGCCGTGGTGGTGCCGCTGCTGCTCAGCGTGGGTTACCACGTGAAGGTGGACATCGCGCGGGCCGTGAAGAGCAGGCCGGGCAGTGCGGCAGCCGCGCCGCTGGGGCCCGATCCGCGCCTGGCCGCGCTGCTCGACCAGCGGCTGCGCGAAGCCGGCGTGACGGACAACGACGTAATCGTGCTGGCCGCGGCAGGCTCGTCCAACCCCAATGCCGCCGTCAGCGTCGAGGAGCTGCTGGGCCAGCTCCGGGAGCTGCGGTCCAACCGGATGGTGGCCGCCTATGGTGCCTCTGCCAAACCTTCCGTGCCCGACGCCGTCGCGATGCTTCGCGAGGAGCTGGAAGGCGGTGCCGGGGCGGGTGAGTCCGCCGGGGCGGTCGACGTCGGCGGACGCGTGGTGATTGCCTCCTACCTCCTGGCGCCGGGCTTCTTCCACGACCAGCTGGCCAAGGCCGGGGCCGACGTCGTGACCGAACCGCTGCTGCCGTCCCCGGTGCTCGCCGAGATTGCGCTGGACAGGTATGACGCCGCCGTCGCAAAAGCCCGCGAAGCCGCCGCCCACGCGCCACTTGAAAAAGCCGCGCACGCGCCCGCCCGGGCCCCCCAAGAGGCCCCTGCGGAACCGGCCGCAAATGCACAGCAGGGTGGCTTCTTCAAGGCTGTCCGGCGTTTCGTGACGAAATATTTCCCTAGGTGACTTAGCGTTTCCGGGCCTTTGTGACGCTCTTCGGGCGCGACCTACAGTCGATGCATGACTGATACAGCTCTAGCCGGAGCGTCGGCGGATTCCGCTGCCGCAAAGCGCCCGGCCCGCACGTCCCGTCCCGCCGCGAAGCCGCACGGGCAGTGGAAAGTGGACGGCAAAACGCCGCTGAACGCCAACGAAACCTGGAAACAGGAAGACGACGGCCTCAACGTGCGCGAGCGTATCGAGACCATTTACTCCAAGGAAGGCTTCGACGCCATCCCCGGCCAGGACCTGCATGGCCGGTTCCGCTGGTGGGGCCTCTACACCCAGCGCAAGCCCGGGATCGACGGCGGCAAGACGGCCACGCTTGAGCCGCACGAGCTCGAGGACAAGTACTTCATGCTCCGCGTCCGCATCGACGGCGGCGCCCTCACCACCGAACAGCTGCGCGTCATCGGCCAGATCTCCGTGGATTTCGCCCGCGACTCCGCCGACCTGACCGACCGCCAGAACATCCAGCTGCACTGGATCCGCGTGGAGGACATCCCCGAGATCTGGACCCGCCTGGAGGGTGTTGGCCTGTCCACCACCGAGGCCTGCGGCGACGTTCCGCGCGTGATCCTGGGCTCGCCCGTGGCCGGCATCGCCAAGGACGAGATCATCGACCCCACCCCGCTCATCGAGGAGCTGGGGGAGCGGTTCATCGGCAACCCGCTGCTGTCCAACCTGCCGCGCAAGTACAAGACCGCCATCACCGGCCACCCCAGCCAGGACGTGGTCCACGAGATCAACGACTTCGCCCTGGTGGGTGTCCGCCACCCCGAACTCGGCGTCGGCTACGACCTCTGGGCCGGCGGCGCGCTGTCCACCAACCCGATGCTCGGCAAGCGCCTCGGTGCGTTCGTGACGCCGGAGCAGGCCGCCGACGTGTGGCTTGGCGTGACCAGCATCTTCCGCGACTACGGCTACCGGCGCATGCGCACCAAGGCACGCCTGAAGTTCCTGATGGCCGACTGGGGTCCGGAGAAGTTCCGCCAGATCCTCGAGGACGAATACCTCGGCTACAAGCTGGCCGACGGCCCCGCTGCGCCCAAGCCCACCACCCCGGGCGACCACATCGGCGTGCACGAGCAGAAGGACGGCAAGTTCTTCATCGGCGCCACCCCGCTGGCCGGCCGCCTGTCCGGTGCCGCGCTGGTCAAGCTTGCGGACACCCTCGAGGCCCGCGGCTCCTTCCGGCTGCGCACCACCCCGCACCAGAAGCTCGTTGTCCTGGACGTCGAGAAGGACCAGGTGGAGCCCCTCGTGGCGGAGCTGGACGAGCTGGGCCTGTCCGCCCGCCCGTCCGTGTTCCGCCGCGGCACCATCGCCTGCACCGGCATCGAGTACTGCAAGCTGGCCATCGTGGAGACCAAGTACACCGCCGCCACGGCGGTGGCAGAGCTGGAACGCCGCCTGGCCGACCTCGCCGACAGCGGCCAGCTGCCCCACGCGCTGTCCCTGCACATCAACGGCTGCCCCAACTCCTGCGCCCGCATCCAGACCGCGGACATCGGCCTCAAAGGCATGATGCTGCCAACGCCCGACGGCGACCCCTCCCCGGGTTTCCAGGTCCACCTGGGCGGCGGGCTGGCTTCGAACGAGCGGGAGGAAGCAGGCCTGGGCCGCACCGTCCGCGGCCTCAAGGTCTACGTCGACGACCTCCCCGATTACGTGGAGCGCGTGGTCCGCACCTTCGTGGCCCAGCGGGCCGAAGGCCAGACCTTCGCCGAATGGGCCCACGCAGCAGATGAGGAGGCACTCCAGTGAGTCCCCAGCCGCACCCCAACCTCGCAAGCTCGGCCGGGGACCCCGGCGGCCGTGGGCCCAAGCATGCACTTGGCGTAAACCCCGTGGTTGCACCGGCTGAGGCCGCCGCGCAGGTTGAGGAGACGGTGGCAACCGCCGCTCCCAAGCTCCGCTCGCACGACGAGCTCAAGGCCATCGCCGAAGCCGGCGCGGCCGAGCTCGGCTGGGACGCCCCCGCCCGCGATGTTATCGCCTGGGTGGAGCGCAACTTCGAACTGCCGGCCGTCGCCGTCGCCTGCTCCATGGCCGACGCTGTCCTGCCGGCCCTCGTCGCTGACCAGATGCCCGGCGTCGACGTCCTGTTCCTGGAGACCGGCTACCACTTCCCGGAAACCTACGCCACGCGCGACGAGGTGGCCGCGAACCTCCGCGTCAACGTGGTGGACGTGCTCCCCGAGAACACCGTGGAACAGCAGGACCGGCTCCTGGGCAAGGACCTGTTCGCCCGCGACGCCGCCCAGTGCTGCGCCCTCCGCAAGGTGGCCCCGCTGCGCCGCACCCTGTCCGGCTACGAACTGTGGTTCACCGGCGTGCGCCGCGACGAGGCCCCCACCCGCACCAACACCCCGCTGGTCACCTGGGACGAGGCCAACGGCCTGGTCAAGGTCAACCCGGTGGCTGCGTGGACGTTCGACCAGCTGGTCCAGTACTCGGACGACAACCTCCTGCCCGTCAACCCGCTGCTTTCCCAGGGGTACCCCTCCATTGGCTGCCAGCCCTGCACCCGGAAGGTGGCGCCGGGCGACGACCCCCGCGCCGGCCGCTGGGCAGGGACCGACAAGACAGAATGCGGACTACACGTATGAGCACTTACCTAACCGAGGAGACCACCCAGGTGACTGACGCTGCCGTTTCCACGCGCCTGAGCAGCCTGGACACCCTTGAGTCCGAGGCCATCCACATCATCCGCGAGGTTGTTGCCGAGTTCGAAAAGCCCGCCCTGCTGTTCTCCGGCGGCAAGGACTCCGTGGTGATGCTGCACCTGGCCACCAAGGCCTTCTGGCCCGGCAAGGTCCCGTTCCCCGTGCTGCACGTGGACACCGGCCACAACTTCCCCGAGGTCATCGACTTCCGCGACCGCACCGTTGAGCGGCTCGGCCTGAAGCTCGTGGTGGGCTCCGTCCAGGAGTTCATTGACCGCGGCGAGCTCGCCGAGCGCGCCGACGGCACCCGCAACCCGCTGCAGACAGTTCCGCTGCTGGACGCCATCCAGCAGAACAAGTTCGACGCCGTCTTTGGCGGCGGCCGCCGTGACGAGGACAAGGCCCGCGCCAAGGAGCGCATCCTGAGCCTCCGTGACGAGTTCGGCCAGTGGGACCCGCGCAACCAGCGCCCCGAACTGTGGAACCTGTACAACGGCCGCCACACGGTGGGCCAGCACGTCCGTGCGTTCCCCATCAGCAACTGGACCGAGCTGGACATCTGGCGCTACATCGAGCGCGAGAACATCGAGCTGCCCGGCCTGTACTACGCCCACGAGCGCGAGGTCTTTGCCCGCGACGGCATGTGGCGCGCTGTGGGCGAAGTGTCCCAGCCGCTGCCGCACGAGGAAGTCATCACCAAGACCGTCCGCTACCGCACCGTGGGGGACATGTCCTGCACCGGGGCCGTCGAATCCGACGCGTACACGGTGGCCGACGTTGTGGTTGAAGTCGCTGCCTCCACCCTGACCGAACGTGGCGCCACCCGTGCAGATGACCGCATCTCCGAGGCTGCCATGGAAGACCGCAAGAAGGACGGGTATTTCTAATGAGCACCGACACCCTGGCAGTTCAGGGGCTGGAAACGGCCCTGCCAACAACGCTCTTCCGGTTTGCCACCGCGGGATCGGTCGACGACGGCAAGTCCACTTTGGTGGGCCGCCTCCTTCACGATTCCAAGGCCATCCTGGCTGACACGCTCGACGCCGTTGCCCGCACCTCCGCGGACCGCGGCTTCGGCGGGGAAAAGGGCGGCATAGACCTGGCCCTGCTGACCGACGGCCTGCGTGCCGAGCGCGAGCAGGGCATCACCATCGATGTGGCCTACCGCTACTTCGCCACCGACCGCCGCAGCTTCATCCTGGCGGACTGCCCCGGTCACGTTCAGTACACCAAGAACACGGTGACCGGCGCGTCCACCGCGGATGCCGTCGTCGTCCTCATCGACGCCCGCAAGGGCGTGCTGGAGCAGACCCGCCGCCACCTGTCAGTGCTGCAGCTGCTGCGCGTGGCGCACGTGATTGTGGCCGTCAACAAAATCGACCTGGTGGACTTCAGCGAGTCCGTGTTCCGCGACATCGAAGCCGACGTGCAGCAGGTGGGCCGCGAACTCGGTCTGGGCCGTGACGAATTGAATGCAGGCGGAATCACCGATCTGTCCGTCATTCCGGTGTCCGCCCTTGATGGGGACAACGTGGTGGAGCGCTCGGAGCGCACCCCCTGGTACACCGGGCCCGCGCTGCTGGAGGTCCTGGAGACCCTGCCCGCCGCCGATGAGCTGGAAAGCCACCTCGAGAGCTTCCGCTTTCCGGTGCAGCTGGTGGTCCGCCCTCAGGGTGCGCTGGCTCCCGACGCCGTGGCAGCCGGACTGGACGTGGAGGCCTACCGCGACTACCGCGCGTACGCCGGCCAGATCACCGAAGGCTCCGTGAAGGTGGGGGACCAGGTATCCGTGCTGACGCCGGGCCAGGCCCCGCGCACCACCACCGTGGTGGGCATCGACTTCGCCGGAAAGTCCCTGGAGGAAGCCGCCGCCCCGCAGTCCGTGGCTGTTCGCCTGGCTGACGAGTTCGACGTCGCCCGTGGTGACACCATCGCCGCCGCCGGCACCGTCCGCGAAGCCACCGCAGACCTGTACGCAGCGCTGTGCTGGCTGTCGCCGAAGCCCCTCCGTGAGGGCCAGAAGGTCCTGGTCAAGCATGGCACCCGCACCGTCCAGGCGCTGGTCCGCAGCGTTTCCGGGAAACTGGACCTGGCATCGTTCAAGCTTGAGGGCGCTTCCAGCCTGGAGCTCAACGACATCGGCCACGCGCAGCTCCGGCTCGCCGCGCCGCTGCCGCTGGAGAACTACCTGCACCATCGCCGCACCGGTGCCTTCCTGGTGATCGACCCGCTGGACGGCAACACGCTGGCAGCCGGACTGGTCAAGGACCACCCGGGCGACCACGAGGACGAGCGCTACAGCATCTGATGCCCCTGACACCGCGGCTTGTTCGCAGATCCTGGCCTTCATGGTTCGGATCCGCGAACAGGCCGCGGTTTTGTTGTCCCCGGCGGTGAGTACCGGCAACAGCCCTCAGTGCTGCCATGTTCAAATGCAAGTACTCGCTACTCGTGCGGGCTGCTGCACCACCAAGACTTAATGGTCAGCGGGGGCATGAGCTTCCTTTGGATCTGGACGCAACACCTGAGGAGGCATAATGCCGGCCATCAACGAGTGGAAAACCCGGGCGGCTGAGCATCTCCGGCGAGACTCCGAGGACTGGAGGATCGAACCCCGCCAGGCGCGGCTGCTCATCCTGATCCCGTTCATCATCGCCGTGGTTGCGGCGGCAGCCCTTCCGTTCAAGGACTTCTACCTGTGGCTGGTTAACGAGGATTCGCTGATCGAATGGCTGCAGTTCGCCTGCCTGCTGGCGGCAAGCATCTTCCTGCCCCTCATCACTGTGTACCTGATCCGCGCCAAACGCTGGGGCATCGCTGCGCTCTATGCGATTGTCACGCTGGGGGTCTGGTTCCTGACGGGCGAGGAGATTTCCTGGGGCCAGCGCATCTTCGGCTGGGCCACGCCCGAATCCCTGAACGAGGTCAACCGCCAGGGCGAGACCACAGTGCACAACATCCGCGGCGTGCAGGAACTGGTCCCCGCCGCCATGCTCCTCGCGAGCCTCTACGGCGCCTGTGCCCCGCTGGTCTGGGCTGCCGCTGGAAAACGCTGGGAGCAGCTGAAAAACAGGCGCCTGCTGATCCCGCCGCTGTGCCTGGTGCCGGCCTTCCTGCTGGCCGCCGGCTACCGCCTCTTCCGCCTGCTGATCTGGCCGGAGCCCACGTTCGTCATCTCGGAGTATGCCGAGGCGATGGAACTGTCCCTCTACCTGGGGCTCGCGATGTTCTGTTGGTACAACCTGCGACTGCTGCGTGAGCCGCAGCCAGGGCCTGGCCGGAACCAGACCCGGGGCCTTCACCGCAGGGCTGCGTAGGGTTCAAGGCCCCTCATGGCTCCAGGATGGTCTTGAGTTTCAGCAGGTCCTTGCGGGTTTCCCGGCGGATCATCGGTGCCATGAACAGCCCGGCCAGCTTCGAGAAACCCTTGGACCCCGTGCCCAGCAATCCGGTGGTCAGGCCCTGCGACCTCTGGATGTTGGCGTACCATGCGGGGGAACCACGTTAGTCCCCAGCCGTCCATGGGAGGCCCCGCATGGAAGCCATCAACAGCAAGCTGCTGAACTGGGCCTCGATCCTGGATGACAAGACGCGTGAGCAGGCGGTGAAGACCTCGCAGCTGCCGTTCATCTATCCGCACCTGGCCCTGATGCCCGATGCGCACCTGGGAAAGGGTGCCACCGTGGGCTCGGTGATCCCCACCCTGAACGCCATCATGCCGGCGGCGGTGGGGGTGGATATCGGCTGCGGCATGATCGCCGTCCGGACCCAGTACTCGCTGGAGGACCTGCCCAAGGACCGGAAGCGGCTGCGCGAGGACATCGAGCGTGCCATCCCGCTGTCCGCCGGCCACAACAACCGGACGGTGCAGGCCACGGCGGAGCCGCGGATTGCCGAGCTGAAGCAGTTGGCCGCGACAGCCGGCTTCAACCCGGCACAGTACGTGGAGAAGTGGGACCTCCAGCTGGGCTCGCTCGGATCCGGCAACCACTTCATTGAAGTCTGCGCGGACGAGGCCGACGCCGTGTGGCTGTTCCTGCATTCCGGTTCCCGGGGCGTCGGCAACAAGATCGCCCAGCATCACATCGGCGTCGCCCGGCACGTGGTGGCGAAGAAGCAGATCCACCTGCCGGACCCGGACCTCGCCTACCTTGAGGAGGGCACGCCGCAGTTCGACCGGTACATGGCAGAGCTGCACTGGGCCCAGCACTTCGCCCTCCTGAACCGCGAAGAGATGATGGACCGCGTCAGCGCCCAGTTCGGTCGGTGGGCGGGCGGGCCTGTGCAGGAACTCGAGCGTGTCAACTGCCACCACAACTTCACCCGGCAGGAGGTCCACTACGGCAAGTCCGTCTGGGTGTCCCGCAAGGGCGCCATCAAAGCCGCGCACGGCGATCCCGGACTTATTCCGGGGTCCATGGGGACGTCGTCGTACGTGGTGGAAGGACTCGGCAACGCGGCGGCGCTGAACTCCTCGCCGCACGGGGCAGGCCGGGAGTACTCCCGCAACGCCGCCCGGAAGACCTTCTCCCTCGACGAACTGAAAAAGGCCATGCGGGGGATCGAGTTCAGGGCGTCGGAGGCGTTCATCGACGAGATACCCGCAGCCTACAAACCCATCGACGTCGTCATGCAGGACGCGGCGGACCTGGTCACCGTCCGGCACAAGCTGCGGCAGCTGGTCAACGTCAAGGGAAACTGAGGCGGGCACGGGCACCGTTCAGGCGAGCCCGGCGAAGGGCGTCCGAATATGACGCTAGATGAACCTGCGTGACCCCCCGTTTCCGCGTCATTGAACGGGTTTGGGGCACTCCCTATGGTGAAACAATGACTAGTTCCAAGCCCGGGATGACCCGCATCGTGGCAGGCGAAAGCGCGGTACCCAAGCGCAAGCGTGCCATCGAGGCTGCCCTGGCCATCGGGCTGGTCCTGCTGATCGCCGTCGGCGCCGTGGTGGCCTCCACCGTCTCACGCAACACGGAGGCGCAGGCCGCTGAACCCACGCCCGCCGCCGAGCTCAAGCTTGGATACTTCGGCAACGTCACCCACGCCCCGGCACTGGTGGGCATCAAGCAGGGCTTCCTGTCCGAAGCCCTGGGCAGCACCGCGCTCAGCACCGAGACGTTCAATGCCGGGCCCGCGGCCATCGAGGCCCTGAACGCCGGTGCCATCGACGCCGCCTACATCGGCCCCAACCCGGCCATCAACTCGTTCGTCAAGAGCCAGGGCCAGTCCGTGCGCATCATCGCCGGCGCCGCCGCGGGCGGTGCGCAGCTGGTGGTCAAGCCTGAGATCAACTCCGCCGCGGACCTCAAGGGCAGGACCCTCGCCTCCCCGCAGCTCGGCGGCACCCAGGATGTGGCACTCCGCTCCTGGCTTGCCTCCGAGGGATACCAGACCAACGTGGACGGCAGCGGTGACGTGGCCATCAACCCCACGGAAAACGCGCAGACGCTCAAGCTGTTCCAGGACGGAAAGCTCGACGGCGCGTGGCTGCCTGAGCCATGGGCCTCGCGGCTGGTGCTCCAGGCCGGAGCGAAGGTGCTGGTGGACGAAAAGGACCTCTGGGACGGGACCGGTACCGGCAAGCCCGGCGAGTTCCCCACCACCGTCCTGATCGTGAACCAGAAGTTCGCCGCCGACCACCCGGACACCGTCAAGGCCCTCCTGGCCGGCCACGCGGAGTCGGTGGCCTGGCTGAACGAGGCTCCCGCCGCGGAAAAGGCAGGCGTCATCAACTCGGCACTGCAGGAATCGGCCGGGGCAGCCCTGGCCGACGACGTCCTGGCACGGTCCCTGGCCAACATCGCCTTCACCCTTGACCCGCTGGCCGGAAGCTACCCGCGGCTGCTGGAGGACGGCGTCGAGGCCGGCACCACCAAGCAGGCCGACATCACCGGCCTCTTCGACCTCCGGCCGCTCAACGAGGTTGCCGCCGGCGCAGACCTTGCCGGCGCAGGCACCAGCAGCAAGATTTCAGCAGCCGGCCTCGGCCAGGACTGATCCAACCCACCAACTTAAGGACGGCACCATGCCAGTCGTACTGGAACACCTGGGCAAGCGCTTCGGCGACGGCGCCCCGGTACTGGACGACGTCAACGCCACCATCGGGAAGGGCGAGTTCGTTGCCCTCCTCGGTGCCTCCGGCTGCGGCAAATCCACCCTGCTGAACATCATCGCGGGACTGGAGCCGCCGTCGTCGGGCGCCCTGGAGGTACCCAGCGACGGTGCCGCCTTTATGTTCCAGGACGCCGCGCTCTTCCCCTGGCTCACCGCCCGGGAGAACATCGAACTGGCCCTGAAACTCCGCGGCGTTGGCAAGGCAGACCGTAAGGCCAAGGCCCAGGAGCTGCTGGAGCTGGTGCACCTGGGTGCGGCGGGGGACAAGCGCCCGCACGAGCTCTCCGGAGGCATGCGGCAGCGCGTGTCCCTGGCGAGGTCGCTCGCGCAGGACCGGCAGCTGCTGCTCATGGACGAGCCTTTCGCCGCCCTCGACGCCATCACCCGCGACCTGCTGCACGATGAGCTGGAGCGGATCTGGAAGGAAACCGGCCGCACCATCGTCTTCGTGACCCACAACGTCCGCGAAGCCGTCCGGCTGGGCCAGCGCGTGCTGTTGCTGTCCTCCCGCCCCGGCCGCGTGGTCCAGGAATGGGCCGTCACCGAGGAACACCGCACCGACGCCGGGCTCGCCGGCCAGCTGACCGGGGTCATCACCGCCCGGCTCCGGGAGGAGATCCGCCGCCATGCCAAGTAACCCAACGCCCCTGGCTGAAGCTTCCGCCGACCCCGCCGAACCCCGGCACATCCACGCCGCACTCACGCGCACCTCCACCGGCAACGAGGATCTGCGCGAACTCGAGTCCGGGCTGGACTCCCTGCAGTCAGACGCCGCCCGCAAGAACCGCATCGACTGGAGCCGCATCCTGCTGCCCATCGCCGCCCTGGTGGTGCTGATGCTGGCATGGCAGTTCTACGTCTCGCTCGGCCTGAAACGCCGCGACCTGGTGCCCGGCCCGCTGGATGTCGCAGCGCAGGTGGGCGTCCTCTGGAACGAAGGCAAGCTCCAGGAAGCCGTGTGGACGTCACTGCAGCGCGGGCTGGTGGGCTTCCTGATTTCGGTTGCCATCGCCACGCCCTTGGGCCTCCTGTTGGCACAGGTCGCGCCGCTGCGCCGGGCCTTTGGTCCGCTGATTTCCGGGCTTCAGGTGCTGCCGTCGGTTGCCTGGGTCCCGGCGGCCATCATCTGGTTCGGCCTCACCGATGCCACTGTGTACTTCGTGGTGTTCATGGGCGCCATCCCGTCCATCATCAACGGCCTGATCTCCGGTGTGGACCAGATCCCGCCGCAGTACCGGCGCGTTGGTACCGTCCTGGGCGCGTCCCGGCTGGAGATGGCGCTGCAGATCATCCTTCCCGCCGCACTGCCCGGCTACCTGGGCGGCCTGAAGCAGGGCTGGGCCTTCTCCTGGCGGTCCCTCATGGCGGCGGAAATCATCGCCGTGGGCGGCACCATCGGCTTCGGCCTGGGTTCCTTGCTGGACCAGGGCCGGATCCTGTCCGACATGACGGTGGTGATGTCGGCGATCCTGCTGATCCTCGCCGTCGGCATCCTGATCGAACTGCTGGTCTTCGGGCCCATCGAGAAGCGACTCCTCCGCAGCCGCGGGCTCCTGGCCGGCAGCACCCGCTAAGCACCCCCACCTTCCGCACCCCGCGAAGCCCGACGGCGCCTCCCGCCGTCGGGCTTTGCCGTGTCCGCCGACCCACATCAGCAAGGTGGCAGACTGGCCCCATGACCGCCAGTTTTGTGTGCCGCACCGAGAGCTCCCTTCCGCCGGAACGGCTGTTTGACCTGGCCCGGAGCATCGACGTCCACGTGGAGTCCCAGAAGGGCTCGGGGGAGCGGGCGGTGGCCGGGGTGAGATCAGGGCTGATCGGCGAAGGGCAGGAAGTCACCTGGCGGGCGCGGCACTTCGGGATTCCACTCACCATGACCAGCCGCGTCACGCAGGTGGACTTCCCCCACAGCTTCACGGACGAGCAGGTCCGCGGCCCCTTCAGGTCCTTCCGCCACGTCCACGAATTCGAGGCCAGGCCCGGCGGCTGCATCATGACGGACCGGGTGGAGTTCGCGGCGCCGTTCGGGCTCCTGGGCCGCGCAGCCGGGAAGCTCGTCCTGCGGCCCTACCTGCAGCGGCTCATCCGGGACCGCGGGCGGTTCCTGGCCGGGATCGGCAGCTGAACCGGGGCACATCGGCGCGGGCTCGCCGGGGAACACGGTGCATAGAGTCCTGACACCCGCCGGTGTGCCCCAGGACCGCGGGCGACGGCGGTCCCAGGCCTTTGTGACGCAGCGTTACCTTACGTGAACTGGTGTTGCTGCGCCGTTGTTGGCACATGTGAGGCCGCCCTACCGTTGATTCATGGCAATTCAGGATATCTACCCCACGGCGCTGCGCCTCCTTGGCCGCCCCGTGCTGGTGGTGGGCGGCGGCCCTGTTGCAGCCCGCCGCGCCAAGGGGCTGCTCGACGCCGGTGCACGGGTCACCGTCGTGGCTCCCGTTGCCTCCGCAGCGCTCCAGGAACTGGCCGACGCCGGCCTCCTCACCTGGGAGCCGCGCGCCTACCTTTCCTCCGACGTCGACGGCGTGTGGTTCGTCCAGACGGCTACCGGCGATTCCGCCGTGGACGCAAAGGTATCGGCCGACGCCGAGGCGCAGCGCGTCTGGTGCGTCAACGCCTCCGACCACGAAGCCTCCGCAGCCTGGACCCCGGCTGTTGCCGAAGTGGACGACGTCAAGATCGCCGTGAACGCAGGGGGAGACCCGCGCCGCGCCATGGCCGTCCGCGACGCCGTTGCCACCGCACTCGAAACCGGCGACCTTCCGCTGCGCCGCCGCCGGGCCCACCGCGGTTCCGTGGCGCTGGTGGGCGGCGGACCCGGGGACACCGGCCTGATCACCGTCCGCGGCCGACGCCTCCTGGGCCAGGCCGACGTTGTGGTGGCAGACCGCCTGGGCCCCCGCGAACTCCTCAACGAACTCGCCCCGGACATCCGCGTCATCGAGGTGGGCAAGACCCCCGGCCACCACCCCGTGCCGCAGGCCGGGATCAACCGGATCCTGGTCGAGGAGGCCCTCAAAGGCCACCGCGTGGTCCGGCTGAAAGGCGGGGATCCCTACGTCCTGGGCCGCGGCGGCGAAGAGGCCGAATACTGCCGGCAGCACGGCGTCGAGGTCGAAGTGGTCTCCGGTGTCACATCCGCTATCTCCGTCCCGGCGGCCGCCGGAATCCCTGTCACGCACCGGGGCCTCGCCAAGGGCTTCAGCGTGGTGACCGGACACGAGGAGCTCTCCGAGGTTCCCGCCCGGGCCGACCACACCATCGTCCTGCTGATGGGCGTGGGCCAGCTGCGCGAATCCGCGTCCGCCCTGGGCAAAGCCGGCCTGCCGGCGGGGACGCCAGTTGGTATCGTGGAAAACGGCTATTTGCCGGACCAGCGCGTGACCATTGGCACTCTTGGTTCCATTGCGGACCAGGCGGAAGCCGCCGGCGTCGCAAATCCCGCAGTCATTGTCATCGGTGACGTTGTGCGCGTGAGCCCCTTCGCGCCGTCGCACTTCAAAACCGCTGACTACAGCACCACCACCCCGAACAAGCCCCGCACCAGCAAGCCCCGAGTCCTCACCACCTAGCCACCACCCAACTAGGTAGCAGCAGATGTCCTTATGAGCCCTCAAAACGACATCAACTGCTACTTAGTTGGGCCGGACCGAAGAAAAAGGAACACAGCCGTGTCATCAAGCACCACCGTAGGTTCTGCCGATCGTCCGCTGCGCGTCGCCGTCGTGGGCTCCGGCCCGGCAGGCGTCTACGCCGCCGACATCCTCACCAAGAGCGAAGCCGTCAAGAGCGGCGAGCTGACCGTGAGCATCGACCTCTTTGACCGCTACCCGGCACCCTATGGCCTGATCCGCTACGGCGTGGCCCCGGACCACCCCCGCATCAAGGGCATCGTCAACGCCCTGCACAAGGTCCTGGACCGCGGCGACATCCGGTTCTTCGGCAACGTGGACTACGGCACCGACCTCACCATCGAGGACCTCCGCACCCACTACGACGCCGTCATCTTCGCCACCGGCGCCATCAAGGACGCGGACCTGAACATTCCCGGCATCGAGCTGGAAGGCTCCTTCGGCGGCGCAGACTTCGTCTCCTGGTACGACGGCCACCCGGACGTGCCGCGCGAATGGCCGCTGGACGCCAAGGAAATCGCCGTAATCGGCAACGGCAACGTGGCCCTGGACGTGGCCCGCGTCCTCTCCAAGCACGCCGACGACCTGCTGGTCTCCGAAATCCCGGACAACGTCTACGCCGGCCTGAAGGCTTCCCCGGTCACGGACGTGCATGTGTTCGGCCGCCGCGGCCCTGCCCAGGTGAAGTTCACCCCGCTGGAGCTGCGCGAGCTGTCCCACTCCAAGGACGTGGACATCATCCTGTACCCGGAGGACTTCGAGTTCGACGAGGAATCGGACCGGCAGATCCAGAGCAACAACCAGACCAAGACCATGGTGGGCACGCTCACCAACTGGATCGCCGAGCAGCCCGAGGACGTCTCCGAGCTGAAGGCTTCCCGCCGCCTGCACCTGCACTTCCTGCACAGCCCGGTGGAGATCTACGACGACGCCGAGACCCCGGGCAAGGTGGCCGGCATGCGGTTTGAGCGCACCGAGCTGGACGGCACGGGCAACGCCCGCGGCACCGGCGAGTTCGTGGACTACCCGGTCCAGGCCGTCTACCGCGCCATTGGCTACTTCGGTTCCGCCCTGCCGGAGATCGAGTTCGACCACACCAAGGGAGTCATCCCGAACGACGGCGGCCGCGTCCTGGACGCTGCCGGCACCCACGTGCCGGGCATCTACGCCACCGGCTGGATCAAGCGCGGCCCCGTGGGCCTGATCGGCCACACCAAGGGCGACGCCCTCGAGACGGTCACCTACCTGCTGGAGGACCGCGAAAACCTGCCCGTTGCCGCTGTTCCCGAAGCCGATGCCGTGGTTGAACTCCTCGACGCCCGCGGCGTGCAGTTCACCAGCTGGGAAGGCTGGCTGGCGCTGGACGCGCACGAACTGGCCCTCGGCGCAGCCGCCACCGAGGCCGGCGGCTCGCACGGTGTTGAGGTCAAGCGTGAGCGCATCAAGGTGGTGCCGCGCGAGGACATGGTGAACATCTCCCGCGACGGCGTGGCCGCGCAGGTCTAGGCAGTTTCACCACCCCGGGGCCCTGCGTGCCGGTCCTTTGATGGACCGGCACGCAGGGCCCCGGGTGCTTTAAAGCTGGGTGCTTTAAAGCTGGGTGCTTTAAAGCTGGGTGCTTTAACGCCGGGGAGTGCTTTAACCCTGCCCGGCTATTTCCCGGCCCCGCCTGCTGCCATCAGCTCCAGCCGCCGCAGGGTTTCCCGGTTCCGGACAGCGATCAGGGGGGCGCGCAGGAACTTGGGCATCAGCTTTCCCGGACCGCGGACGGCGTCCTCCGATATGGTGACCTGGCATTGCCCGCCACGGTCCTCCAGCGTGATGACGACCTTCGCTTCGCCCATGGGCCAGCCCCGGGCGACCACCTCCAGCCGGCGGCCGGGCTCGACGGCGGTCACCTGGGAGCTGTCGTCGATCACCAGCGGCCAGCCGCCCACGGAATGGTGGAGGCGTGCGCCTGCTTCCGGCCACCGGTCGTCCACGGCACGGATCCGGGAGGTGCCCACCACCCAGCCGGAGTAGAGCCAGCCATCGGCGATGACCCTCCACACATCGGCGGCGGGGGAGTTGAACAGCTGGGACACGGTGGACATGGTGTTCCTTTCTGTGGCGGCGGATAGTGTGCTTGTCCCGCCCGGCGTATGGCCTGCGGGTGCGGATGATGCCAGTGCGGAAGGTGCGACGGCGGGAGGTGCCGGCCGCTGCGCCGCCCGGTAGGAGTGTTCCCTCAGGCGGCGGGTCCAGGCGTAGGTCTGGGCTCCCGGCGGCTGGTTCTCGAGGGGATTGAAGCGCAGGGGAGTATCCGCCGGTTCCGGTTCTGCCCTCAGGCGGAGTTCACCGCATTCGCGCCACGGCCCCGTGGGTTTGGCCCAATAGAGGTGCAGCACCCATTCCCCGGATGCCAGCGGCCCGTCAGGGAGCCCGCTGGTCCGGAGCCCCAGCAGCACCGGCCCTTTGCTGCCCCGGTACGGCATGAGTGTTGTGAACGTGGCGCCGGCAACGTCCAGTTTCGGCTGGAGCAGGAACCTGCCGGGAAGCCGCCAGCCCGTGGTGGCGAAGAGTACGTCCGTGATGCCGCCCGGGGATGGCGTGACGCGGAGGGCCAGGCCCAGGATGTCCGGAAGCTGCTGCGGCAGCCCCAGGGATCGGGAGAACCGGGCCCTGACGGAATCGACGCCGGGCGTATCGAGCCACTCCAGCCCGCTCGTTGCCCCGGTGCTGCCGGTCCTGGCCAGGTGTCCTGCCAGCCCGATGCCCTCCGGGTGGATGGGCCGGTCCGGCCGGGCCAGCTTTAGCACCCGGAACATGCCGGCGAAGGCGCGGCCGGCCGCCTCCGTGACGGCAGGGGTTGCATCTCCCGCTCCGGCACCGTGGCCGCCGGGGGTCTGGTCTTTCGCTGCGGAGTGCGTCATGGTTCCTTCGTACCCCGAAACAGGCCGGAACTACATTCGGCCGAACCGGGACCGGACCAGGGCGAAGATTCCGTAGGCGATGAATCCGGCGCCGATGGCCACCAGCAGGGTCGGGCCGAACGGGTGGTCCCGCAAAGCCTTGAGGCTGCCGTCCAGCCCGGTGGACTCCTGGGCGTTGTGCTTGGCGGCGGCGATCACGAAGAGCAGCCCGGTGAGGAACAGCGCTATCCCTTTGGCTATGTGGCCGGCAACGCCCAGCGAGTCGATCAGCCTGCCGCGCCGTGTGCCGTCAAAGTGGAAGAGCTCTTCCTTGAATCCGCGCCGGACCCCCTTGACCACGAAGTAGATCCCGATGCCGATGATCGTCAGGCCCAGGGCCACGAGTGTCCAGAGCCCCACCGGCGTCGCCATCAACGTGGCGCTGAAATCACGGGTGCTTTCGCTGGAGTCCCCGCCCATCCCCACGGCGAAGCCCGCGAAGCTGAGCCCCACGCTGGTGTACGCGATGGCCAGGAAGCCCGAGGAGACCAGCTTGGAGAGCCGCTCCTTCCGCGGCAGGGGGCGTGCCCGCAGCGTTGCCTCGCTCGCCTGCCACAACCCCAGGCCGAAGCATGCCAGCACGCAGGACCACATGACGGCCGGGCCCCACGGGTTCGCGGCCAGCTGCTCGATGGCGCCCGTAGGTTCCGCTTCCCCGGGCTGTCCAAACGCCACGGCGATGGCGATGGCCCCGATGATCACGTGCAGCAGGGCCATGACGGCGAAGCCGGCCCGGGCCAGGACGTCCAGGGCGGGGTGGTTGGAGGCCTGCTCGACGGCGTCGGCGGCCTGGCTGATGGTGGAATCCCCGTCCGACATGCGTCAGCCGTTCATCGGCCCTTCGGCACGCAGCTTCTCAGCACCCGGCCCCTCAACGTGCACGGTGCAGCGGACCACAAGCTTGCCCGGGGCGTTGTCCAGCTCCACGAGGGAGTCGTCGGCACTGAGGACCGTAAACACCTGGGAGTCGGCCACGACGGAAACCCCTTTGGCCTTTGCGGTCTCCCGGGCATTGGCCAGGGCCTCGTCCTGCAGGTTTCCTACGTATGCGTCCTCTTGTTCCCGCGCCGGATCACCAAATGCCCAGCCGAACAGCGTCCCTGTGTTTCCCATGGCCACGATATTACGCGTTCCGCCCGGAGAAGACGGGCTTTCGTAACATTAGTAAGTGTGCTTACCATGGGCGGACCATGACCTTGATGGGACACGGCACGTGAAGTCCGCAGGCGCGGCATCTTAACCAGCTCAACGACAGGAAATGCACACCATGGCAGGAAATCTTATTGCCCGTTCAGTCCACGACCTCACGGCAGCAGCGTGGTTCGGCGGTTCCCTCATGGGCGCCATCGGCTTGAACGGTGCGGCAGCGGAGGCCAAGGACCCGTCCGAGCGGACGCGGCTCTCCAGCGCCGGCTGGATGAAGTGGGCGCCGTTCCAGACGGCGGCATTCGCCTCCCACCTGGTGGCGGACCTCGCCATTGCCTGGGAGAACAAGGGGCGCATTGCCAAGCAGGAAGGCGTCGCCAGGGACACGGTCATCAAGACCGCGGTCACCGTGGTGGGCGCGGCGGTGACCCTGTACTCCGGCCTCCTGGGCAAGAAGGTGGAGAAGC
This sequence comes from Pseudarthrobacter sp. NCCP-2145, assembly GCF_023708005.1. NCBI lineage: Bacteria > Bacillati > Actinomycetota > Actinomycetes > Micrococcales > Micrococcaceae > Pseudarthrobacter > Pseudarthrobacter sp. NCCP-2145. The sequence continues at coordinate 3,592 of NZ_BRCG01000026.1, read as the reverse complement.
TGGCCGGTGAAGGCGCCGAGGGTGCCACTGAGCCCCGTCCGGACGCCTCCGACGAGCTGAAGGCCGCCCAGCAGCAGCTGAAGATGCTGCAGTGGGCCATCCCGGCCTTCGCTGGCGCCGTGATCGTCCTTGGCGCCAAGCACGGCGAGATGCAGCGGCCCAAGAACGTGTTCGCGGGCCTCCGCTCCTAGCGAGGCGGGGCTGTCCCGCAGCTCAGGCAGTAAACGCACGACGACGGTCCGGCACCCAGGTGCCCGACCGTCGTCGTGTCCTGTTTTTGTCCAAGGGGTTAGATCGGGTTGGTGCCGGCCGGCGGGAGGTCCGGGTTCATGTCCTCCAGGTGTGGGTCTTCAGCCGTCCAGACCTGGATGATGGCCCAGGCGACGGCCGCCAGCGGGACGGACAGGACCGCGCCGACGATGCCCGCCAGGATGGTGCCGGCCGTCAGGGCCATCAGGATCACCAGTGCGTGGAGCTGCAGCGACTTGCCCATGACCACCGGCTGCAGGAGGTCGCCCTCCAGCTGGTTGACCGCAATCACCACGGCCACCACGATCAGGGCAACCACCGGCCCGTTCGCCACCAGGGCCACGAGCGCGGCGAGGATTCCGGCCACCGTTGCACCCACCAGCGGAATGAAGGCGCCGAGGAAAACGATGATGGCCAGCGGGAAGGCCAGCGGCACCTGCATGATCAGCAGTGCCGCGCCAATGGCCACGGTGTCCACCAGGGCCACGATGGCGGTGCCGCGGACGTAGCCGCCGAGAACCTCAAGGGTCCGGCTGCCCACCCGGCGCAGCTTCGCCTCCCGGGCACCGCTGAAGGGGCGGAGGAAGAAGTTCCAGATCTTGGCCCCGTCCTTGAGGAAGAAGAACAGGATGATGACCATGAGGCTGGCGCCGGCAATGAACTCGGTGACCATCGAGAGCCCGGTGATGGCGCCGGAACGCACCTGGCTGCTGGTGGCAAAGTCGATGATTCCCTGCCGGGCCTGGTTGAGCTGCTCCTGATCGATGGGAACCGGGCCGGTCAGCAGGAACTGCTCCAGCTCGTCCAGACCTGAGGAGGCCTGCTGGGCCAGTTCACCCCATTGGCTGCGGACTGAGAAATAGATCACTGTGCCAACACCGCCAAGGAGCAGCAGCAGCCCAATGAACGCGATGCCCGTGGCCAGTCCGCCGCGCATTCCCCGGCGCCGGAGCATGTTCACGAACGGGCCGATCGCGGCGGCCAGGATCAGCGCTATCAGGATGGGGATCACCAGGAGCTTGATCTGCATCAGCGCATAGACGGACACCACCGCCACGGTGAGGATCAGCAGTATCTGGGCGGACCGGATGCCCACGCGGCCCAGGCCGTCACCCCACAGCTGGGAGGGGGACTTGATGTCCCGGGGAACCCTGGCGGCCCGCCGCTGCGCGTGCGGCGCCGCTGGCAAGTCCGTCCCGGTTGAAGCCGTCCCTGCCGGCTGCGCAGGCTCTTTGCCCAGCTCGTGGCCGGTCAGGCGTGATGATCGCGCCATGGAAACTCCTCGTCGTCAGCGGTGCCTGCCCCGCCGTGGTGGGAGGCGGACAGGACTACCTTCCTCAGATAGTAAGCATACTGACCGATTAAGCGGTGAAGAAACCCCACGGCCGCACTATCCTGCCAGCCACTCCGCGCAGGAGTTCAGGTTCCGGTCAACGGTGGCGACGGCGGCGTCCTCGTCCCGCGCTTCGATGGCCACCACCAGCAGGTCGTGGCCTTCGTGCGGGCGGCCGTCGAAGCCGGGCCGGCGCTGCTGCTTGAGGAGGTCCTGGTGGAAGGCGCTGCCGAAACTGAGGTACAGCTCGTGCAGCAGGGGATTCCCGGAGGCTTGTGCCACCCGTTCGTGGAAGCCCCAGTCCGCCCGCGCCCACGCCTCATAGTCTCCCCGTGTCCAGGCCTGGTCCCGGGCGGTGAGCAGGGCACGCAGGGCCGTGACGTCGTCGGCCGTGGCATGGCGGGCCGCCAGGCGGGCAGCCTGGGTGTCCAGGCCCAGCCGGACTTCCAGGATGTGCTGCTCGGTGTGGTCCTGGTACATGCGCCGGGCGGCGCCGGACAGTTCGCTGGTGGCGCGGACATAGGTGCCGTCGCCGCGCCGCACCTCCAGCATGCCGCTGTGGGCAAGGGCCTTGATGCCCTCGCGGAGGGTGCCGCGCGAGACCCCCAGGCCGGCCATCAGCTCCGGTTCGGACGGGATGCGCTGGTGGAGGGGCCATTCGCCGGACTGCACCATGGCGCGCAGTTTGGCAGTGACCTCGTCGGCCAGCGGCGGGCGGGCGGAAGGACTCAGTGCCATGGCTGCTACTTCCTTCCCACGGCGTTGGTCATGGCCTTGCCCGTGATCAGGTGCGCCACCACGATCTGGGCCAGCGCCAGGGCAAGGAGGAGCAGGAGGGGAAGGGTCCACCCGCCGGTGGCACTGTGCAACAGCCCCATGCCGAATGGCCCCAGGGTGGCCACCAGATAGCCCGTGGACTGCGCCAGCGTTGACAGCGCCGTGGTTTCGGCGGTGCTCGCCCCGCTGCGGCTGATCATCACCATCACCAGCGGGAAGATCCCCAGGCCAAACCCGAGCAGGGCGGCAGGCACGGCGGCCAGCCCCACCGGCAGGACCAGCAGCGATACCAGCCCGGCAACCATGGTGACGCTAACCAGGTAGAACGCCGGCCGCAGCATCCGCGGACGGGAACCGATGGCGATCAGCACCATGCCGGCCGGGACGGAGACAAGCTGCATCAGCCCGAACATCAGTCCGCTGTCCGCGGCGCTCAGGCCCATGGTGGTCAGCATGTACGGGAACCAGCTCAGCAGGGCGTAGGCGAGCAGGGCCTGGAGCGTGAAGATCGCGGTGAGGAGCAGCCCCTTGCGGGTCCGCAGCAGCGGCCAGGGGGAGATCCGCCCTCCGGCCGCCCGGGGACTGTGCCGGTGCGCATGCAGCGCCACGGGAAGGAAGCCCAGGAATGCCGCCACGGCAGTGATGCCAATGGCGCCGACGGCGGCCGAAGGCGAGCCGAGTGCCTGCGCCAGCGGTACCACCGCGACGGCGGTGACGGTGGCCCCCGTGGTCATGGTCACCGTGTAGACGGCGGTCATCAGGGACGTCCGGTGGGCAAAGTGTTCGCGGATGAAGGAGGGCATGGCCACGTTGCACACCGCCAGGCCGGACATGCCCAGGACACTTCCGGCCACCAGCATGCCGGTGGCGGGGATGCCGCGCAGGAGGAGTCCGCCCGCCAGCATGGACAGGGCCACAAGGATCGCCTTCTCCACGCCCAGCCGGCCCGTCAGCCAGGACGTGCCCGCCCCTGCCAGCGCGAAGCACAGCGTGGGAATGGACGGGATGATGGCCGCCACCAGCGCGCCGTAGCCCAGCACCAACTGAAGGTCGTGCAGCAGTGCCGACGCGCCGGTGATGCCCGCCCGCAGGTTCAGTCCGATGAGCACCAGGGCTATGACACCGAACACGACGGCGGACCGGGGCTTGGCCTGGCCCGTTGCGGTTGCCGGGGCCGCTGCCCTTCCCGATGTCGGCGCCGGGGCGGGCACGGGGGCTGCGGCGGCCTGGGCG
>NZ_BRCG01000025.1:0-76089 GCF_023708005.1 Pseudarthrobacter sp. NCCP-2145 | reverse complement strand
CGGCGTCAACCGTGACAGACACCTCCATGATCCGCCCCGGCATGCGCCCACCGCCACAGACGAAACCCCCGAGGCACGCACAACCTTCTCCCACCACGGCGCGACAGCAGCGCTGGACCGCTAGTCATTGGGGCTGCCGTTAGGGGATGACATTAGGGGGCGGATAGGGGGAAATCCCGGCGACATTCCGACCTTGCAGGAATACTCTGGCGCCGGGGGGTTTCCGCAGTTCCTGCCTCCCGCAAGGAGGCTCCCTATCCGGCCCGTCAAGGGCGCCAAACCGGAGTATCCAATGAAGACAAAGTTTCCGATCGTCGCATGTATCGCTGTTGCGGCGATGGTTGTTCCCGCCGGCCCCGCACTGGCCGGTTCCGACCCCGAGCATTCGACGCCGCGCACTCTGGCGGAGGGGCTGGTGGGGCCCCTGAGCCTCACTGTTACTTACGACGAAGAGACCGTCCTGGTCACCCAGAATTTCGCCGGACTGCTCAGCCGCGTCAACGACGACGGAAGCACCACTGCCCTCTACCAGGGGAAAGAGGGGTGGGACGTTGGAGGCGTGGAAACCCGGCACGGAACGCGGTACTTCGTGGAGAGCGCAGGCGCCGGAGGAGGTGATCCGGCCGCTCTCCAGGGCTGGCTGAAGGCCATCGACCCACAGGGTGATATCGATGATCTGGCCGACCTCGCCGGCTACGAACGGGAAAAGAACCCGGACGGCGCCCAGCACTACGGCTTTGGACCCGAGGTTACGGACGCATGCCTGGCAGAGTGGCCCGCCTTCCCGCCCGCCCGGTACCAGGGCGGCCTCGACTCGCATCCCTACGGCGTTGCCATACAGGGTGATACAGCGTACATCGCGGACGCGGGCGCAAACGCCATCCTGGAAGTGGACCTGGACTCGGGTGACGTTTCCACGCTGGCAGTCCTGCCGCCCCAGCCAGCAGTGATCCCCGCCGGGACCAGGATCCCCGTGGATATGGAGGGGACCACCGTAGAGGTTCCTGCGTGCGTGGTGGGCCACGAATACGCCTTTGAACCGGTCCCGACGGATCTGGAATTCGGCCCGGACGGCCGGCTGTATGTCACCACCCTTCCCGGCGGACCGGAGGATCCTTCCCTGGGAGCCCGGGGGGCCATCTTCCGCGTGAACCCTTCCACCGGCAGCACGAAGGTGTGGGCGGAGGACCTACTGAGCCCCACGGGCCTGGCCATCGCTGACGACGGCGACGTGTACGTTGCATCGATGTTCGGCAACGAAATCATTGAGATCGATGATTCGGCCAGCCACAGGAAGCAGTTCCTCGCGATCGACGGCCCGGCTGCAGTGGAAATCCGCGGTAACTCGCTCTATGCCACAGCCGGCTTCAGTTTCGCTGATCCCACTCAAGGCAAGGTCATCAAAATAGGCCTGTAACGGGGAAAGGAACAGTCACCGGTACAGCAGAAGGCCCGGACCGCATGGGCGGTCCGGGCCTTCTGCCGTGCTGACGGTTTACTTGTGGCCGTCTTCGTCGAGTTCCCCGTCGTCGCTGAGGTCAAGGTCCTCTTCGTCGAAGTCGTCCTCGTCGATGTCCACCTCTGCTGCAGCGTCGCTCTTGTAGGGGTCGGCGTCGCCGGCGTGCTGTGCCTTGGCGGCAAGGGCGGCCACCTCGGCGTCACGCTTCTTAGCCTCCCGCAGCAGTTCCTCGAGGTTGGAGGCAACCACGGGAATCTGGTCGGCCACGAATTCGAGGCTGGGAGTCAGGCGGACGGTAATGTTCCGGCCCACCTCCTGCCGAAGCACCCCCTTGGCCTTCTCCAGTCCCTTGGCGGCATCGGCCTGCACGGCCTGGTCGCCAAAAACGGTGTAGTAGACAGTGGCATGCTGCAGATCATTGGTCACCCGGGCATCGGTAACAGTAATGCCCTCCAGCCGGGGATCCTTAACCTTCCGGCCCAGGGCCTCAGCAACAACAACTTTAATCCGCTGCGCCAACTTGGCAGCACGTGCCGGATCAGCCATGAACAACTCCTAAAAAATTTGGAACGTACGACGGCGTGTTGCAGCTGACGTACCCACGTTCGATTGATGCCACGCACTCTAGGCGGGCCTAAGACGGACCCACGTTGGGATTTTTTCCGGCGGCCTGGGAGTGGCATCGGGCCTGCCGAAGCTGGGTGGCCGACGTCGTAAGACGTTGGCCACCCAGCGAAGGGGCGGGGCCGCCGGAAAAATCCCAACGACCCCGCACCCTTTAAGGCTGGAACAGCCTAGACGCGCGGCTTCTCACGCATCTCGAAGGTCTCGATGATGTCGCCTTCGTTAATGTCGTTGTACGAGCCAAGGCCGATACCACACTCGAAGTCCGTGCGGACCTCGGTGGCGTCGTCCTTGAAGCGCTTGAGCGTCTCAACGGTGAGGTTGTCACCGATGATCTTGCCGTCGCGGCTGATGCGTGCCTTCGAATTGCGTCGGATAACACCCGAGCGGACGATCGAGCCGGCGATGTTTCCGAACTTGGAGGAGCGGAAGACTTCGCGGACCTCGGCGGTGCCCAGCTGGACTTCTTCGTATTCCGGCTTGAGCATGCCCTTGAGCGCCATCTCGATGTCATCGATTGCCGAGTAGATGACGGAGTAGAAGCGCATGTCCACGCCTTCGCGGTCTGCCAGTTCGGCAACGCGCTCGGCAGGCTTGACGTTGAAGCCGATGATGACGGCGCTGTCCACTGTTGCCAGGTTGACGTCGTTCTGCGTGATGGCACCAACACCGCGGTGGATGACGCGCAGCTGCACGCCTTCGCCGACGTCGATCTTGAGCAGGGCGTCTTCGAGGGCTTCCACGGCACCGGACACGTCACCCTTGAGGATGAGGTTGAGGGTGTCGATCTTGCCGTCGGCCACTGCCTGGTCGAAGTCTTCCAGGCTGATGCGCTTGCGGCGCTTCGCCAGGGCGGCGTTGCGGTCGGCTGCTTCACGCTTCTCGGCGATCTGGCGGGCGGTGCGCTCGTCAGCGGTCACGAAGAAGGTGTCGCCTGCACGCGGCACGTTGGACAGACCCAGCACCTGCACGGGGCGGGACGGGCCGGCCTCGGTCAGGGCGCTGCCGTCGTCGTCGAACATTGCGCGGACGCGGCCGTGGGCCGTGCCTGCAACGATGGTGTCGCCGACGCGCAAGGTACCGGACTGAACCAGGACGGTGGCAACCGCACCGCGGCCCTTGTCCAGGTTGGCTTCGATCGCGATACCGCGGGCGTCCTTGTTCGGGTTGGCGCGCATGTCCAGGGCAGCGTCCGCGGTGAGCAGGACGGCCTCGAGCAGCTCGTCGATGTTGAGGTTCTGGCGGGCAGAGACCTCCACGAACATGGTGTCGCCACCGTACTCTTCCGGAACCAGGCCGTACTCGGTCAGCTGGCCGCGGACCTTGTCCGGGTTGGCGCCTTCCTTGTCGATCTTGTTCACGGCCACCACGATCGGCACGTTGGCCGCCTGTGCGTGGTTGAGGGCTTCAACGGTCTGCGGCATGACGCCGTCGTCCGCTGCAACCACCAGGATGGCGATGTCGGTGACCTTCGCACCACGGGCACGCATGGCGGTGAACGCCTCGTGGCCGGGGGTGTCGATGAAGGTGATCTTGCGGTCGTCGCCTTCGTGGTTGTGCGTGACCTGGTAGGCACCGATGTGCTGGGTGATGCCGCCGTGCTCGCCGGCCATGACGTCGGACTTGCGGATGGCATCGAGCAGGCGGGTTTTACCGTGGTCCACGTGGCCCATGACGGTGACAACCGGAGGACGGGCCTCAAGTTCTTCGTCGCCTTCGGCTTCGAGTTCGGCATCGAAGTCGATGTCGAACCCGGAGAGCAGCTCGCGCTCCTCGTCTTCCGGGGACACAACCTGGAGCTTGTAGCCAAGCTCCTCGCCCAGCAGGGCAAAGGTCTCTTCATCCAGCGACTGCGTGGCCGTGGCCATTTCACCGAGGTGGAAGAGGACGGTCACCAGCGCGGCGGGGTTTGCCTCGATCTTGTCGGCGAAGTCCGTGATGGACGAGCCGCGGCGCAGCCGGATCACAGTGTTGCCGTCGCCGCGGGGTACGCTCACGCCACCCAGCGACGGGGCACTCATCTGCTCAAGTTCCTGGCGCTTTGCACGCTTCGACTTGCGCTGCTTGCCACGTCCGGCGCCGCCCTTGCCGAAGGCACCCTGGGTGCCGCCGCGGCCGCGGCCGCCCTTGCCGAAGCCACCGCCGGCGGGAGCGCCGCCGCCGCCACCGGGACCGCCGGTTCCGGGAGCGCCACCGGGGCGTCCGGGACCACGGCCACCGGCACCGGGACGGCCTGCACCAGCGGGTGCGGGACGTTCAGTGCGGTTGGGCATCATGCCGGGAGTAGGACGGTTCCCGCCGGCGCCACCGGGGCGCGGTGCACCCGGGCGGGGGCCACCGGCACCTGCTGCGGGACGGGGACCGCCCGCACCTGCTGCGGGGCGCGGACCACCGGGACGGGGGCCGCCGGCACCTGCTGCGGGACGCGGACCACCGGGACGGTCGCCGTCGGTGCGGCTTCCACCCGGACGGGGCATGCCCTGTGAGGTGGCAAACGGGTTGTTGCCGGGACGGGGAGCACGCTCGCCGTCGCCGCCGCGGCCGCGGGGCATGCCCTGGGACGTGGCGAAGGGGTTGTTGCCCGGGCGGGGACCGCCGGGACGGGGAGCCGAGCCGCCCTGCCCCGAGCCGCCGGAACGGGCAGGTGCAGCGGGGGTTTCAGCCTTGGGTGCCGGGCGTGCGCCGGGCTTCGCTCCGGTGGACGGAGCGGGTGCAGCCGGAGCTGCGGGGGCGCTGGCAGCGGGGGCTGCCGGAGCAGCCGCCTGTGCCGGTGCAGCCGGAGCGGCGGGCGCGGGAGCCTCAGCCTTGGGGGCCGGAGCCTTCGGAGCTGCCGGACCGGGTGCCGGTGTTGAGGGACGCGCCTCTGCCGTCGGAGCGGCTGCCTTGGGGGCGGCTGCCGGTGCGGCAGCCTTGGGGGCGGCGTCGGGGAAGGCGTTGCGCAGTTTGCGCACAACGGGGGCCTCAATGGTTGAAGAGGCAGAGCGAACGAATTCGCCCAGTTCCTGCAGTTTTGTCACTGCATCTTTGGAAGTAATACCGAGCTCTTTGGCGAGCTCATGTACGCGGACCTTGGCCACATTTCTCCTGTCTCGGTCCGCACCGAGCCAGGCACGAACCGTCTACTTCTTACTGCGGGCCCAAGCCGCAAATGCTGCAGAAGGGCCCATTGCAGAGCGCAACAAAGTTGTCATCGTTGCGCACTCATCGCTGGGAACTCATCGGGTTTCCATCAGTTTTCTGACCCGCTTTCAGGTTGGACGATTGGTGTTGCAGTTGCCGGAACGCGTGCAACGCTCGGACCTGACGTGATCCGGCGTTCGACGGCGGCGGTACCGGTCGCTCCCCGCAGGGCACGTCCGAATGCTCGCCGCTTCAACGCCAGAGCCAGGCACGATTCGCTGGGATGCAGCCATGCACCCCGGCCAGCCATCCGGCGTCGTTCATCCACCAGGACAGCGTTTGATCCGCTGCCTTCGGCGACGAGCCGGAGTAACTCATTCCGCGCACCCTTCTTCCGGCATCCGATGCAGGTACGCTCCGGCTGATTCCCGCTTGCTACTGGCACGGTCATCTTCCTGACGTTCATATCTGCTGGCCTCGGACGGCCTTCCTCCGGTGTGAACGGAATGGGGCACGCCCAGGGCGCACGGCTGCCGGCCGTTAGGCGCGGTCTTTACTATTCTAGCCCCTCCCGGCCTGTCTGCCCGAAACTGCGCGTGCGATTCGAGGACGGGAGGGCGTCGAAATCTGTTCAGTTATCGCGGGCAGCCGCGGCGTCGGACACGATGTCGATCCGCCATCCGGTCAGCTTGGCCGCCAGCCGGGCGTTCTGGCCCTCTTTGCCGATGGCCAGGGACAGCTGGTAGTCCGGGACCACCACGCGCGCCGAACGCGTGGCTTCATCCGTGATGGTGACCGAATTCACGCGCGACGGCGAAAGGGCGCTGGCGATGAAGGTAGCCGGATTCTCGCTGAAGTCGACGATGTCGATCTTTTCGTCGTTCAGTTCGGTCATCACGGCGCGGACCCGGGATCCCATTTCGCCGATGCAGGCACCCTTGGCGTTGATGCCGGGAACGTTTGCCTTGACGGCAATCTTGGTGCGGTGGCCGGCTTCGCGGGCCAGGGCAACGATCTCGACCGAGCGGTCCGCAATTTCGGGCACTTCGAGTTCGAAGAGCTTGCGGACGAGGCCCGGGTGGGACCGGGACAGGGTGACGGACGGGCCCTTGGAGCCGCGGTGGACGTCGATAACCAACGCACGCAGCCGGTTGCCGTGGATGTACTTTTCCCCGGGAACCTGCTCCGGCGGCGGCAGCAGCGCCTCCACGGAACCCAGGTTGACCTGGATCATGTGCGGGTTGTTGCCCTGCTGGATGGTGCCGGAGACCAGTTCGCCCTCACGGCCTTTGAACTCGCCCAGGACGTTGTCGTCCTCAACGTCGCGCAGGCGCTGCAGGATGATCTGGCGTGCGGTGCTGGCAGCGATCCGGCCGAAGCCTTCGGGAGTGTGCTCGAACTCGCCGATGGGGGCGCCGTCGTCGTCAATCTCCACAGCCCAGATGGTCACATGGCCGCTCTTGCGGTCCAGCTCGGCACGGGCCTTTTCGAAGGCGCCGGGCGACTTGTGGTACGCCACCAGGAGCGCCTGCTCAATGGTGGGGATCAGGAGGTCCAGCGGGATTTCACGCTCACGCTCCAGAAGTCTCAGTGCGCTCATGTCAATATCCATCAGGCCTCCTCAGAAGGTCCATTGTGTCCAGGTTCCAGACCATCCCCATTGAGGTGGCTGAATTCGATCTCGACTTTTCCGTTGCGGATCCTGTCGAAAGGAAGTTTTATGGGGTCGCCCTGTTTGGGCTTCATGCCCTTTTTCACGGCGATCTCCGGCACGATGGTGACTCCGTCACCGTCCACCGACGTGATCCGGCCCATGACGTTCTCGCCCTGGACAACGTTGATCCTGGCCATGCGGCCCTTGGCCCGGTGCCAGTGCCGCGGTTCCGTCAGCGGGCGCCCGACGCCGGGAGAGGACACCTCAAGGTCATAGGGCCGGCCGTCGTCTCCGGGATCGTTGTCCAGGACGTCGGAGAGGATTTTTGAGATGTCGGCGATGACGTCAAGGCTGACGCCGCCGGTTTCCTCCTGCGGAAGGTCCACCACGACGTGGACTACCCGGTGGGAACCGGCCACGATGGCCACGTCTTCCAGGTAAAGGCGGTTGGCCTGGACCGCGGGTTCAAGGAGTGCGCGGAGCCGGTCAGCTTCCGGGTTGTGTGCGGGGGCGGCTTCAGCCTTACCCGTTCCGGTTTGGTCTGATGAAGCCGTGGCTTCTGCGTTGCTCACGATGCCGCGCCGCCTCCCTTATAGATGATGTTGTGTGTACTAGCGTAGCTATTTTACCGGTCCGGTGGGGCGGGGATCCCCCGGCGTCGTGACACCATGGTCTGTTGTGAAAGAAGACGATCCGGAAAACCGCCCAAAGCTGCGCTATTTCCGGTACGCCGTTATTTCCTTCACAGCCCTGGTTGTGCTCAGCCTGGGCTTCTCGCTGATTCCCGCTGATCCGCCGGCGCCCGCGGATCCCCCGTTCTCCGAGCAGGCCAGGGCGGCCGCCCTGCAGGATTCGCTGGATCTGCGTGCTGCGGCCGGGCGGCTTTCAGCCAGCGCGGCAGCAGGCGGCGGCGCAGGCCCGGCCGCCGCGGACAAGACTGTGACATTGCTGACCCTGCAGGCCCGCGCCCTCCTTTCGCCGGCAGATCCTTCCGCCGCGGAGGATGACCCGGCGTCTGCCACTACGCTGCCGTCCGGCCAGTCCGGTCCGGCCGCCGGGGCGGCAACGACGGCGGAGCCCACGCTCGCAGGGCTGGCTTCCGCGCTCTCGGCCAGTGGTGTCCAGCGCCTGACCGATGCGGCAACGGCCGACGGCGGGATGGCACGGCTGCTGGCCGGTGCCGGCACCGCCCAGCTGCTCGCGGCGGAGGACCTTGCCGCCGCCGCGGGCGTCCCCGCGGAAACGCTTCCCCATGCCGGTGCGGCAGTTTCTCCGGCCGCGGGCGCGCCGGCGAGCGATTCTACGGCGTCAGCCTGTCCGTCAATCCTTCCGGCACCCGCTGCCGCAGGGCAGGAACCATCTGCCGCGGGCATGTCTGCTGTACTGGGCAGTGCGTTGTCCGCAGCTGTGGCGGCCGAGCAGCAGGGCCTCTACGCCTACCAGGCTGCACTCCCCCGCCTTGGCGCTGGCGATGCTCCGGCAGCGGAGGCCTTCCTGGGGCAGCACCGGGAACTCGCTGCCCAGGCCGCGGCGCACACCCGTGCCGCCTGCAGCGCCCCGCCCGCGCAGCCGCCGGGCTTCGTGCTGGACCCGGGCTTCCTCGCGAACCCCCGCGACGGACTGGCCCGCCTGGAAGTTGCGTCGCTGTCCGCCTACGGGGATGTCATTGCGCAGGCCGACGGCGGGCTGCGGAGCTGGGCGATCGCCGCCCTGCAGTCCGCCGCACGGCGCGCTGCCCACTGGGACGGCGGTGTAGGGCCGGTTCCCGGCCTCCCGCTCGACGAGGACCGGCTTCCGGAGCTTCCGGCCAGCCCTGCTCCCGCATCCACCGGAACGTGAACTCCCGTGGGCCATGGCGGCGGCCTGCCGAGGGGGTGGCCCCGGCGGGGTTCTGATGGTTTGCTGAAGGCATGGATGCACAGGACCCGTCCCAGCCTGCGGGCACGGACGCCGCGAGCCCCGAACTCCGCCGCCATATGGAGACTGAACCGCATGGAACAGACATCGCCCAACGGCTGAACTGGCTCCGGGCGGGTGTCCTGGGCGCAAACGACGGCATTGTCTCGGTCGCGGCGATCGTGGTGGGTGTGGCAGGAGCTACTTCCGAAACGGGTCCCATCCTCGCCGCCGGCGCCGCCGGGCTGGTGGGCGGAGCGGTGTCCATGGCACTCGGCGAGTACGTCTCCGTGAGCAGCCAAAGCGACAGCCAGCGGGCCCTGATCGAGAAGGAACGCCGGGAGCTGGCCGAGGAACCGGAAGAGGAACTCGCCGAACTCACCGCCATCTACCAGGCCAAGGGCCTCAGCCCGGAAACGGCCGGGAAGGTCGCTGAGGAGCTCACAGCCCACGACGCCCTGGCGGCGCACCTTTCCGCCGAACTCAACATCGACGAGACGGACATCGTGAGTCCGTGGCACGCAGCCTTCGCCTCGGCCGTGGCTTTTGTCATCGGCGCCATACTGCCGATGCTGGCGATCCTTCTCCCCCCGCCCGGGATCCGGGTTCCCCTGACCTTCGCCGCTGTCCTGGTGGCACTGGCGCTGACAGGGACGCTGGGTGCCTGGATTGGCGGCGGGTCGAAAACCCGGGCAGCAGTCCGGGTGGTGGTGGGCGGCGCCCTGGCACTCGCTGCCACCTTCAGCATTGGCACCATGCTCGGCGCCACGGGTGTCGTGTAGGGAACCTGCCGTCCGCTGATGCGTGCAGGCCACACGGCAGGGCCCGATGCACCTAGGCTGGGACTGATGAGCCAGCCAACGGCAGTACCAGTCCCGCCGGACCTTTCCGTGCGCTACGCCCGCACCGCCGCCGGACGGGAGTGGCTCGCTTCCCTGCCCGGCGTCACTGCGGGCCTGCTGGAGCGGTGGCGGCTCGTGCCGGACCTCGCCCCTGGCTCACTGCCGTGGAACGGCCACGGCGCGGTAGTGGTACCGGTACGCCGGGAGGACGGCCGGCCCGCAGCCCTCAAGATCGCCTTCCCGCACGAGGAAGCGCGCGTTGAGCGGCATGCGCTGGCGTTATGGGGCGGGCACGGCGCCGTCGCACTGCTGGCGGCCGACGCCGGCACCTGTTCCATGCTCCTCGAAAGGCTGGACGCAGTGCGCTCCCTGGCTAGCGTCCCCATGGCTGACGCCGCGGCCGTGTGGGGCGGGCTTGTGCGGCAGTTGAGCCTTGTTCCGGACGACCGGCCGCAGTGGCGGGAATTCGAGCACATTGCCGCTCGCGCCGAACAGTGGAGCGACGACCTCCCCGCGGACTGGGAACAGCTCGGCCGCCCCTTTCCACGGTGGCTGCTGGAAGCGGCGCTTGAGGTGTGCCAGACGCGGGGCGCGGTGGGGCGCCGCTCGGGGCGGGACGTCCTGGTCCACACGGACCTGCACTTCCTCAACATCCTGGCCAGGCCGGATGGTGAGGCAACGGCTGGGAGGCCAATGGCTGAAGCCTTCGCCGCCATCGATCCGCAGCCCATGGTCGGCGAAGCGGAGTTCGGCCTGGCGCCGCTGTTGTGGAACCGGCTGCAGGAGCTGCCGCTGAACCAGCCTGAATCCGGCCTGCGGCAGCGCTGCGCGGACTTCAGCGCCGCTGCCGGGCTTGACCCTGACGCCGCGCGGGAGTGGGCCCTTGCCAGGGAGGTGGCAAACGCGCTGGGGTACGTCGGGCAGCCAGGCCACCGCGGCGACCTGGCGCGGTCACTCTGGGTTGCCAGCACCCTCGCCGGCCGCACCCTGGAGGGACTGCCGCCTGCCCATGCACTGCCGGAGCCCGGCCAGATGCCCGGCACGTAATACCCAACCGGGCACGGCTTTCTCCTGCACACCGGGCGGTGGGCACTATGCAGCGGTCAGCCGCCGCGCACGGCGGAGAACGCGGCTTTGACCGCGTCCACGGCAGTCCGGACCTCGTCTTCCGAGGTATGCCAGTTGCTGACCGAGACGCGCAGGATGTCCCGGTCCCGCCAGCGGGAGCCGGACATCCACACCCTGCCATCGGCGATGATCCGCGCGGTCACTGCGCGGGTGGTCGCGTCGTCGCCGAATGCCAGGCACACCTGGGTATAGCCGACGTCGTTCAGTACCTCCACGCCCTCTTCCCCGGCGAGGCCTGCTGCGATGTCCGCGGCAGCCGCAGCCAGCCCCCGCACCTGTGCTGCGACGCCGTCGCTGCCGAGGCTCTTCAGCGCCGCCCAGACGGGCACGCCGCGTGCGCGCCGCGACAGTTCGGGGACCTTCTCGAACGGATCGCCGGGCCCTTCGGCGTCGTGCACCAGGTAACTGGCGTGCAGGCCCATGGCCGAACGGAGGGCTGAAGCGTCCCTGACGATGGCTATGCCGCAGTCGTAAGGCACGTTGAGCGTCTTGTGGGCATCGGTGCCCCACGAATCAGCCTCCTCGTAACCGCGGGTCAGGCTCCGCAGCTCGGGCGCTGCCGCTGCCCACAGGCCGAACGCGCCGTCGATGTGCACCCATGCGCCATGCTTCCGGGCAACACGGATCGCTTCGGGGAAGGGATCAAAGGCGCCCGAATGGAGGTTTCCCGCCTGCAGGCAGACCAATGCGGGGCCCGACCCTTCAGCCAGTAGCGCGTCCAAAGCTCCCGGGATCAACCGTCCCTGGCTGTCGGCATCCACTACCGCGGGCTTGCCCAGGCCCAGGTAGCGGAGGCCGAGGTCCACGGTGTCATGCCGTTCCCGCCCCACCAGACAGCGGATCCGCGGAGCGCCAAACAGCCCGTCGCGGTCCAGGTCCCAGCCGGCGTCCGCAAGCAACCGCCACCGTGCGGCGGCCATGCCCGTGAAGTTGGCCATGGTGGCACCGGTAACAAAGCCCACGTCGGCACCGGACGGGAGCCCCAGCAACTCCAGGAGCCAGTGGCCTGCGCTCTCCTCGATCGCTGCCATGGCCGGGGTGGCATACCGGAGCCCGGCGTTCTGGTCCCAGGCGCTGACCAGCCAGTCCGAAGCGAGGGCGGCAGGCAGGGTCCCGCCGATCACCCAGCCGAAGAACCGGCCGGAGGGCATGGCCATCAGACCCGGTTCCGCCGTCCTTGCCAGGAGGTCCACCACATCCTCGGCGGGCATGCCGCCCCGGGGCATCGGCCCGCCGAAGGAATCCGTGAGGTCGTGGGCTGCCGCCGCCGGTCCCACCCGCCGGCCGGGAAGGCTTCGCAGCCAGGCGGTGGAGTGCCGTACCGCCGCCGCCAGGGCACGGACGTAGTCGTCGTCGCCGTGTGACATACCTGCATGCTACGCCCCACTGCCAGCGCCCACGAGGCCCTGGTGACGGGCAATATCAGGCGAAGTTTTCCTGCCAGACGTCGTAGCCGAGCTTAATGATCAATGCCGACACCACCAGCAGGAAGACCACCCTGACGAACCGGCTCCCTTGCTTCACGGCCGTCCTGGCGCCCAGGTAACCGCCGGCCATGTTCGCCGCCCCCAGCAGCAGGCCCACGCCCCACAGGATGGACCCGTGGGGCAGGAAAAACAGCAGTGCCCCCGCGTTGGTGGCCATGTTGACGATTTTTGCCTTGGCGCTGGCCTCAAGGAAGGCATACCCCATGGCCGAGACCAGCGCGATGACCAGGAAAGAGCCCGTCCCCGGCCCGATGAGGCCGTCGTAGAAACCTATGACGGCTCCGATCAGGCAGGCCACCACATAGTGCTTGTGGCCATCGTGGCGCAGCGCGGTGATGCCGCCGACGTCCGGTTTCAGGGCTGTGAAAAGCGCGACGGCGACCAGCGCCGTGACGATGATGGGCTTGAACACGCTGGCGGGCAGGTTTGCCGCCAGGACGGCACCGCCAAAGCTGCCCGCCAGGGCAATTACCGCCATGGGCAGGGCCGTCTTCAGGTCGGGCCCAACCCGCCGGTAGTAGGTGGCGGCGCTCGTGGCGGTACCGAAGATGGACCCCATTTTGTTCGTGGCCAGCGCCTGGACGGGGGTGATCCCAGGGACCAGCAGCAGGGCCGGGAGCTGGATCAGCCCGCCCCCGCCCACCACTGCGTCAACCCATCCGGCGGCAAAGCCGGCCAGCACGATCAAAAGGAGAGTTGCCAGCCCGAGGGATTCGAGTCCGAACTCCACCGTTGCGTCAGTTGGTGCGGACAGCGTTGACTACGTAGTCAACAGCCTTGTCCACCGCCACGTTCTCGGCGTCGCCGCTGCGGCGGTCCTTGATCTCCACAACGCCGTCCACCAGGCCGCGTCCGACAGCCAGGATGGTGGGAACGCCCACCAGTTCCGCGTCCCCGAACTTGACCCCGGGCGATACCTTGGGCCGGTCGTCGAGGAGGACGTCGAGCCCCGCTGCCTCAAGTTCGGCTGCGAGCCGCTCTGCGGTTGCGAAGATCTCCTCGCCCTTGCCCACCGCGACGACATGGACATCGGCCGGGGCAACAGCCCGCGGCCAGACGAGTCCCCTGGCGTCGTGGTTCGACTCGGCCAGTGCTGCAACGGCCCGGGTGACACCGACACCGTAGGAGCCCATGGTGACGGTGACCTGCTTGCCGTTCTGGTCCAGGACCTTCAGTTCCAGGGCTTCTGCGTACTTGCGGCCGAGCTGGAAGATGTGCCCCATCTCGATGCCGCGGGCAGTCTCCAGCGGGCCGGAACCGTCCGGGGCGGGGTCGCCTTCGCGGACGTCGGTGCACTCGATGACGCCGTCCCACGTGAAGTCGCGTCCGGCCACCAGGCCGTAGACGTGCTTGCCGGCCTCGTTGGCGCCGGTGATCCAGGAGGTGCCGCGGACCACGCGGGGGTCCACCAGGTACAGGAGCTTCGTTGCGCTTTCGGCGCCCAGCAGGGGCTCGTCAAGTGACAGGCCGGGACCAAGGTATCCCTTGACGATGAGCGGCTGCTTCTTGAGGTCGTCGTCGTTGGCCGCTTCCAGGCCGATCTCCCCGCCGATGGGCAGGAACGAGCCGATGTTTGCCTCAACGCGCTTCAGGTCCACGCCGCGGTCGCCCGGTACGCCGATGACTACCAGCTGGCGCTCTCCGGTGGGCAGGGTGACGGCGAGCACCACGTTCTTCAGCGTGTCGGCGGCAGTCCACGCGCCGCCGTCGGCCTCGCTGCGGTGCGCGATCTGGTTGGAGGCGGCCACCAGCGTGTCGATGGTGGGCGTGTCCGGGGTGTCGCGGACTTCGGCGGCGGGGGCCGCGCTGAAGTCGATGTCCGCCGGGACAACCGTGGTGACGGCCTCAACGTTGGCTGCGTAGCCGCCTGCGGAGCGCACGAACGTGTCCTCGCCGATGTCCGTCGGGTGCAGGAATTCCTCGCTCTTGGACCCGCCCATGGCACCGGCCGTCGCGGTAACGGGAATGACCTCCAGGCCCAGGCGCTCGAAGATGCGCAGGTAGGCACCGCGGTGGGCGGCGTAGCTGGCGTCCAGGCCGGCGTCGTCAACGTCGAACGAGTAGGAGTCCTTCATGATGAACTCGCGTCCGCGCAGGAGGCCCGCCCGGGGACGGGCCTCGTCACGGTACTTGTTCTGGATCTGGTAGAGGCTCAGCGGGAGGTCCTTGTAGGACGAGTACAGGTCCTTGACCAGCAGGGTGAACATTTCCTCGTGGGTGGGGGCCAGCAGGTAGTCGGCACCCTTGCGGTCCTGGAGCCGGAACAGTCCCTCGCCGTACTCGGTCCAGCGGTTGGTGGCCTCATACGGTTCGCGGGGCAGGAGGGCCGGGAAATGGACTTCCTGCGCCCCAATGCCGGCCATCTCCTCCCGGATGATGGCTTCCACTTTGCGGAGCACGCTCAATCCCAGCGGCAGCCAGGTGTAGATGCCCGGGGCGGCGCGGCGGATGTAGCCTGCGCGGACCAGGAGCCGGTGGCTTGCCACTTCGGCGTCGACGGGATCTTCACGCAGGGTGCGCAGGAACAGCTGGGACAGTCTTGTAACCACGGGTGGGTATCCGTTTCTGGGGAGGTGCTGGAGCAACAGCAGGCCGGGCATTTCGTCTGGGTACTAATCTACCGGCTTGCGGGGGCCTTTCCGGCGGCCCGGTTGTGAGGGGCGCCGCCCGGCAGACAAAACACCCTGGAACGCAGTTGAGCCACGCCCGGACATGCAAAGCCCCTGGCCCCCCAAGAGGCTGGTCATCGCATCCGGGCGTGGCTCGACGCCGTTATCGCCCAAGTACTGGTGAGGACTGGTGAGACCGCCCACGCCACTCCAGCGCAGCTAGATCGAACCTATGTGATGCAGCGCACGATGACAAGTGCTTCCCATTTTCCTGCCATCAACGGACACCTCAATCGCCTAGAAGAGCACGGTCGCGAAGGTCCCCACCTGGTTGAAGCCCACCCGCTCGTAGGTTGCCCGCGCCCGGGTGTTGAAGCCGTTGACGTAGAGGCTGGTGACGGGCGCGATCTTCCGTGCCTGCTCCACCACCGAAGCCATGTACCCGGCGCTCAGGCCCTGGCCCCGGTACACCGGGTTCATCCAGACACCCTGGATCTGCGTGACCTCGGAGGTGACGGCACCGAGCTCGGCCTTGAACACCACCTCGCGGGCTTCGTTCAGGTGCACCAGGGAGTGGCCCTGCCGGATCAGCCCTTCCACGCGGCGGCTGTAGAATTCCCTGCCGCCCAGGAAGGGTGAATACCCCACTTCCTCTTCGAACATGGCGGCGCAGGCCGGCAGGATGCGGTCGAAGTCCGCCAGGTTTCCACGCCCCAGCCCCGGGTTCGGCTCCACGGAGGGCGGCTCCGTGATGGTCATCAACGGCTGGTCTGGGCGGACTTCGTGCGCACGGTGTCCCAGTTCAACAAGCTCCGCGTGCAGCGCGAGCACTGCGGTGGCCGGCCCGAAGGCGGATGCGTAGCGGCGTCCGGACCTGTTCGCGGCGGCAGCCACCACTCCGGCCAGGGTGGGATCAAGCTGGACCGGCACCAGGTTGGCTCCGGCCCAGCACGCACCGGCCAGGATGCCGTCGTCGAACACGCCCAGGACACCGGCACCGCCGCTGGTGGGAGCGGCGGTGCCGGCTGCGCGCAGGTGCGCGAGGATGAACACGTTGGAGACCGGATCACGCTGCGCCAGGAGTACCAGGGCAGCAGTGTCGTCCCCGTCAAGGGTGCGGACGGAAATCCCCGGCGGGTCGGGGACGTCCTTACGAGACGCTAACCACGGGGCTACCCTTGACAGCATCTTCGCCATCGGCCTCCCCCATCTCTTCCGCGATACGCATGGCCTCTTCGATCAGTGTCTCAACAATCTGGCTCTCGGGGACAGTCTTGATGACCTCGCCCTTCACAAAGATCTGGCCCTTGCCGTTGCCCGAGGCAACACCGAGGTCGGCTTCGCGGGCTTCACCGGGTCCGTTCACCACGCAGCCCATGACGGCTACGCGCAGCGGAATCTCCATTCCCTCGAGCCCGGCAGTGACCTGCTCGGCCAGCGTGTACACGTCCACCTGGGCACGGCCGCAGGAGGGGCAGGAGACGATTTCGAGCTTGCGGGGACGCAGGTTGAGGGACTGCAGGATCTGGTTTCCCACCTTGATTTCCTCTACCGGCGGGGCCGAGAGGGATACCCGGATGGTGTCGCCGATGCCCTTGGACAGGAGCGCGCCGAAGGCCGTGGCCGACTTGATGGTGCCCTGGAACGCCGGGCCGGCCTCGGTGACGCCAAGGTGCAGGGGCCAGTCGCCCTTTTCCGCCAGCATCTCGTAGGCCGCCACCATGATGACGGGGTCGTTGTGCTTGACCGAGATCTTGAAGTCGTGGAAACCATGCTCCTCGAAGAGGGACGCTTCCCAGACAGCAGATTCCACGAGGGCTTCGGGGGTGGCCTTGCCGTATTTCTTGAGGATGCCCGGTTCCAGGGATCCGGCGTTCACGCCAATGCGGATGGACGTCCCGTGGTCGCGGGCGGCAGCTGCGATTTCCTTGACCTGGTCATCGAACTTGCGGATGTTGCCCGGGTTGACGCGCACTGCCGCGCAGCCGGCCTCGATCGCCGCGAAGACGTACTTGGGCTGGAAGTGGATGTCCGCAATCACCGGGATCTGCGACTTCCGGGCAATGATGGGCAGTGCCTCGGCATCGTCAGCGGAAGGGCAGGCGACGCGAACGATGTCGCAGCCGGACGCTGTCAGTTCCGCAATCTGCTGCAGGGTGGCGTTGATGTCCGTGGTGGGGGTGGTGGTCATGGACTGCACGCTGATGGGCGAGTCAGATCCCACGCCCACGGAACCGACTTTGATCTGCCGGGTCTTGCGGCGGGGGGCAAGGACGGGTGGCGGTGCTGAGGGCATTCCCAGGCTGACCGAGGTCACGTGGACTCCTAGAGATTGAAAAAGGGAGGCGGCTTAGGCGGTGAGGCCGGCGAGCACGCCGATGATGGGTGACCACTCCGTGATGCGTGTCCCGGCGATGACTCCGGCAGCGGCGAAGGGATCCTGCTTAAGGATCGAGTTGAGGGCGGCCTCGTCTGCTGTCTTGAAGATCAGGAGCGCTCCCGCGCCGTCACCGTAAGGACCGCTGGCAAGGACTGCTCCATCCTCCGCCAGGCCCGCGAGCCATTCGCGGTGCGCTGGCCGGGCCTCGTTGCGGGCTTCTGTAGAATCGGCGGCATAAACGTACTCAACGGCAAAAACTGTCATACCGCTACCCTATCTCCCTGCCTGGCTTCGCACCCATCCGGAGTGTGGACTCGCCTGGCCGGAGGGGCGGTGCGGCAACGGAACAGGGTGCCCTGGCTCAGGCAAGGAAGAGGACCTTGATGGCTGCGGCTGTTCCTGCCGCCCACAGCATGGACGTGAGCGTTCCAATAATGAACCGTTCAGCCGCCACCGGTGTTTCCTTGAGCTCCGCGAACCGGCCCAGGCCCTTGATGGCCACGATGTAGGCGATGGCCACCGGCTGGCCGGTAAGGATGGCAAGGCACACCCCCAGCCGCTCGAGGATGCCGATGATGGCACCGCCCCGAAGGATCCGCTGGGTGGGAGCGGCCGGTCCGGAGCCGGCAGAACCCGACGGCGGCGCATCGGCGGCTGCGGTCAGCTCGCCATCGACACCCTGGGACCCTCCGGCTGGCGGCAGGTCAACCGTCACATCCGCGGACGGATCCTCGGCGGCCCTTGTGGCATCCTCCGCAGCCTTGGCTGCGTCTGCCCTGTCATCGATGGTCCTTGCCAACCGGAACACCAGTGCGGTGACTGGCCACCCGGCGAATCCGGCAACGAGCAGCGCAACCGTAATCCAGAGTGCGTTCACTGGTTTCCTTCCGTTGAAGTGCGGGCGGCCAGGGAGTGGGCGTAGTCCAGCAGCATGGCGGCTGCCGGCCTCGCCGCCCATTCTTCCTGCCACCCGGACCGCAGCACGGCACGGCTCACCGACTGTTCGGTTATTCCCAACTCCCGGGAAACCTGCTTCTGGCTGCCATGCCTGGCTTCACCCTGGATGGCCCGCAGCCGGTCCACCACCCGCCACTGAGCCTGGGTGCGCTGCTGCACCAGGCGTCCGATCAGGCGGAGCACCGCCTGGGCATTGGCGCTGGCCATGGCGTCCTCCCCGGCGTGGGCTTGAAGATCCTTGCTGCGGACCATGGTGCCGGACACCACTGACAACGGAACCTGGCCGGCGGCGCCCTTGGCGAGTTCCACGGCTTTGCGGGCCGCCACGAAGCCGCTGCCGGAGCCCTCGCGCGGGCTGGCACCGGGTGCCAGCCCCACCGCCCCGATTCCTATGCCCACATACCAGTGCCCGTCGCGGAGCGCGTGCAGTGCCACATCCACCACATCGGCAGCCTGTTCCACCACTCCCTGGAGTTCATCGCCGACTGAACGCTCGAAGGGCACGGGCGTAAGGTTCCGCAAGGCGGCGATCAGTTCCGGGACGCGGTCGATATCGGAGGTGCTGCCCTGCTGGTCGATGGTGAGGACGTACATGCCCTAACCGTACGCAGGTGAGTATCGCTAATCAAACATATCTGGCTGATTATTTAATATCAGTCGAAATAGGCTGATTTTTGCCAGTCACCCTGCAGGAGGCAACTCCCGCCCCTTCCGGGTACCACGCCAGGCAATCCCACCGGCGGCCACGGCCAGCAGCGCAGCTCCGGCGCTTTGGGTGGGCAGGCTGCTCCCCGTTGTTGCCAGCCCCATGACCACCCCGAGGGCATAAAACACGACGGCGCCGGCCACCCACAGTGCTCCTGCCCACCGCGGGAGCATGCGTGAACGCCAGGCCGCGACGCCGAGCAGGACAGTCCCGGCAAAAGCAAGCAGGAGCCCGGCCATAAACGCCGCCGACATCGATCCTGGGAACTCAAGCTGCATGACATCCTGGTTTCCCGCCAGGTAAGCCCTGCCCACTGCCGGAGTCACGAAGGTGGAAATAACTGCAGGCACCAACAGCAGCGTGGTACCGGCAACCGCCATGACCATTGCCGCCAGCGCCAGGCGTCCTGACCGGCTGCCCGCCAGAAAACAGCCCAGCGCAAAGAGCCCGAAGACCGCCAGGAGGGTGCCTCCCGTACTGCCGACGAGATGGCTGACCTGGTAGGAGTCCGAACTGACGAACCGGGCCCAGGCTACGGGGTCAATCTCCTGGTCCGGCTGGGGCTCCAGGGAAGACCATGCGGTGAGAAGCCAGGATGCAGGCAGCACCCACAGTCCCGCGCGGATCCAGCGGCCGGTGTCCTGCGGATTCATGTGGGCGCCCTTCCTGAAGTGGCTGCACGGCGTCCCTCCGGATGGAGGACCCAGTGTCAGCCGAAGAGGTTCACCGGCTTCACGATGTCGGCGTAGATGAGGAGGGCGCTCATGCCCATCAGCAGGGCGGCCACCACGTAGGTCACAGGCAGCAGCTTGGCGATGTCGAACGCGCCCGGGTCGGGTTTGCCAAACAGCTTGGCCACCTGGCGCCGCGCCCCCTCGTACAGGGCACCGGCAACGTGGCCGCCGTCGAGGGGCAGCAGCGGTATCAGGTTGAAGACAGCGAGTGCGAAGTTCAGGCCCGCCAGCAGCCCGATCAGTGCGGCCAGCCGGGACTGCACCGGGATTTCTTCCATGGCGGCCACTTCCCCGGCGACGCGTCCTACGCCCACCACGCTGATGGGGCCGTTGGGGTCGCGGGGTTCCTCGCTGAAGGCAGCCTTTGCCACACCCACCACGCGGGCCGGCAGGTTGAACACTACGCCTGCCACCTGGCGGATGTTCTCCCCCGCCATGGGCAGGACGGACGACGCCGGCTGGGCCACAAGTTCGGTCTGGGAGCCGATGCCGAGGAAGCCGACGTCCTGGTAGCGGAGGGTGCCGGCGTCGTCCGTTTCCTGGCGGCCGTCCGCCCCGATGACGGGCCGGGCCGACAGCACCGGGGTCACCGTGGTGGACACCTGGGCGCCGTCCCGCTCAACGGTAATGCCCACCTCGCGCCCTGCGGAGGCCCGGATCCATTCCGTCAGCTGGTCCCAGCCGGTCACGGCTTTGCCGTCGAAGGAGGTGATCCTGTCGTTGGGCCTGAGGCCGGCCGCGGCAGCGGGCGTGGGCTGGCAATCCGCCGAATCCGGGTCCACGGTCTCCCCAGCCGCCACCTGGCATTTGGACACCTCGGAGATGGTGGTGGTGGCTGTGGCCACGCCAAAGCCCATGAGCAGGACAGCGGTGAGGAGCACGCCGAGGACCATGTTCATGGCCGGACCGCCCAGCATCACGATGACCTTCTTCCAGACCGGCAGCCGGTAGAACACCCGCTTCCCGTCACCCGGCCCCACTTCCTCGTGGGCCATGGACCGGGCTTCGGTGGCCAGGGTCTGGAACATGCCGGTGCTGGAGGGGCGGACGGAGCCGTCGTCCTTGTTGGGCGGGTACATGCCGATCATGGACACGAAGCCACCCAGCGGGATGGCCTTCACACCGTATTCGGTTTCACCCTTCCGCCTGGACCAGAGGGTGGGGCCGAAGCCGATCATGTATTTGGTGACGCGGACCTTGAACAGCTTGGCGGGCACCAGGTGCCCCACTTCGTGCAGCGCAATGGACACGGCAATGCCGATCGCCACAAAGACGACGCCGAGGACAAAAAGGAGGACGGGGGTCATTGACGTGCTGCTGCTTCCTAGAGACTTCTGACTGCTAAACGTTCGTTGGCGCGGGCACGTGCCCAGCTTTCAGCATCCAGCACTGACTCCACCGTCAGCCCGGAGGACCCTGGGTGTTCGCTGAGGACGGCATCGATCGTGTCCACAATGTCGGTAAACCTGATGCGCCCGGCGTGGAAGGCTGTGACGGCTTCCTCGTTCGCGGCGTTGAACACGGCGGGGAACGTGCTGCCCAGCCCCGCTGCGTGTTTGGCGAGTCCGACGGCGGGAAAGGCTTCCGTGTCCAGTGGCTCGAAGGTCCAGGTGGCCGCGCGCGTCCAGTCGCAGGCAGCGGCGGCTTTGGGCACCCGGTCCGGCCAGCCCAGTCCCAGCGCGATGGGGAGGCGCATGTCCGGCGGGGATGCCTGGGCGATGATGGAACCGTCGATGAACTGCACCATGGAGTGCACCACGGACTGGGGATGGACCACCACGTCGATCCGGTCGAGCGGCACGTCGAAGAGCAGGTGCGCCTCGATGACTTCCAGGCCCTTGTTGACGAGCGTGGCCGAGTTGGTGGTGACCATGACGCCCATGTCCCAGGTGGGGTGGGCCAGGGCTTCCTGCGGGGTGACCCCGTGCAGTTCGTCCCTGTTTCTGCCGCGGAAGGGACCGCCGGAGGCGGTCAGGATGAGTTTTTCCACTTCCCCGGCCGAGCCCGAGCGCAGGCACTGGGCGATGGCTGAATGCTCGGAGTCGACGGGTACGATCTGCCCTTCCCGGGCGGCAGCCTTCACCAGCGATCCGCCCACAATGAGGGATTCCTTGTTGGCCAGGGCCAGTGTGGCGCCGGAGCGCAGGGCGGCCAGCGTGGGGGCCAGTCCGATCGATCCGGTAATTCCGTTGAGCACCACGTCCGCCTCGACGCCGGCGACCTGCGTGGAGGCGTCCGGTCCGGCGATGATCTCCGGCCGGTAGCCGGGCTTTCCCGCCGCCGCGGCAGCGTCGGCCACCAGCGATGCCAGCTTTCCGGGGTCACCGCCGGCAATGCCGATCACGGACGCGCCGGTGTGCACTGCCTGGCGGGCGAGGAGCTCCAGGTTGCCTCCCCCGGCGCTGAGGGCCACCACCTCGAAAAGGTGCGGGGCGCCGTCGACGACGTCAATCGCCTGGGTGCCGATGGAACCGGTGGATCCGAGGAGGACGATTCTGCGTGGCTGCATTGCTTAAGTATCCCGCACCGTGCTGCCCGGCCGTTCAGGACTTTCCGAGCTGTGATTCAGGCCGCAGCACAGCGGGCACGACGCCGGACAGTGCTGTTTCCGCCAGCGCCTCGCCCAGTGCCGGTGCCTGCTTGAAGAGGTTGTGCCCGGCCACGGCGCTGACGCTGCCGGCAGACCAGATTCCCACCCCGTCATCGCCCCACGGCAGCCGGGTGACCCAGCAGTGGACGTAGCCGGCCGGTACGGGATCCAGGCCGGGGAGCGCGGTCCGCACGTAGGCTGCCGCACGTGCCGCCAACGACTCCAGCGCCGCCGGGTCGGCGAGGCTGCCGTCCTGGCGCACTTCGGTTGTTTCGCTCAGGCCCACCGAGTAGCGCAGGTTGTCGGCCGAGGGCGCCGCGTAAACGCCCGTCTCCCCGAATACCCCGCTGCCGTCCTGGAATGTTGGCAGCGGAGCGGGCTGGACATCCCGCACGCGGAACGTCACGCGGGCGTGCGCGGCGAGTTCCACAGGAATGTCCAGTCCGGCGCCCCGTGCCAGGGCTGCCGTGCCGCGCCCGGCGCACAGGACCGCGTGGTCGAACCTGTCCACGCGGGTCCCGGTCCGGACCTCCACGCCCTGGCCGGCAGCGGGCCGGACCGCCATGACGTGGTCCGCCACGAGGGCGTCCCCGAGCTTGCCCGCCAGGGCCTCGAATGCGGCGCGGGTCTGGATTGCCCCGCCGTGGGCATCGAGCATCGCCTTGCCCTGGAAGTCCGCGAGGATCGGCAGCGCGGCCGCAAGTTGTCCGGGTGCCAGCAGCTTTACGGGAACTTCCGGCAGGCCGCTGAGAACGCGGAGCTTGTCCTCCACGCTGTCCCCGATAGCCACCGCACCGGCGCTGGAGACCAGTTCCACGCCGAACTCCGCCTCCCACTCCCGCCAGAGGGCGCGGCTGTGACGCACAAACGCGGCCAGCCGGACGTCGTCGTGGGCGTGCCGGAAGATCCTCGACTCCCCGGCCGACTGCCCTGAGCCCGGGGTCCCGGACTCGTAGACGGTGACGTCCGCACCTGCCTTCTGGAGGAAATGGGCTGCGGACAGCCCGACGATACCTGCACCTATTACCGCCACACGTGTCATGGATCCAGCAAAACATGTTTGTGCGGGCCGGGCACCCGGCCAAGCACTCAGGCAGCCACGAGTTCCAGCAGGCCCTTGGCCAGCGTGGCCACGGCACCCAGGTAGGCAATGACCGTGACGATGCGGCGGGCGGACGCGGGGCGCACCCGGCCGGCCAGCAGGTCGCCGGCAACAATGCCCGTCACCATCGCCGCCAGGATCGCCAGCCACTGCCAGCCTTCCAACGCGGGCACGTGCCCGCCGGACAGCACGTATTTGCTGAGCAGCGACGTGAAGCCGGTGGTGATGAAATACGGCTGCAGGGTGGCGCTGAAGCTCTTCTGCTCCCAGCGGGTGGCAATGGCATAGGCCGTAATGGCAGGACCGCCTACGCCCGCTGCGGCATTCATCAGGCCGCTGGAGAACCCCAGGGATGCCATGGGGACGGGGCCGCTGGCACGCCAGGAACTCCGGGTCAGCCGCTGGGACACGAGCAGGGCGGTGATGAGCAGGACGCCGATGCAGATCTCCAGCGGGGCCTCCGGGACATTACTCGCCAGCCAGGCGCCGGGCAGTACGCCGGCCAACGCTGCGAGCGCCAGCCCGAAGTACTTCTTCCAGGCCACGTGCCGCCACACCCGGGAGAGGATAAGGAGCGACGACGTGGCGCCGCAAAGGTTGATGATCATCACGCCGTCGAAAGGGCCCAGGAGCACCACCAGCACCGGGGAAACGAGCAGCCCAAAGCCCAGGCCCGCGATCCGCTGGGCCAGCGCGCCTGCAATAACGGCGACCAGCACCAGCACGAACATCCCTCGATCCTAGTGGCATTCCCCGGTGGCCTCCCGCGGTGGCATTCCCCTGTGGCCTCCCTGGCGGGGGTCGGCGTAACGTGGACTGCGTGGACTGGCTCTCCTGGTTTGATGCGCCGGAATACGAATTCGCCCGGCAGGTACTGCAGCGGGGCGTGGCGGCCCTGTACTTCGTTGCGTTCCTGTCCACACTGAACCAGTTCCCGGCGCTTCTGGGTGAGCGTGGCCTCCTCCCGGTACCTGACTTCCTGTCCGGCTTCAGCCGCCTGCGGCGGCCCACCCTGTTCCGCAGGCGGTACACGGACCGGCTGCTGCGCTGGGTGTGCGCCGCCGGGCTGCTGGTGTCGGCGCTGCTGGTGGCCGGCATCCCGCAGCAGGGCCCGCCATGGGTTCCGCTCATCGCGTTCCTGGCCCTGTGGCTGCTGTACATGTCCATCGTCAATGTGGGGCAGACGTTCTACGGCTTCGGATGGGAGATGCTGCTCCTGGAGGCCGGCTTCACCGTTGCCTTCCTGGGCTCGGACCAGACGGACCCGCCGCGCACCATCCTGATCCTGATCGTGTGGCTCGTGTTCCGCCTGGAATTCGGTGCGGGGATGATCAAGATCCGCGGCGGCCGGGAATGGCGCGACCTGACGGCCCTGTACTACCACCACGAGACCCAGCCGATGCCGGGGCCGCTGAGCCGGCAGGCGCACCTCCTGCCGAAGCCCCTGCACAAGGTTGAAGTCCTCGGCAACCACTTCGCCCAGCTGGTGGTGCCGTTCTTCCTGTTCGCGCCCCAGCCGATCGCCAGCGTGGCCGCGGGCATCGTCATTTTCACGCAGCTGTGGCTGGTGGCCACCGGCAACTTCGCCTGGTTGAACTGGATTGCCATCGTGCTTGCCTTCGCCGCCGTCAGCGACCCCGTTGCGCATGCCGTGCTGCCGGCCATCCCCCTGGACTGGCACGGCCAGGCGGGCGTCGAGAGGGAGGCTCCCCTGTGGTGGCTGGCCCTCACCCTGGCGGCCACGCTGCTGCTGGTGGTCCTCAGCTACTGGCCTTTGCGCAACCTTTTCTCCCGCCGCCAGCTGATGAACGCCAGCTTCAACCGGTGGCAGCTGGTCAACACTTATGGGGCATTTGGCACCGTGACCAAGCAGCGGATCGAGATTGTGGTGGAGGGAACCCTCGACGAGGATCCGGACGACACCTCCGACTGGCGTGAGTACGGCTTCAGGGGCAAGCCGGGTGACGTCCGCAGGCTCCCCCGCCAATGGGCTCCCTACCACCTGCGGCTGGACTGGCTGATGTGGTTCCTGCCGCTGAGGACCGTCCACGAGGAATGGTTCTATGCCTTCCTGGGAAAGCTGCTGGAGGCGGACCGCCAGACCCTGCGGCTCCTCCGCCATGACCCGTTCGACGGCGCACCGCCACGCTGGGTGCGCGTGCGCAGCTACCACTACCGCTTTGCCGGCCGGGAAGAGTTCAGGCAGACCGGGAACCGTTGGGTGCGGACGCTGCTCTACGAGCCGATTCCGCCGTTGTCACTGCGGCGGTCGCCCGGGCGGCCGGGATGAGCGGGCCGGCTACCCGATGGCCTGGGCGCGGCGGATGATTTCCTGCGCGTGCTTGAGGATGGGGCCGTCGATCATCTTTCCCTGGTGCTTGAACACTCCGGAGCCGGCGGATGCTGCCGCCTCCAGGAGGGCTTCAGCGTCCGCCACTTCAGCGGCGGAGGGTGCGTAGGCGGCCCGGACCACGGCGGCCTGGCTCGGATGGATGCACGCTTTGGAGCTGAAACCGGAGGCGACGGCGTCGGCCGCTTCCACCTCCAGCCCGGCAAGGTCCGGGATGTTCGTGTACACCGCGTCCACCGCTTCCTTGCCGTGGGCGCGCGCAGCCAGCAGCACGGCGGAACGGGCGTGCAGCGCCACGTCCCGGTAGCCGCCGTCGGACTTCCTGCTGGACGTTCCGCCCAGCGATGCCAGCAGGTCCTCTGCCCCCCACATCAGGCCCACCACATTGGGGGCGGCGGCAATGGCGGAGGCGTTGAGGACTCCCAGCGCTGTTTCACACAGCGCGATGACTTTGTAGCCGTCCAGGGCTTCGAGCTGCTGGACAGTTTCCGCCTTGGCCAGCATGACCGTCCGGTAGGGCGTGTGGGCAAGGCAGTGAAGGTCCTTCTCGAACTCCTCGGTGCCGGCAGGATTGACCCGCACGATGGTGCAGCTGGGTTCAAGCTCCGGCTCGACCCCGGTGGTCCCCAGTTGGGCGAGGATGGCGCCGCGGGCACGCTGCTTGTCCGCTGGTGCCACGGCATCCTCGAGGTCCAGGATCACGGCGTCCGCCCGGGCAGCGGCCTTCTGGTAGCGCTCGGGCCGGTCGGCGGGGCAGAACAGCAGGGCGGGGCCCATCACAAAAGTCATACCGGCATTGTCTCCTGTCCGTTCCCCTGCCCGCTGCCGGGCTGGCCCGCATGGGCTTCCCGCGTCCACATCAGGCAGCTCCGCGTGGCAAGTGCCACCACCGTGCCGTCCTGGTTGCGGCCGGTGTGCTCCATGGTGACGATTCCCTGCCCGGGCCGGGAGCCCGACAGCCGCTTTCCGCTAATGACCGTCTCGGTGTAGAGCGTGTCGCCGTGGTAGAGGGGGTGCGGGAACGAGACCTCCGTCAGGCCCAGCTGCGCGATGATGGTCCCCTGCGTCAGCTGGGAAACGGATTGGCCCACCATTGTGGCCAGTGTGAACATGGAGTTCATGAGCCGCTGGCCGAAGGGCTGCCCGGCGCTCCAGGCGGCATCCAGGTGCAGGGCCTGGGTGTTCATGGTGAGCGTGGTGAAGAGGACGTTGTCCGCCTCTGTTACGGTGCGGCCGGGGCGGTGGGCGTACGTGACCCCTTCTTCCAGTTCCTCGAAGTACAGTCCCCGCTGTTCGATCACCCGCGGTTCCCCGCCGGCTGGGCCTGCCGCGGCGCCGCTCATACTGTCAGTTCCTGGTCCTCTTCGAACAGCTCGGCCCCGGTGGCGGCGGCAACGTCCTCCGCTGACACGTTGGGCGCCAGTTCGCGCAGCACCAGCCGGGACCCGTACTCGTCCGCCACGACGTCGATGACGGCCAGGTCCGTGATGATCCGGTCCACGCAGCCTTTGCCGGTCAGCGGCAGGGAGCATTGCTGGACGATCTTCGGGTTCCCGTTGCGGTCCACGTGCTCCATCATCACGATCACCTTCTTGGCCCCGAACACCAGGTCCATGGCGCCGCCCATTCCCTTGACCATCTTGCCCGGAATCATCCAGTTGGCCAGGTCGCCGTTGGCGGCCACCTCCATGGCACCCAGGACGGCCACGTCCACGTGGCCGCCGCGGATCATACCGAAGGACGAAGCCGAATCGAAGAAGGCAGCCCCCTTGTTGACGGTCACGGTCTCCTTGCCGGCGTTGATCAGGTCCGGATCAATGGCGTCTTCCTCCGGATAGGGTCCGACGCCGAGGATTCCGTTCTCCGAGTGGAGCACCACTTCCACGCCATCGGGGATGTAGTTGGGGATGAGGGTGGGCATGCCGATGCCGAGGTTGACGTACTGGCCGTTGCTGAGCTCCTTGGCCACCCGGGCGGCAAGTTCGTTCCTGGTCCACCCTTTGGCGCCGGCTCCGTCAGCCTGCACCTCGTGCTGCTGCGCCGCGGCCCGGCGGTACTCGGGGCGGACGCCTTCGGGCCGGGGAGCGTCGGGGCTGTTGGGGTCCATGGCTATGCTCCTGCCTGCCGGGGGTCGCCGGCGTTGTCTGCGGATGCTGCCTGTCCGGGGCGGGCCAGGGCCACGGTCCGTTTTTCAATGCGTTTCTCCGCGTTGGCGGCGAGGACCACGCGCTGGACGAAGATGCCCGGGGTGTGGATGTGTTCCGGGTCCAGCTCGCCCGGCTCCACGAGTTCCTCCACCTCGGCAATGGTGATCCTGCCGGCCATGGCGCACAGGGGGTTGAAGTTCATGGCGGTGGCGTGGAAGACCAGGTTTCCGTGCCGGTCACCTTTCCAGGCATGGACCAGCCCGAAGTCCGGGGTCAAGGCTTCCTCCAGCACATAGTCGACCCCGCCGAAGGACCGCACCTCCTTGGGTGCGGAGGCCACGGCAATCCCGCCGTCGGCGTCGTACTTTTGGGGCAGCCCGCCCTCTGACACCTGGGTGCCCACGCCCGCCTTGGTGTAGAAGGCGGGGATCCCGGCGCCGCCGGCGCGCAGCTTCTCGGCCAGGGTGCCCTGCGGGGTGAGCACCACTTCAAGCTCGCCGGCCAGGTACTGCCGTGCGAACTCTTTGTTCTCGCCCACGTAGGAGCTGACGGTGCGGCGGATCCGCCCGTCCCGGAGCAGGATGCCGAGTCCCCAGTCGTCCACGCCGCAGTTGTTGCTGACGGTTTCCAGGTCCGTTGTCCCTGCCTGGTGCAGCGCGTCAATGAGGGTTACGGGGATTCCGCAGAGGCCGAATCCGCCCACCGCCAAGGACGCTCCGTCCGGGATGTCCTCTACGGCTTCCCCAGCGCTGGCAACAACCTTGTCAATCATCGGTGATCCTCTCAGGCCGGCTACGGTGCCAGTTACTACAGTGCCAGTACTACAGACCCAGTTCGCGGGCGATCAGCATCAGCTGCACCTCCGTGGTGCCTTCCCCCACTTCAAGGATCTTGGAGTCGCGGTAGTGGCGTGCCACGGTGAACTCGTTGATGAAGCCATAGCCGCCGAATACCTGGGTGGCATCCCGCGCGTTGTCCATGGCTGCCTCGCCTGCGACCATCTTAGCGATGGCCGCCTGGGTCTTGAACGGCTTTCCGGCAAGCATACGGAACGCCGCATCGTAGTAGGCCAGGCGCGCGGTGTGGGCACGGGCCTCCATGCGCGCGATCTTGAAGGAGATGGCCTGGTACTTGCCGATCTGGTGGCCGAAGGCGCTCCGCTCCTTGGCGTACTTGACTGACAGGTCCACGCAGCCCTGTGCTGCGCCCGCAGCCAGGGCGGCAATGGCGATCCGCCCCTCATCCAGGATGGACAGGAAATTGGCGTAGCCGCGGCCCTCCGCCCCCAGCAGGTTCCCTTCCGGAACGCGGACGTCCTTCAGCGTCAGCGGGTGGGTGTCCGAGGCGTTCCACCCCACCTTGTTGTACGGCTTTTCCGCCTTGAACCCGGGGGTGTCCGTGGGCACCAGGATGGTGGAGATTTCCTTCTGCACCGTGCCGTCCCCGCGTTCCTTCTGCCCCGTAACGGCGGTGACCGTCACCAGCCTGGTGATGTCGGTTCCGGAGTTGGTGATGAACTCCTTGTTGCCGTTGATCACCCACTCTGTCTTGTCTCCGACAGTCTCGCGCCGCGCCGTGGTTTTGGTGCCGCCCGCGTCCGATCCTGCTTCGGGTTCAGTCAGCCCGAAGCCTGCGAGCGCCTGGCCGGACGCGAGCATGGGGAGCCACTCCTGTTTCTGGGCGTCCGTGCCGAAGCGGTAGATGGGCATGGCTCCCAACGAGACGCCGGCTTCCAGGGTGATGGCCACGGACTGGTCCACCCGGCCCAGCTGCTCCAGGGCGAGTGCCAGCGCGAAGTAGTCCCCGCCCATGCCGCCGAATTCCTCGGGGAAGGGCAGGCCGAACAGCCCCATTTCCGCCATCTGCTTGACGACGCCGTACGGGAAACTGTGCTCCTCGTCGTGCTTGGCGGAAACGGGCGCCACCACCGTGTCCGCGAAGTCCCGGACAGTGTCGCTGAGGTCCTGGTATTCCTCGCTGAGTTCAAAACCTGCCATGTCTAGGCTCCTTCGCCGTTGAATGCATCTGTGTCGGTGTTTGTGCCTGCGCCTTCGTCTCCCGCGCGGGGGTGGATGGTGGCCAGCACCTGGTCCGCCTTCACCAGGTCGCCGGGGCGGGCGGTGAGATGGACGGTGCCGTCCAGCGGGGCCACCAGCTGGTGCTCCATCTTCATGGCCTCGACCGAGACGAGAAGCTGGCCGGCCGCAACGGTGTCCCCGTCACTGACCGGAACCGAGACCACTGTTCCCGGCATGGGTGAACGCACCGCGGGATCGGTGGCACCCTCCTCCCGCTGGAGGGCCGCAAGCACCCGGTCAAGCCGCGCTTCCCGGCTCAGTACGTCCAGCCGGCAGGACCAGCCCCCATTGCCCAGGAACAGTTCCGCGGGTATGCCGACAACCGGCGAATCACGTGTTGGGTCCGCCGGGCCGCGGAAGACCGGCGCAATGGAGTACGTACTGGTGCGGCCGTCGAGGGTCAGCACTGCCTGCCGCCGGGAGGGGAATTCCAGCCGTGCCGGCCGCGCAGGCCCGTCCCCCACGGCCACAAGGAACGTCCTTCCGGAAACAGTGCTGTCCAGGGCAGTGCCGTCCGAAGCCGTCCCGTCCGCTTCCGCGCCCGTATCCCGGCCGCCGCTGACACGCACGGCCGCAACGCCGCCGTCGGGCGTTCCCAGGCTGACCAGGCGCGGCGCCGGTGCCCCGAGCCGCCAGCCGTTGCGCGCCTGCCAGGGCCCTGGCGCGGGGGGCGTGTTGTTCTGTTCCTCCATGGCGAGCGTGAAGAGCGCTGCCGCCGCCAGCTCGGCGTCGGCAGCCCTCCGGAAGGACAAACCGGGCAATTTGCGTTCGATCAGCCCGGTCTCCAGCCGTCCGGCGCGGACATCGGCATCGTTGATCAGCAGCCGCAGGTATTCCACGTTCGTATCCAGCCCGAGCGCCGTATGGCCGGCGAGCGCCGCATCCAGGGTGTCCAGCGCGGCCGTGCGGTCCTCCCCCCAGGCGATGACCTTGGAGATCATGGGGTCGTAGCTGGAGGAAACCTCCACGCCCTCCATCAGGGATGAGTCCACGCGCACCCTGCCGCGGGCCGTTTCCATTGCCACGCGGGCGGGGGCGCCGGGACGTTGCTGCGGACCGGGCAGTTCGTCCAGCAGCAGCACCGTTCCGGTGGAGGGCAGGAAGTTTCTCTCGGGGACCTCTGCGTACACGCGCGCTTCCGCGGCGTGGCCGTGAAGTTCGACGTCGGCCTGCCGGACGGTGAGTTCCCCGCCGGCGGCGATGCGCACCTGCCACTCGACGAGGTCTATGCCGGTGACCATCTCCGTAACGGGGTGCTCAACCTGCAGCCTGGTGTTCATCTCCATGAAGTAGAACTGGTCCGGCGCGTCGTCGGAGACGAGGAATTCGACCGTTCCGGCGCCGCTGTAGTTCACGCTGCGGGCCGCGTTGCAGGCTGCTTCACCGATGCGGGCGCGGATGGCGGCGCCGTCGGGCAGGCCCTCGAGCAGCGGCGACGGCGCTTCCTCGATGACCTTCTGGTGCCGCCGCTGCAGCGAACATTCGCGTTCGCCCAGGTGGATGACGTTGCCGTGGTTGTCCGCCAGGACCTGCACCTCGATGTGCCGCGGGGTGGTGACCAGGCGTTCCAGGAACAGGGTGTCGTCGCCGAACGCACTGGCCGCCACCCGCCTGGCCGTGGCCAGCGTGGCCGCAAGGTCTTCGGGGCGCTGCACCACATGCATGCCCTTGCCCCCGCCGCCCGCGGAGGGCTTGATCAGCAGCGGAAAACCCACGCCGGCGGCCGCGTCAGCCAGCTGCGCATCGGTCATTCCCGGCTGTGCCACGCCGGGCACCACGGGGACGCCGTAGCCGGCCACCTGGTTCTTGGACCGGATCTTGTCCCCCATGATATTCAGGGCTTCCACGCCCGGGCCGATGAACGCGATCCCGGCCTGTTCCAAGGCCCGGGCGAATTCCACGTTCTCGCTGAGGAAGCCGTAGCCGGGGTGCACGGCCTCCGCACCGGTCCTGCGGCAGGCCTCGACGATCGCCCCGATGTTCAGGTAGCTCTCCGTGGCGGCTGCCGGGCCGATCCTGACGGCGGTGTCCGCTTCGCGCACGTGCCGGGCGCCGGCGTCGGCATCGCTGTAGACGGCCACGGGGCGGATGCCCAGGGCCTTGAGCGTCCGGATCACGCGGCAGGCGATTTCGCCGCGGTTGGCCACCAGGACGGTGCCGAACATCGGCCGGGTGGCGGCGGGGGTGCCGGCCAGGGAAGGGGTGGTCATATGCTCGCTCACATCCTGAAGAGGCCGAAGGAGGTTTCCGGCAACGGCGTGCGGGCCACCACGTCCAGTGCCAGGCCCAGGACGGTGCGTGTGTCGGCCGGATCGATCACGCCGTCGTCCCAGAGGCGGGCCGTGGAGTAGTACGGGCTGCCCTGGTCCTCGTACTGCTGCCGGATGGGCGCCTTGAAGGCTTCCTCGTCCTCGGCGGACCATTCCTGTCCGGCGGCTTCGTACTGGTCCCGCTTGACGGTGGCGAGGACGCTTGAGGCCTGGTTGCCGCCCATGACCGAGATCCGGGCGGCCGGCCACATCCACAGGAACCGCGGTGAATAGGCACGTCCGCACATGGAGTAGTTGCCGGCACCGAAGGAACCGCCGATGACCACTGTCAGCTTGGGCACCCGGGCGGTGGCTACGGCGGTGACCATCTTGGCCCCGTTCTTGGCGATGCCGCCCTGTTCCGAGTCCCTGCCCACCATGAAGCCGGAGATGTTCTGCAGGAACACCAGCGGAATGCCGCGCTGGTCGCAGAGTTCAATGAAGTGGGCCCCTTTGAGGGAGGATTCGCTGAAGAGCACACCGTTGTTGGCCACGATCCCCACCGGGTGCCCGTGCAGCCGCGCGAACCCGGTGACCAGCGTGGCGCCGTACTCCTTCTTGAATTCGTGGAACCTGCTGCCGTCCACCAGCCGGGCGATGACCTCGTGGACGTCGTAGGCGGCGTTGACGTCCGTGGGGACGGCACCGTAGAGCTCCGCCGGCGCAGCCGTTGGTTCGACGGCGGCGTCCACCTCCCAGGCGGGCGGCGCAGAAGGCGGGAGCGTGGACACGATGTCCCGGATGATCTGCAGTGCGTGTTCATCGTTTTCCGCGAGGTGGTCGGTGACGCCGGAGATCCTCGAATGGACTTCCCCGCCGCCGAGCTCCTCCGGCGTGACGATTTCGCCGATCGCAGCCTTCACCAGCGGAGGCCCGCCCAGGAAGATGGTGCCCTGGTTCCGGACAATCACTGTTTCGTCGCTCATGGCCGGCACGTAGGCGCCGCCGGCCGTGCATGACCCCATGACCGAGGCGATCTGGGGAATTTTGGCCGCTGACAGCCGGGCCTGGTTGTAGAAGATACGGCCGAAGTGGTCCCGGTCCGGAAACACCTCATCCTGTTTGGGCAGGAAGGCACCGCCGGAATCCACCAGGTAGATGCACGGCAGCCTGTTGTCCAGGGCTATCTCCTGGGCCCGCAGGTGTTTCTTCACCGTCAGCGGATAGTAGGTCCCGCCCTTGACCGTGGCGTCGTTGGAAATCACCAGCACGTGGCGGCCGTGGACCAGGCCGATGCCGGCAATGACGCCCGCGCCGGGAGCCTCGTTGTTGTACATGCCGTTGGCGGCCAGCGGGGCGATCTCAAGGAAGGGGCTGCCGTCATCCAGCAACCGGTCGATGCGCTCGCGGGGCAGGAGCTTGCCCCGGCCCATATGCCGCTGCCTCGACTTTTCCGGTCCGCCCAGGGCAGCGTCCGCGAGCCTTTTTCGCAGGTCCTCCGTCAGCAGCAGCTGCGCTTCGCGGTTCGCCAGGTAAGTGCTGCTGGCGGGGTCGATCCTGCTGGCAAGGGTCTCCATCGACGCGTCCTGTTCCTGTTCCGGCCGGGGGCAAGAAAGCCAACTCGGTTAGTGCCCAATAACTGAAATTCAGGTTAGTCTCGATTAACTGTGATGTCCAACACAGCAGCTGCCTTGCTAGACTTCCGGGGTCCCGAGGAGGAATTGTGCCAAGCACCGACGCCGCTGCGGCAAGCAGCACGACCCGGCCCGGCAGCGCAACCCAGCCCGGCAGCGCAACCGAGTCCACCGGCCCAACCCAGCGCAGCCGGGCCAAGGAGAACCGCCGCCAGGCGCTGCTGTCCGCTGCAGCTTCGCTGTTTGCGCTGCACGGGTTCAGCCGCGTCTCCCTGGAGGATCTGGGGGCTGCCGCCGGCGTCAGCGGCCCGGCCGTATACCGCCACTTTCCCGGCAAGCAGGCGGTCTTGGCGGACCTGCTGGTCACCGTCAGCCAGGAACTCCTGGACGGCGGACGCCGGGTGGCGGCGGAAAACGCAGATCCCCTGGCAGCCCTGCGCGGCCTGGTGGCATTCCAGGTGGACTTCGCGCTGGGCAAGCCGGACGTCATCAGGGTGCAGGACAGGGATTTCAGCTGCCTCTCCGATGAGGACCAGGCGGCGGTCAGGACCCTCCAACGGAGCTATGTGGAGGTGTGGGTGGAGGTCCTCGCGGATCTCCATCCGGAGACCGACGCTTCGGAGCTCCGGATGCGGGCCCATGCCACGTTCGGGCTTATCAATTCCACCCCCCACTCGGTGCGCAGCCACGGCCGGAAGATGGCGTCCGCAACCGCCCGGCCCCTGCTCGAAAGCATGGCCCTGGCCGCGCTGCTGGCGGACTGCCGAACCACCCCCTGAAGCCCGGAGTTTTTGTCCGGACATGCAGGCTTAAACCGGTGGGAAGCCTGCGGATCCGGACAAAAACTCCAAAGGTCACGCCATGGTCAGCACCCGGCCGGGGTCAGCGAGGATGGCACCGACGTCGGCAAGGAAGCGTGAGCCCTGTTCGCCGTCCACCAGCCGGTGGTCGAAGGACAGGCTGAGGGTCATGACTTGGCGCAGGGCAACGTCCCCCTGGTACTCCCAGGGCATCCTGCGCACGGCTCCCAGGGCAAGGATTGCCGCCTCGCCGGGGTTGAGGATGGG
Source organism: Pseudarthrobacter sp. NCCP-2145 (assembly GCF_023708005.1). NCBI lineage: Bacteria > Bacillati > Actinomycetota > Actinomycetes > Micrococcales > Micrococcaceae > Pseudarthrobacter > Pseudarthrobacter sp. NCCP-2145. The sequence goes on along the minus strand of NZ_BRCG01000025.1, from coordinate 41,276 downwards.
CGTGCCGGCGTCAATCCCGAAAACACCGATATTGGTGATGGAGATTGTGCCTCCCGTGAGGTCGGACGGAGGGGTCTTTCCGGCGCGGGCCGTGTCGGCGAGCGCTGACAGGGCTTGAGCCAGCTGGACCAGGGACAGCGAATCCGCGCCCTTGATATTGGGGACCGTGAGCCCCCGGGGCGTGGCGGCTGCAATGCCCAGGTTCACGTAATGGAACGTGACGATCTCCTGGTTCTCCCCGTCCCAGCGCGAGTTGAGGGAAGGATTGCGCCGGAGGGCGATCAGTACAGCTTTCGCGGCCAGGGTCAGCGGTGTGAGCTTGACGCCCGCGAACTCCCTGCCCTCCCGGAGCCTGGCGAGCAGTTCCATGGACGGCGTGACGTCGACAGTCAGGAACTCGGTGGCGTGCGGCGCGGTGAAGGCACTCTGCACCATGGCGGCAGCCGTGAACTTGCGGACACCCTTGATGGCGGTGCGCGTTTCCCGCTCACCCTGGCCGGCCTTCCCGCCACCCTGATCCGCGGCAGCCTCGCCGGGCGACCCTGCCTCCGCGGACTGGCCGTCCATGAAGTGCCGGACGTCCTCCCGGGTTATCAGCCCCTGGGGTCCGGTACCGGTAATCCTGGCCAGGTCCACGCCAAGGTCTTTGGCCAGCTTCCGGACAGGCGGGGTGGACCGTGGGCGCTCGCCTGCGGGCTGGTCGGACACAGCTGCGAGGTGCTCAACCGCGGGGGTTTTGCCTGTGCCGCGCATGGTTGCCGCGGGCGTCGTGTCAGCAGGCGCGGCCTCCCCACGCATGGTTGCCGCGGGCCTGGTCTCCGCGGCAAAGGCATCGACAGGACCAGCCGCGGGGAAGGTCCGCGGGCGCCGCACGGGCCGGCCGGTGCTTTCGACGACGGCACCGTAGCCTACGAGGTTAGGCTCCCTCCGGGGAGTCCCGGCGGAGCTCTCCCCCGCTGCCTGCCCCGCCGCATCCCCTGCGCCCTTGCCCGCATCCTGGCCCGCATCCTGGCCCGAAGCGGCAGGGGCGCCTGCCGCCGAAGGTGCCGGGCCGGCGTCGTCCGCCACCTCGAAGGAGACGATCGGCTTGCCCACCTCCACAACGGTGCCCGGCTGCTCGTGGAGTTCCTTGATGACCCCGGCAAACGGGGACGGAAGCTCCACCACCGCCTTGGCCGTCTCAACCTCGGCGATCACCTGGTTCAGCGAGACGGTATCGCCCACCCCCACTTTCCAGCTGAGGATCTCCGATTCGGTGAGGCCTTCGCCCAGGTCCGGCAGCCGGAATTCCTTGATCATGGTCGCGCTCATCCTTCCAGCCCGCTGAGGGAGTTCGGCCGGCCCAGGGCACGGTCTACGCCGTCCAGGATCCGGTCCAGGCCCGGCAGGTGGTGCATCTCAAGCTTTGAGTAAGGGTAGGGAATATCGAATCCGGTGACGCGGACTGGTGCCGCCTCCAGGTGGTAGAAGCACCGCTCGGTAATACTGGCAGCCACTTCCGCCCCCAGGCCGCCCGACTGTGCGGCCTCGTGGGTGATGACCAGGCGCCCGGTCCTGCGGACGGAGGCCACAACTGTTTCGTAGTCCACGGGTGCCAGCGAGCGCAGGTCGATGACCTCGATGGAAACTCTTTCATCGGCAGCGGCCGACGCGGCGTCCAGGGCCGTCTTGACCAGCGGACCGTAGGCCACCAGCGTGACATCGGTGCCTTGGGTGAGGACGCGCGCCTCGCCCATGGACATGGGCGAAGTGTGGTCAAGGGACTCGTCAACGTCGCCTTTGTCGTGGTACCGCCGCTTGGGCTCGAAATAGAGCACGGGGTCGTCGCAGGCGATGGCCTGCTGGATCACGGTGTACGCGTCCTGCGGGCTGGAAACGGTGACGACGCGCAGGCCGGACGTGTGCGTGAAATAGGCCTCCGGCGATTCGGAGTGGTGCTCGGGCGAGCCGATCCCGCCGCCGAACGGGACCCTGATGGTGATGGGCATCTTGACTGCCCCGCGGGTGCGGTAGTGGAGCTTGGCCACCTGGCTGACGATCTGGTCGAACGCCGGATAGATGAATCCGTCGAACTGGATCTCCACCACCGGGCGGTAGCCGCGGTAGGCGAGGCCAACGGCGGTGCCCACGATGGCCGATTCGGCCAGGGGCGTATCCACCACCCGGTGCGTGCCGAAGTCCTTCTGCAGTCCGTCGGTCACCCGGAACACGCCGCCGAGGGTGCCGATGTCCTCCCCCATGAGCACCACTTTGGGGTCGTTCTCCAGGGACTTCCGCAAGCCCGCGTTGATCGCGCGGGCAAAGGTCATCTGGGTCATCAGCGTGCACCTTCTTCTGCAACGGCTCCTGCGGGATCACCGAAGGTTGCCAGGTAACGGGCGTAGTGGTCCTGCTGCCGGTCCAGCCAGGAGTTGGGCGTGCTGTAGACGTTCCTGAAGACGTCGAGTGGCTCCGGGTCCGGCATGGTGGTGCAGCCCGCCCGCATCTCGCGTGCCACGGCGTCGGCCTTGTCCTTCACCTGCTGCTGCAGTTCCTCCGTCAGCAGGCCCTTCCGTTCGAGGAGCGCGGCGATGCGGGTGATCGGGTCCCTGGCGGCCCAGTCCTCGAGTTCGTTGGCGTCACGGTAGCGCGTCGGGTCATCCGCCGTGGTGTGCGGGCCCATGCGGTAGCTGACGGCCTCGATGAACGTGGGGCCGCCGCCGCGGCGGGCCCGGTCCAGGGCCACGCGGGTGGCAGCCATCACGGCCAGGACGTCGTTGCCGTCCACGCGCAGGCTGGGGATGCCGAACCCGGCAGCCCTGTCTGCCAGTTGGATGTGCGACTGGAGCCGGACAGGCTCCGAAATGGCCCAGTGGTTGTTGGTGCAGAAAAACACCACGGGCACCTGGAAACTTGCCGCGAAGACCATGGCCTCGTTGACGTCGCCCTCGCTGGTGGCGCCGTCGCCAAAGTAGGTCACGGCCACGGAATCGGCGCCGTCATTCTGGATGCCCATTGCATAGCCGGTGGCGTGGAGGGTCTGGGCGCCGATGATGATCTGCGGGGTGGCCATGTTGATGGTGTAGGGATCCCAGCCCGAGGACGCAGTGCCGCGCCATACCCGGAGGATGTCCGTCAGGTCCACTCCCCGGCAGTAGGCCACCCCGTTCTCCCGGTAGCTGGAGAAGACAAAGTCGTCAGTGCGGAGCGCCCGGCCCGAACCGATCTGCGCGGCTTCCTGCCCCAGCAGCGGCGGCCAGAGCCCGAGTTCGCCCTGCCGCTGCAGGGCGGTTGCCTCGACGTCGATGCGCCGGATCACGGTCATGTCCTCGTAGAGGAAACACAACTGCTCGTCAGTGACGTCCCTGACCCAATAGTCGAACTCCGGGTGGCTGATCCGCTCACCGGACGGAGTAACCAGTTGGACCAAATCCCGCCCCTGTCCATGGGGGTGCCGGGCGCTGTTGGGGGCGGCTGGCCCGCCCTGGCCCGTTTCGTCTGTAGACACGATAGCCCGCAACCTTCTCACGTCGTTGACCCGCGGTTTTGGGACTTGTGGCCCCTTCGGCCGCCGGCCGCCCGGGCGCCGTTGCCCCGGATATTTGTGACCCTACTCACAATGCTCAGGAGGTACAACTACCAGCGCGATCACTGAGCAAAATGCTCTGCCGGAGGGCACGGGACCGTGCTAGCGTTGCGCATTATGCAAGCCTTGGATGGCACCGATGCCCGCCTGCTCTCCGCCCTGGCCCAGGACGCCCGGCAAACGGTGGTGGCCCTGGCCCAGAAGCTGGGCCTCTCCCGGAACACCGTGCAGGCGCGGATGGCGCAGCTGGAGAAGAAACACGTCTTCCTGTCCTTCGAACGGCGCATCAATCCGGCGGCCCTGGGCTACCCGCTGATGGCCTTCATCTCCGTCCATGTCCAGCAGCAGCGGCTCGCCCTGCTGGCGAAGGAACTCGCAGACATTCCCGAGATCCTCGAAGGATATGGCCTGACCGGTTCGGCGGACCTGCTGCTGCGCGTGGTGGCGCTGGACGCCGAGGACCTGTTCAGGATCAACGGGAAAATCCTGGCGTGCGAAGGGGTGGACCGGACCGATACGGCGCTTGCCATGGGAGAACTTATTCCCTTCCGCGTCCAGCCCCTCCTTGAACGCGGCCCCGGACGCACCTAGCAGCCGGCGCGTTTTCGCGGAACACACGACGCCGGGGCCGGGCTGGAGCACGACGGCGGCGCCGCACGCTATAGGCTGAATGCCAGTTAATCGGCGGCAGGCACAGCGCCCCGCCTCCAGGCGGTGCCATGCACCATTTTCCGGAAAGGCTCCACCTTGAGCACTCCCCAGGAACCGTTTCCGCCGGGCCGCGCCGGCGCCGCGTCCCCGCAGCCGGCACAGCCTTCCCGCTACGGGCAGGACCAGGGGTCCCCGTTTGGGCTCCCGGGGCAGCCCCCGCCGAAGAGCCGGCGGAAACTGTGGATCATCCTGGCGGGCGCCGGCGGCGTCCTGCTGCTGGTGGTCCTGGGCATCGTCATTCTGGTGAACGTGGTGGGCGGCGCCACCAACCAGGCCAGGGGCCTGGCTGACGGTTTCACCAAGCTGGTCCTCGCCGGGGACAGCTCCAGGGCCTACGACGAGTACCTTGACCCCGCCCTGCAGGAGCAGCTGTCCAAGGAGGCCTTCATTGAAGGCGTCAACAGCCTGGAGATGGATGAAACCTGCACGCCGGACTACAGCGACCTCAAGGTGGCCACCGAGAACGGCGTTAAGTCGGCGGATATCGCGGGCCTGATCACCTGCGACGGCAAAAACGTGGACCTTGCCTACCGTTTCGAGGGCACTGACGATCTCAAGATGACCAACATCAAGCTGCGGCCGGCAGCGTAGTCCCGGCCGGCACAACAAAGCCTCCGCGCCGGGGAACTGCTCCCCGGTGCGGAGGCTTTGTTGTTGCTGCCGTCAGGTCAGTGGTCGACGGCCTTTTCGGCACCCACCCCCGTAAGGGAGCGGACTTCCATTTCGGCCTGCTTGGCCGTGTCCTCCCGATTCTTGTCGAGCGTCGTTCCGAGCCAGCCCAGGAAGAAGGCGAGGGGGATGGACACGATGCCCGGGTTGCTCAGCGGGAAGAGTGCGAAGTTGGCGTCCTTGATCATGGATGTTGCTCCGCCGGAAACCACCGGCGAGAAGATGATCAGGATGATCGCGGAACCCAGGCCGCCGTACATGCTCCAGACTGCACCCTGGGTGGTGAACTTCCGCCAGAACAGGGAGTAGACGATCGTGGGCAGGTTGGCGGAGGCGGCGACGGCGAATGCGAGCGCCACGAGGAACGCCACGTTCTGTCCGTTGGCAAGGATGCCGCCCAGGATGGCGAGAACGCCGATGACCACAACGGTGCGCCGGGCCACCTTCACCTCGGTGTCGGCGTCGGCCTTGCCCTTGGAAATGACGCTGGCGTAGATGTCATGGGCAAAGGAAGCGGCAGCCGTGATGGTCAGGCCGGCCACAACGGCCAGGATGGTGGCGAAGGCCACAGCTGAGATGAAGCCCAGCAGAAGCGGCCCGCCCAGGTAGAAGGCCAGCAGCGGGGCGGCCGAGTTCACGCCGCCCGGTGCGCCCTTGATGGTCTCGGCACCAACCAGGGCAGCTGCACCGTAACCAAGCACCAGGGTGAAGAGGTAGAACAGGCCGATCAGCCAGATTGACCACACCACGGACTTGCGGGCTTCCTTGGCCGTGGGGACCGTGTAGAAGCGCATGAGTACGTGAGGCAGCGCTGCCGTGCCCAGGACCAGTGCGAGGCCGAGTGACATGAAGTCGATCTTCGAGGTTTCCGTCTTGCCGTACTGCAGGCCGGGATTCAGCACAGCCGGGTTGTTGGCCGTTTCCACTGCGGCGCCCAAGAGGCTGGAGAGGTTGAAGCCGTAGATGGCCAGGACCCAAATGGTCATGACGGCTGCGCCTGCGATGAGCAGGATCGCCTTGATGATCTGCACCCAGGTTGTGCCCTTCATGCCGCCGATCAGGACGTACATGATCATCAGGGCGCCGACGACGATGATTACCAGGGCCTGTCCGCCCCAGTCGCTGATGCCAAGGAGCAGGGAGATCAGGCTGCCTGCTCCTGCCATCTGGGCCAGGAGGTAGAAGAAGCAGACTGCGAGGGTGGAGATGGCGGCGGCGATGCGGACGGGCCGCTGCTTCAGCCGGAACGACAGCACATCGGCCATGGTGAACTTGCCGGTGTTGCGCAGGAGCTCGGCCACGAGCAGGAGCGCGACGAGCCAGGCCACAAGGAAGCCGATGGAGTACATGAAGCCGTCATAGCCGTTGATGGCGATGGCGCCGGTGATGCCTAGGAAGGAGGCTGCGGAGAGGTAGTCGCCGGCGATGGCGGTTCCGTTTTGCGAGCCGGTGAAGGAGCGGCCGGCGGCGTAGTAGTCCGCGGCGGTTTTGTTGTTCCGGCTGGCGCGCAGCACGATCACCATGGTCACGGCCACGAAGATGCCGAAGATTCCCATGTTGAGCAGCGTGGTGTCATTGAGGGCGGCCACGTCCACCGCTGCGGCAATGCCGATCATTTGTTAACTCCGCTCACTCGGTTGCCGTGCTTGTCGAATTCGTGACCCTCGATCTCGTCCCGGATCTCCTTCGCGATGGGGTCCAGCCGCCGGTTGGAGTAGCTGACGTACCAGCCAGTGATGGCGAACGTGGACACGAACTGGAGCAGGCCAAGGATCAGGCCCACGTTGATGTTGCCCCAGACCTTGGTGGACATGAATTCCACGGCGTAGTCGGCGAGCAGGACGTATGCGAAGTACCACAGCAGGAATGCGACTGCCATGGGAAAGACAAAGCTGCGGTGACGCTTGCGCAGTTCCTTGAACTGCTCCGTCGACTGGACCTGCTCGAAGTCCACGGACGCCGCTGCGTCCGGAGTGTGGGCATCGTTACCCATCGTTCCTCCTCGTTGAGACTTGCCTGAACACACCCAACGGCAGGCCCGGAAGACGGGATACCGCAAATGTGACTGCAATCACTCTGCGGGCTGCATCCCGCCAGTTCCAGAGCCTGCAGGCCTGCGGGCGCTCAACGGTCGGGATGCTGCGACAAACGGCACCCGCGGCTACGCTGGGCACCATGCCGGACTCCCCCCTCCTGACCGCCGCGGCCGTGGCAGTCATCGCCATGGCCATCGCCGTCGTCGTCGGCGTGGGGCTCAAGGTGCTCAGGTCCTTCCGCGACCTGGGCACGGATGCGGAACGCGCCACCTACCACACCCTGCATGCCGCTTCCCAGGCGGGCCAACACCTGCGCCGTGGCCTCAACCCCGCCGGCGCTGCCAAGGCCAGCCGCCAGCTGCGCACCCTGCTGGGCTGTGACGCCCTGGCCATCATGGACACCTCCGGTGTGCTGGCGTGGGACGGTACCGGCGAGGACCTGAAGCCGCGCATGATGGACCTTGCTGCCGGCGTCCTGGCCAGCGGCCGCACGGCCGTCCTTCCCGCCGGGGACGCCGGCGCCGCGACGGAGGCCACCGGCGGTCCGCTCGCCGCCGTGATCGCACCGGTGCGTGCCGGCACCCGGGTGGTGGGCGCCGTCGCCGCCTTCGCTCCCTCCGCCGGCGCGGGACTGGTCAGGGCCACCAGCGAAGTGGCGGACTGGGTGGCCGTGCAGGTGGAACTCGCGGAGCTGGACGCCTCCCGCACCCAGCTGATGGAGGCCGAGGTGCGGGCCCTGCGCGCGCAGATCAGCCCGCATTTCATCTACAACTCGCTCAATGCCATCGCATCCTTCATCAACACCGACCCCGCCCGCGCCCGGGAGCTGGTGGTTGAGTTCGCCGACTTCACCCGGTATTCGTTCCGGCGGCACGGGGACTTCACCACCCTGGCTGAGGAACTTCGCTGCATCGACCGGTACCTGCTGCTGGAACGGGCGCGGTTCGGCGAGCGCGTCCAGGTGAGCCTGAGGGTAGCTCCGGAAGTGCTCAGCACCGTGATCCCGTTCCTGAGCCTGCAGCCGCTGGTGGAGAACGCGGTCCGGCACGGGCTCGAGGCCAAGGAGGGGCCGGGACACATCAGCATCACCGCCAACGACGCCGGCGCGTTCGCGGAGGTGACCATCGAGGACGACGGCGTGGGCATGGATCCGGAGCAGCTGCAGTCCATGCTGGCCGGGCACACGGACGGCGAGCATGTGGGCCTGCGCAACGTCGATGCCCGCCTCCGCCAGGTTTACGGCAACGACCACGGGCTGGTCATCGAGACCGCGCCCGGGGAAGGAACCCTGATCACCATGCGGGTCCCCAAGTCCCAGCCCGGGCACGATGCATGACCCCGCCCGGACCGCACAGCGTACCGCCGGCGCCTTGCCCCTGCTCCGGAAAGCTACCCTAGGAGCATGATTAACGTCCTCGTCGTTGATGATGAGCTGCCTGCCGTGGAGGAACTGGCCTTCCTGCTGGGCAAGGACGAGCGCGTGGGCAAAATCCTCCGGGCAACCTCCGGCAGCGATGCGCTCAAAGCGCTCGCCTCCGCCCCTGTTGACGCCGTCTTCCTGGACATCCACATGCCGGCGGTGTCCGGCCTGGACATTGCCCGCGCCATCGCCGGGAGCAGCAGGCCGCCGGCTGTCGTGTTCGTGACGGCGGACGAGGACCACGCACTGGACGCCTTCGAGCTCGCGGCAGTGGACTACCTGCTCAAGCCCGTGCGGGCCGAGCGCCTTTCACGCTGCGTGGGGCGCATCAGTGAACTGCGCGACGGCGGCGCCGCCCCGGAGATGATCACGGTGGACCAGGGCGGGACCACCAGGATGATCAGGCGCGACGACGTGACGTACGTCCAGGCGCAGGGAGACTACGCAAGGCTCCACACCGCCGAAGCCAGCTACCTGATCAGGGTCCCGCTTGCCGACCTTGAGCAGCAGTGGGCGGATGCGGGCTTCATCCGGACGCACCGGTCCTACCTGGTGGCCCTCAAGCACGTGACCTCGATGAAGCTCGCCGCGGACGGTCCCAGCGTCACGGTGGCGGGCGCTGGCCTTCCCATCAGCAGGCGGCACCTGCCCACGGTCCGGGAAAAGCTTGAGGCCACCCGGATCAGGCCCATTACATGACCAGGGTGCGGGTCACGGCTCCGCGGACTGCGGCTCGTCCGGCCAAGGAGACGAGGGAGGCGGCGCAGGACTCGGAAGTGGGCCAGGTGTTCGTCAGGTCCCTGATCAGGTCCCAGCTGCGGCTGGCCCTGGTGGTGGCCGCGGGTTTCCTGCTGATCCTTTGCGCTTTCCCCCTGCTGCTCGCAGCAGTCCCCGGCCTGGCGGAAACCCGGGTGGCGGGCATTCCGTTCGCCTGGCTGCTGCTGGGAGCGGGCATCTATCCGGTTATCGGGCTCAGTGCGTGGCTGTACATCCGGACGGCGGCGCGCAACGAGGCCCGCTACCGGGACCTGGCCGAGGACCGGTGAGGGCACCGTGAACCCCGGCGTGGCGCTGGCTGCCCTGGTAGGGGTGTCCGTGGCCACCGCGGTCATCGGGTTTTACGGCCTGCGGATTTCACGGACCACGGGTGACTTCTATGTCGCCTCCCGGACGGTCCGGCCGTGGTGGAACGCCTCGGCCATCGGCGGCGAGTACCTTTCCGCCGCCAGCTTCCTGGGTGTTGCCGGCCTGATCCTGCTGTCCGGCACGGATGCGCTGTGGTTTCCGGTGGGCTACACGGCCGGATACCTGATGCTGCTGCTCTTCGTGGCCGCGCCGCTGCGGCGGTCCGGGGCGTACACCATCCCGGACTTCACCGAGGCCAGGCTTGACTCCCTGCCGGTCCGCAAGGTGACCAGCCTGGTGGTGGTGCTGGTGGGCTGGCTGTACATCGTGCCCCAGCTCCATGGTGCTGCCCTCACCATCCGCATCACCACAGGCCTGCCGTCCTGGGTGGGATCGGTGGCGGTGGTGATCGTTGTGTGCCTCACCGTGGTGGCGGGCGGCATGCGCTCCATCACGTTCGTCCAGGCGTTCCAGTACTGGCTGAAACTCACCGCGCTGGCTGTGCCCATCCTGTTCATCATCTTTGTCCTTGCAGGCAGCGGGACCCCCGCGATCGCGCCGCCGTCGGTCAATCCCACCGGCGCGCCGCCTGCCGGCCTCTACCAGAACGTCTCGCTCCTGGTGGCCCTGCTGTTCGGAACCCTCGGCCTGCCGCACGTCCTGGTGCGCTTCTACACCAACCCGGACGGGCAGTCCGCCCGCCGCACCACGCTGATCGTCCTGGGCCTGCTGTCCGTGTTTTACCTGTTCCCTACCGCGTACGGGCTGGTGGGACGCATGTTCGCTCCCGGCCTGGCGACCGCGGGGCAGGCGGACGCCATGGTGCTGCTGCTCCCGGGAGAGCTGGTGGGCGGAACGGCAGGCGACCTGTTGTCAGCGCTGGTGGTGGCGGGAGCCTTCGCTGCGTTCCTGTCCACCACGTCGGGCCTGGTGGTTTCGCTGGCCGGCGTTATCAGCCAGGACGTCCTGGGCGCCGGCGTGGGCAGCTTCCGGCTGGCAGCCGTCATTTCCGCCGTGGTGCCGCTGGGCTTCGCCTTCATGACCGACTCGTTCGCCCTCGCCGGGAGTGTGGGGCTGGTGTTCGCGTTCACAGCGTCAACAGTCTGCCCGGTGCTGCTGCTGGGCATCTGGTGGCGCGGTCTGACTGACGCCGGCGCCATCGCCGGCATGCTGACCGGCGGGGTGCTGTGCGGCGGGGCGATGATCGCAGGAGCGCTGGCCGGGGCCGCCAGCACGCCGGGCTGGCTGGCCCAGCCGGCGGCGTGGACGGTTCCCGCAGCCTTTGCGGTGATGGTCCTCGTGTCCCGCGCAACGTCGCAGCGGATTCCGAAGACGATGTCGAAGGTGATGACCCGGCTGCACACGCCCGAACGGCCGCTGGCCACCGAACGCTGAGGCGGGGCCGGCAGGATCAGTCGATGGCAGCCATGAGCTCGACGACCCGGTCCAGGAAGGCATCCACCTGGGCTTCCTCGTACCCTTCATGGCCTACGGCGGGGCGGAAGACCGCCCGGCGGACGCTGTCCACGCTGAGCGGTTTGTCCTGCTCAAGGTAGGCGATGAGCTCACGGCACAGCCGGTCGACGTCGGCCGTGTTGTAGCTGCGGGCCTTCTTCCTGGCGGGGCGGCGGAAGCGGTCGCCGTCTAGCCGGTGCAGGCGGCCGCGCAGGATGCCCGAGAGGTGACCGATCTCGCGCAGCCAGGCTTCCTCGCCACTGGCAGCGATCAGCTCATCACGTTCCCGGCGGGCGAAGGCATCCTCCAGCCGGTCCAGGGCTGCGTCCACGATGGCGGCGGAATATCCGCCTTTGACGGGATCGAAGGAGACAGCCCGCACGTCCGCGCTGTTGATGGGCTGCGGCGCTGACTCCGGGTTCTCCAGCGATACGCGCGCCTGCTGCAGGAACTGGTCCACCTGTTTGGCGTTGTAGCCGTACTCGCCGCGCTGGACGCGCTCAAAGGACGCAGGGATCTGCCGATGAATGTCCAATGCCACTATGTTTCCTTCGATGCTCTTCAGCTGTCGTGCTTCTGCACCAGCTTATTTGTGCCGGGGGTTCTCTGCAGGTCCGGCAGGGTTTGTGTCAGGCGCCGGACACCAGTCCGTACAGGATGAACGCGGCCGGGGACGCGAACACGATGGAGTCGAGCCTGTCCATGACTCCCCCGTGTCCGGGCAGGATGCTGCTCATGTCCTTGATGCCCAGTTCGCGCTTGACCATGGATTCCGCCAGGTCGCCCGCCGTGGAAGCCGCCACCAGGCCGACCGCCAGTACGACGCCCACCCACCAGGGCTGGTCCAGCACAAAGAGGCAGGCCAGGATTCCAATGAGCATGGCCCCGCCGATGGAGCCGGCGAATCCTTCCCAGGACTTCTTGGGACTGATTTTGGGCGCCATGGGGTGCTTGCCCAGGGACGCGCCCACCAGGTATCCGAAGGTGTCGTTGGAGACCACCAGCAGGAGCATCACGGCCACCTGCCAGGCGCCGTGGGGAACCGTCCCGCCCGGCCAGAGGCCCAGCGGCGTTGCACCGCCGGCGGCGTGCAGCGGCAGGACGGCGAAGCTGATGAAGAACGGTACCCAGCCGAGCGTGAAAACTCCGGCGAAGATGCTGTTGGCCGAACCTGCCGCGCTTTCGATGGACCGCCACAACAGCACGGCCACCGAGCTCAGCAGCATGGCGAACAGGAGGCTCTCAATGCCCCCGAGGTAGGCGGCGAACGGCATGGCCACCGTACCGGTCATGACCGGGATGATGGGCATCCTGGTGCCGTTGGCCTCCAGGGCGCGGTAGATTTCCCACACGCCGAAAATGGCGAAGGTGGTGGTGACCGCTACGAAGGCAAGCGGGAGCAGCAGCAGTCCGCCGAGTACGGCGAAGAGCATTGCCAGGCCCACCACGACGGCGGCAGGGAGGTTCCTCCCTGCCTTCGGCGTCGGGTTGCTCCTGGGCTGCTTCCCCCGTATGCGCGCCCTGGGTGCGGGGGCCTGATCTGCCTGGCCCATCAGACTTCGAGCAGCTCTGCTTCCTTGCGCTTGAGCAGCTCATCGATGCCGTCCACATGCGCCTTGGTGAGGCTGTCCAGTTCCTTTTCGGCCCGGGTGCCTTCGTCTTCGCCGGCTTCGCCGTCCTTGACCAGGCGGTCCAGGGTTTCCTTGGCCTTGCGGCGGATGTTGCGGATGGAGACCTTGGCGTCCTCGCCCTTGGTCTTGACGATCTTGACGTATTCCTTGCGGCGTTCCTTGGTCAGCTCGGGGATGGTGATCCGGATGACGTTGCCGTCGTTGGACGGGTTCGCGCCAACCTCGGAGTCACTGAGCGCGCGCTCGATGTCCCGCAGCGCCGTCTTGTCAAAGGGCGTGATGAGGATGGTGCGGGCGTCCGGAATGGCGAACGAGGCGAGCTGCTGCAGCGGGGTGGGTGAGCCGTAGTACTCCACGAGGACCTTGTTGTACAGGCCCGGGTTGGCACGCCCGGTGCGGACGGAAGCGAAGTCTTCCTTGGCTACCTCTACGGCCTTGTCCATCTTTTCTTCGGCTTCGAGCAAGGTTTCTTCGATCACGGTCTCTCCTCAGATTCTGGTGCAGTCCGGGGCGCCGGGTCCATGCACAATCGTGGTTCTTTGATGCCGGCCCGCCCCCGCCCGCAGGGGCAGGGACGGAACAGTCCTGAAATCATCCTAGCCGCAGCTAGGCGGTGACCAGCGTGCCCAGCTTTTCGCCGAGGATGGCCCTGGTGACGTTGCCTTCGCCTTCCATGCCGAAGACCACCATGGAAAGGTCATTGTCCTTGCACATGGTCATGGCCGTCTGGTCCATGACCCGGATGTCACGGCGGAGGGCGTCGTCGTAGCTGAGGGTTTCCAGCCGCTCGGCGGTGGGGTCCTTCTTGGGGTCGGCGGTGTAGACGGCGTCCACGCCGCTCTTGGCCATCAGGACCACATCGGCGTGGACCTCGAGGGCCCGCTGGGCGGCGACGGTGTCGGTGGAGAAGTACGGAAGGCCCGCGCCGGCACCGAAGATGACCACGCGGCCCTTTTCCATGTGGCGGATGGCGCGGCGGGGAATGTAGGCCTCGGCGACCTGGCCCATGGTGATGGCGCTCTGGACCCGGGTTTCGACGCCGGCCTGTTCCAGGAAGTCCTGCAGGGCAAGGCAGTTCATCACGGTGCCGAGCATGCCCATGTAGTCCGCGCGGGACCGGTCCATGCCGCTCTGGGAAAGCTCCGCACCGCGGAAGAAGTTGCCGCCGCCGACGACAATGGCCACCTCCACCTGGGGAACGGCTGCGGCGATCTGCTTTGCGACGTCGCGGACGGTCTCGGGGTCAACGCCCAGCTTTCCGCCGCCGAAGACTTCACCTGAGAGCTTCAAGAGGACCCGGCGTCGGCTTTTCTCTGGCTGGATTACAGTGTTGACGGCTTCCATGATGCCTTCCCGTTGGTGGACTCTAAAAAGGTTATCCTGCTGCGCGGCCAAAGGCCCTATGCGGGCCTGTCCCGTACGGGACCTTTCCCCGCGCATGCAAAAGGGGCGGCCACCGAAGTGGCCACCCCCTTGCAGTTTCGGCTAGGAGCCGACGCGGAAACGCGTGAACGCGGTTCCCTTGACACCGGCCTCTGCGAGGACCTGCGCCACGGACTTCTTTGCGTCCTTCGCGAATGCCTGGTCAACCAGGACCTCACCCTTGTAGAAGCCGGTAACGCGGCCTTCCACGATCTTGGTGAGCGCGGCCTCGGGCTTGCCCTCAGCCTTTGCGGTCTCTTCGGCGATGCGGCGCTCGGACTCGACCAGGTCGGACGGGACGTCCTCGCGGGTCAGGTAGTTCGGAGCCATGGCAGCGATGTGGACTGCGACGTCGTGTGCTGCGGTTGCAGCGGCTTCGCCTTCGCCGTCAACAGCGAACAGCACGCCAACCTGGGCCGGGAGGTCCTTGGAGGTCTTGTGCAGGTAGGCGTCGACCGTTGCGCCCTCGATGCGGGAGATGCGGCGGACAACAACCTTCTCGCCCAGGACTGCGCCTTCTTCGACGACAACCTCGGAGAGGGGCTTGCCGTCAACATCGGTGGCGAGCAGGGTCTCGAGGTCGGAAGCGCCGGACTCGACAGCGACGGCCAGGACCTTGTCGGCCAGCTGGATGAACTTGTCAGCCTTGGCCACGAAGTCGGTCTCGCAGTTGACCTCGATCATGACGCCGACGCCGTTGCTGACCTTGGCAGCCACCAGGCCCTCGGCGGTGGAACGGCCTTCACGCTTGGTAGCGCCCTTGAGGCCCTTAATGCGGATGATTTCGATGGCCTTCTCGGCGTCACCGTTGGCTTCGTCAAGAGCCTTCTTGACGTCCATCATGCCGGCGCCGGTGCGCTCGCGCAGGGCCTTGATGTCCGCGGCAGTGTAGTTCGCCATGTGAACCCCTCTGTCTAGAAAATGTGTGGTGGTGTACGGACTGACAGGACGGCAGCCCACGGGTGGGCCGCCATCCTGTCAGCAGCTCCGGCGCTGCAGGCAGCGCCGGAAAATCCGGATGTACTTGTGTTACTTGGCGTCTTCGGCGGGAGCCTCGGCAGCGGCCGGAGCTTCCTCGGCAGCCGGAGCAGCAGCCTCTTCAGCGGCCGGAGCGGCAGCTTCTTCAGCCTTGCTGCCTTCGAGGAGCTCGCGCTCCCACTCAGCCAGGGGCTCTTCCGGAGCTTCGGCAGCACCGGTGCCGCGGTTGTTGCGGGCGATGAGGCCCTCGGCAACGGCGTCGGCAACAACGCGGGTGAGGAGGTTCACGGAGCGGATGGCGTCGTCGTTGCCCGGGATCGGGAAGTCGACTTCGTCGGGATCGCAGTTGGTGTCCAGGATGGCAACAACGGGGATGTTCAGCTTCTTGGCCTCGTCAACGGCGAGGTGTTCCTTCTTGGTGTCCACGATCCAGAGCACGGACGGTGCCTTGGTCAGGTTGCGGATACCGCCGAGGTTGGACTCCAGCTTGGTGAGTTCGCGCTTGAGGAGCAGCAGCTCCTTCTTGGTGTACGCGGAACCGGCGACGTCGTCGAAGTCGATCTCTTCGAGTTCCTTCATGCGCTGGATGCGCTTGGCGACCGTCTGGAAGTTGGTCAGCATACCGCCGAGCCAACGCTGGTTGACGTAGGGCTGGCCAACGCGGGTTGCCTGCTCGGCAATCGCTTCCTGGGCCTGCTTCTTGGTGCCGACGAAGAGGACGGTGCCGCCGTGGGCAACGGTGGCCTTCACGAATTCGTAGGCGCGGTCGATGTAGGACAGCGACTGCTGAAGGTCGATGATGTAGATGCCGTTGCGCTCGGTGAAGATGAAGCGCTTCATCTTCGGGTTCCAACGGCGGGTCTGGTGTCCAAAGTGGACGCCGCTGTCAAGCAGCTGGCGCATGGTTACGACGGGCATGCCGACGCTCCTTCCGGCAGGTCATTCATGAGAGAGCCCGAAGGCTTCTTACCCTGCCAATAGTTGACGGTTGATTAGCGTGGCCCAGGCTGGGCCGTGCTCCTGGCATCCACCATGCTTCCCATCAGGACGATGGTCCTGACCGCAGGAGGCCTGATCCCCCACCGGCGAGGCCGGAGCGTCGCTTGCTGGAGGGCTGGATGCGCGTAGTCAGCTGCTGCTCCCCCACACTCCTGAATGAGATGTGCCGACGCATTCCGGACACGGACATATACCGTTGGAAAAACCGCTGGGATATCCGCCGGACCGAAAGCATTGAGGGCGCAGCAAACTGCTCCACCAAGTGTACTACAGGCACCTTAGGCAGGAGGACACCGGCGATGACGGTAGGGACACCGGCATGGGGCTTGTCCACATAGCCAGGATGGGCACTCCCGCCGCCTTTGAAGCAGGAGCATTCTGGTGGCATGAAACCACCGTTGCGGCTCGCGGCCCTCCTCCTGCTGCCGGCTTCGCTGGCCCCGGCAGGCGAGCCACTGGCATTCGGGCCGGCCTATTCCATCCAGCAGGCGGGGCAACCCCTGCCGGACGCCAGTTCCCCGGCGGCGGCCGTGCCCTCGTGGCAATGGCCGCTTGCCCCGCGCCCGCAGGTGCTGCGGCATTTCGATCCCCCGCCCAAGCCTTGGCTGAGCGGGCACCGGGGCGTTGATGTGGGAGCAACGGCCGACGGCGCACCGGTCACCTCCCCGGCGGCCGGTACCGTCAGCTTCGTGGGCGTGGTGGTGGACCGGCCGGTGATCACGATCGACCACGGGGACGGGCTGCGGAGCAGCTTCGAACCGGTAGACAGCACCCTGGCCGCCGGCGCCCCAGTGGCGAAGGGCCAGGTTATCGGCACGGTTCTCCCCGGACACTGCACGGGCGTGCCCTGTGTCCACTGGGGCGTCCGGCGCGGGGATGACTATGTGGACCCGCTGCAGTTCGTGATGGACCTGAGGCCATCGGTCCTGCTGCCGCTGGACAGGTAGGCAGCAGCAGGCCGGACGGCTCCTGCCATGGACGCTAGACGATGGCAGAGATCCCGGTGATGGCCCTGCCGGTCACCAGCGTGTTGATCTCGTGCGTTCCCTCATAGGAGTAGATGGCTTCTGCATCGGCAAAGATCTTGGCCATCTCAAAGTCCGTCACAATGCCGTTGCCGCCGAGCAGGCTCCTGCCGATCGCCACGCTCTCACGCATCCGCGCGGTGGTGAACGCCTTGGCCAGGGCGGACTGCTCATCCTTGGCTTCGCCGGCGTCCTCCAGCTGGGAGAGCCGGACCATCATGCCCATGGAGCTGACCGCGTTGCCCAGGATCTGGACCAACTGGCTTTGTACCAGCTGGAAGGATGCCAGCGGCCGGCCGAACTGGTGGCGATCCACGGCATAGCGCCGGGCCACGTCGAACGCAGCCAGCTGCTGGCCGACGGCCTGCCAGGCGACACCGAGCCGGGTGACCTTCAGGACCTTGTTGACGTCGCGGAAGCTGTTGGCGTTGGCAAGCTTGTTGAAGTCCGGCACCATCACGTTGTCCAGGCTGATGTCGGCATTCTGGACGGTGCGGAGCGCAATCTTGTTCTCGATTTTACTGGCGCTGAAGCCGTCGAGTGAGGTGTCCACCAGGAAGCCCTTGACCTTGTCATCGGCGAGGTCGCGGGCGTAGACCACCACCCAGTCGGAGAAGGTTGCATTTCCGATCCAGCGCTTTTCGCCATTGAGGATCCAGGAGTCCCCTTCCCTGCGCGCCGTGGTGCGGGTTCCGCCCGCCACGTCGGATCCGCCAAGCGGCTCAGTCAGCCCAAAAGCCCCGATCTTCTTCATGCTGTAGATGTCCGGAAGCCAGGCATTTTTCTGCTCCTGCGAAGCCAGCGCTTCGATGGACCCGGTGAACAGCCCGTCATGGACCCCCATGAAGGTGGCGATGGAAGCATCCGCACGGGTCAACTCAGCGTGGACAAGGCCGGCAAACAGGTTCGAGTGGCCCTGCCGGCGCACTGGGCTGACGAGGTCGATGCCGGCGAGCTTCGGGATGAGGTCCATGGGGAACTCCCCCCGGTTCCAGAAGTCCACGGCGATGGGCCGCACTTCACGGGCCAGGAATTCCCTGACCTCGGCCAGCCGGTCCCGCTCCTTGTCGCTCAGCAGCTGTTCGAAGGCGTAGAAGTCGCCGTCGGCGTAGGGAAGGTCGTTGAGGTCGGCAGCGGTAGTGGACATGATTACCTCACAAGGATCAGGATCATCGGCAGGGTCTCCGGATTGACCCTTCGGACCCAAGAAGTTACTGGTGAGTAACTTACCTCATGTCCACCCCTGCCGCAACGGTTCGGCAATCTGTGCCTGGGCGCGCAACGGACGGCCGTGCGGATGAATCGTCCCCTGTAGTTCTGTAACGTCGGAGCGCAACGGTGCAAACAGTTCAGTTGGGGGAATGTGATGATCGATCCACGCCACGAGGCGATCCTGATCCGTCGCCGGGACCAGCCAGGTCTGGAGGACAAAACCTCTGAAGTGGTGGATTACAGAGTCGACGGGGACGTCATCCGCATAACGTTCCGCACGGCCAGCGGCCCTCGCACGTACAGATACTCGGCACGGAACGTCACGGTCCTCCGCGACCCCGTCAGCTCCAACGTTGACGACAGGACCTCGATAAGTTTCAACGGCCAGGCCGTCCATGGAGTCACCGACCTGCTGTGCTTCCGCGGACCCGCCGGGACATGGTGGAGGGCTTTTTTCCCAGGCAGGACAGGCGAAAGCTATCGGACATGCCGTCAGGAAGAAGTCACCTTTGTCCGCCCCGACACGGGGACGGAAACATCCAAAATCCTGAACTACTGGCACAACGTCGTGTCCCATCTGGCGCAGGACGATCCACTGCGTGGTCCTTATGCGGACTTTCGCACGGTCACCCCGGAAAGCGTCCTCGACCTGTATCTTCGAGGGCATTCTCCCGACCCGGAAGTAGGGGTTGGAGACTACATTTTCCCCTTCTCGTCTAACCTCAGCCAGCGGGAAGCACTCAAGAAGGGTCTCACCCACCGCATCTCCGTGATCGATGGACCACCTGGTACGGGAAAGACACAGACAATCCTCAACCTGGTGGCAAACATCATCCGTTTCCCGGAGGCGAGTGTAGCCATCGTGTCCTCCAACAATGCCGCCGTGGAAAACGTTCGTGACAAGTTGTCCAAGGAGGGCTTCGGGCACGTGGTTGCAGACCTCCGTCGGAACGAGTTGAGACGTGATTTTTTCGAGCGACAACATGTCAGGAATGTCGATGTGCATCGCAGGGCCGGAGCTTCGCCTGTTGCCATGCCAGCGGCAGGCAGAGTATCCGAACTCGACGGGCGCCTGCAGCGGTTGCAGGTAGAGGCGCGGGGACTGGCAGAAAATCGCCAGGAACTGGATGCCTACAGGCTTGAACAACGCCACTTCAACCGCCACGTCGCCAATCACGGTCTGGCTCCCCTGCCTGCCTTGGCCCTCCTTCAAGGGCCCTCCGGCCGGGTCCTGGAGTTCCTTGCGGAGTCCGTATCCACACCAGCAAACGAAGGACCGTTCCGACGGCTTTTCCGACGAATCAGGTGCCGTTTCCGATACGGATCAACCCGGGGCATAGATCCCGGTGACACGGACGTAATCATGCGCCTCCAGGCCGCCTATTACGACATCAAGATTGCGGAGTTGGAAAAGCAGATTGGGCGGACGGCCGAACACTTGGCCGACAACGACTTTTCCGCGCTCGAGGACGAACTGCGGCACGAATCGCGGGAGTCGCTGAAGGCTAGCCTCTATCGCCGCTACGCCGGCGTCCGGCCGCGAGACTACACAGACAGCTCCTACCTAAGGCAGTTCACGTCATTTACCAAAAGCTATCCGGTGGTCTTGAGCACGTGCCATTCCCTGCGGAGAAGCATCCCTGCCGGCTACTTGTTCGACCACTTGATCATCGATGAGGCTTCCCAAGTCGACCTGTTGGCCGCGGGCCTGGCGCTTTCCTGCGCCCGGAACGTGATCGTCGTTGGCGACCTGAGGCAGCTCCAACACATCGCAGTCCTGGGAGCTGCCAAGCGTGCCGCACCAGCACCGGCGCCCAGTTACGACTACGGCCGTCACAACATCCTGTCGTCCATCATCGAGCGCTTTGGTGCCGACGTTCCCCGGACTATGCTCCGCGAACACTACCGATGCGATCCTGCGATCATCGACTTCTGCAACAGGAAGTTCTACGACGGGCAACTCGTGCCTTACACCAAGAGTGACCCGGACTCGGCAGCACTTGCGGTAGTACGTACTGCCCCCGGCAATCACATGCGGCAGCACGTGGGCGGTGGGCGGACCAATCAGCGCGAAGCCGATGTCATTGCCAAGGAAGTGCTCGCACAGTTCTGCTCAGGCACCCGGCACGAGGACATCGGCGTGGTCACGCCGTATCGCCGGCAAGTGGACAAAGTCGCGGATGCCCTGCTCAACAACATCCAGGCTGACACCGTCCATAAGTTCCAAGGCCGCGAAAAGGAGATCATCATCATGAGCACGGTCCTGGACGAAACCAAGGACGGGAACGGCGGGGTTGACTTCGTGGATAACCCGCAGCTGGTCAACGTGGCGGTGTCCCGGGCGATCAAGCGGTTTATCCTGGTCACCAACCATGACATGCTGCCGGCCAGCCGCCACCTCCGCGACCTGGTCCAGTTCATCCAGTACCAGGACCCCGACAACGGCATCTTCGAGAGCGGAGTCCTGTCAGTTTTCGATCTCCTCTACAGGGAATATTCAGCGGTGCTGAGACCCCTGGCCGCCCGAGTGCAGGCGCCGTCCACGTTCGCTTCTGAAAACATTATGTGGACAGTCCTTGTGGACATACTTGGCGAGGAGCCGTTCAAGCACCTGGCTGTTGCCCCTCAAGTTCTCTTGCGCAACCTGCTGCCTAGCCTGTCTTGTCTCACGACTGGACAGGCCGCGTATGTACGAAACCGTGCCAGCATTGACTTTGTAATTTACAGCCGGATCACCAATCGGCCGGTCCTCGCCATCGAGGTTGACGGATTTGCCTTCCATGAGGGTAACGAGAGACAAAAAGTCCGGGACATCCTCAAGGACGAAATCTGCAGCACGCACGGTATCCAGCTATTGCGGCTCCCGACCACAGGAAGCGGGGAACCGGAACTGATTCGCCAGAGGCTCCTGGCTGCGACAGCCATGCGAACGGCCGGAACCTGAAAGTAGGGCTACTCGGACTTGAACCGAGGACCTTAGGATTATGAGTCCCGCGCTCTAACCAGCTGAGCTATAGCCCCTTATGCCCGGAACCTCCGGCGATTGTTACGCAGTGGCAGGGCAAAATTACTTTAGCAAACCCGGGAAAGCGTTCAGACCACCTTGTCCTCGAAGCGCGCTCCACGGTAAAGGTCCTCGAAGGTCTGCAGCGTGCCCTCGATGCTGTGGGGTTCCACCATCTGCCGGCTGGCCTGGCCCATGGCTTCACGCTGGTCGGCAGGCAGTTCCAGGACCATGGTGATCTTCTTGGCGAGGTCGTCGCTGTCGTTCGGCGTGAACAGGTAGCCGTTTTCGCCGTCGCGCACCAGGTGCGGCAGGGCCATGGCATCCGCCAGCACCACGGGAGTGGAGGCAGACATCGCCTCGAGCGTGACCAGCGACTGCAGCTCCGCTGTTCCGGGCATGCAGAACAGGTCGGCCTGGATGTAGGCCCGGCGCAGTTCCTCGTCACTCGCGAGGCCCAGGAACTTTACCCGGTCCGTCATGTGCAGCCGGCGGACCAGCTCCTCCAGGGAGGAGCGCACCTCGCCGCCGCCGACGATTTCCAGGTGGACGTTGAGTTCCGGCGGAGTCTTGCTGACGGCTTCGATGAGCACATCCACGTGCTTCTCCTCGGCCAGCCGCCCGGCAAACATCACGGTGGGGTACGGGTGGGGTTCGATCTGCTCGCCTGGCTGGAGTTCGTAGGCGGCGGAGTCAATACCGTTGGACAGCGGCAGCACCTTGCGCAGGAAGGCATGCTGGTGCATGGCCTTGGCCGCGAGCGGGGTGGGCGTGGTGACCACGTCCGCCTTGCCCATGACCTTGCCCATGTCCTTCCACGAGATCCGGCCGATAATGTCCTTGAACCACTGCGGAAACGGCAGGAACGGGTTGAGGTTCTCTGGCATGAAGTGGTTGGTGGCCACAATCCGGACGCCGCGTTTCACGGCCTCGTACAGGACATGTTCGCCGATCATGTAGTGGCTCTGGATGTGGACCACATCGGGTTTCACCCGGTCGAAGAGGAGGCTGATCTCCTTCTTGATCTCCCAGGGAAGGCAGATCCGGAAGTACTCGTGCGTGGGGACGCCGTGGGAACGCAGCCGGTGGACCGTCCCCTCGGGCCGAAACTCCGTGAAGCTCTTTCCGTTGTCCGCCCGGCAGGCCAGCACATGGACGTTGTGCCCGCGGCCGGTCATTCCCTTGGCCAGGCGGTAGCCGAACTGTGCCGCTCCGTTGATGTGGGGCGGGTAGGTGTCTGCAGCGATCAGGATGGTCAGGGGACGCTGGTCTGCGGGCGTGGTCACGTGGAGAGCTCCTGATGGTCACGGTGCGCACAGCATGGACTGGCAGCACAGTTGGCCGTTGGCGCGATGGCGCCTGGCCTCGTGGTGAATCTTGCTTGCGTAAATAACGGGCGGGATCTGGTGGTCAGTGGCTAGCGGCTCGCCCGTCCCACGGCCTTCCGCACGTCCTTCTTGCGCTTCGTGACCTCGGGATGGTGCCTGGAAAGGGCGATCACCCCAACGATAGCAAGGGAGGCAGCCGTTCCCATGGCAATGGCCATCACGGCGTGGACATCCGGCCGCAGTTCGCCGAGGATCACAATGCCGATGGCTATTCCCACCAGGGGATCAATGACGGTCAGTCCCGCGATCACCAGGTCCGGCGGACCCGACGAGTAGGCGCTCTGGACAAACCACGACCCCAGCCCGCCCGCGGCGACAAGGGCCACCACCGAATACCACTGCACGTTCAGCAGGAACAGCCCGTTCGGATCGAGCAGGTGCTTGCCGATGATCCGGGTCAGGACGGCCACGAACCCGAAGAGGACGCCGGCGCCGAGGATATAGACGAAGGCGTTGATCCGGTGCCTGAACATCACGGCCAGGGTGCCGAAGAGTCCGACGGCGAGGGCCAGCAGCAGCACGATGGTGACCTCGTCGGCGAGGGTTACGTCGTGGTTTTCCTGCGTGACGTTGACCGCCAGGAGGACGAAGAGCGCAGAGCCCGTCACGCAGGCCGCGATGGCCACCACGGTTGCCCGATTGATGGTGAGGTCCTGGTCCTTGGCATTGATGATGGTGGTGATCACCAGGGCGATCGCGCCAATGGGCTGGACAACAGTGAGCGGTGCGGACACGAGCGCCACGGCGTTCATGGCCATGCCGGCACACAGGAGCAGGAGGCCGAACACCCAGCGGGGGTTTCGAAGCAGGCGCAGGAAGCCGTTGGAGCTCAGGGCCAGGCCGCCCGTGTCGGCCTTGACGGCGCTCCCCTGGCGCTGCGCACCAAGGGCCAGGCAAAAGGCACCAAGCAGCGCAAGCCCAACTGCCAGCCATACCATCAGGCGGTCCCGTCGTCGTGGTGCGCCTGCATTCTGCCCTTTCGCAGGATGGCCCAGAAGTAGTGGTAGGCCGCGATCCAGTGGCCGACCAACCCGAGGCCCAGGACTATCCACGCGGCGACGAACAACTCAGTGGAGAATCCTGTATCCAGCCGTGAGAGGACCAGCATGGGGGTCCCCAGCAGCAGCAGGCCGGTGCGCACCTTGCCAATCACGCTCACGGGAAGGTCGGGGTGGCCACGGAAGAAAAAGAGCGTCATGGTCAGCAGGACGGCGTCCGGAACCACCAGGGCAGCCAGGTAGAGCCAATGGACGACGCCGGCAATCACCAGCGTGACAGCGACCGCTATCAGCGCCAGCCGGTCGGCGATCGGGTCCAGGACCCTGCCAAGCTTCGAGGCCTGGTCGAAGCGGCGGGCAATGTAGCCGTCAACCCAGTCGGTGCTGGCCATGACGGCGAGGACCACAACGGCGGCACCGTACTCCTTCTGGGCCAGGACAAGCCAGATGAAGAGCGGCACCCCCATGAAGCGCACCACGGTCAGCAGGTTGGGGATGGTGAACACGAGGTCGTGGTCCACCTGGGGGCGTCCGGGACGGGAGCCGGCACCAATGAACTTCACCCCGTCCCCCTTCCTTTCTGCTGCCCCTGCGAGCGTTATTGCCGTTCCCTGAACTTCTGCGGGCTGCCGAAGAGCCTGCCCGATCCGGGTGCTAGTACGTCCGGAGGAGTTTGCGCACCAGGACCAGGAAGACGGTTCCAGCGGCGATGAAGGCGGCCAGCGGCTTCCAGCGCTGTTCCAGGTCCGCGGATCCGGACAACGCCGCGAATTTCCGTCCGGCAATGTCCCTGCCGTGGCCGGCCAGGGCCTGGCCTTCGCGCAGTTTGTCCTGGGCTGTTGCCAGCAGGTACCTGCCCTGGGGCGCGACGTCCAGCTCGGTGCCGAGTTCGTCGCGCACTTCGGTGAGGTGGTGGCGGCGCTGGCTGAGCCGGCGCACCAGCTCCGGTTCGGAGGCGTGCGGGAATTCCTTCTCGTGTTCGGCGGCCTTGGCTGCCTTCTCCGCCTTGGCCTTTGCAGCCGCTTCATCCTTTGCCGCCTTCGCCGCCTTGGCTTCGGGGCTCTGCGGGTCAAGGACAGCCGGGTTGAACGCGGAGCCTTCTTTGACCACGCCGATATCGTGCTTGATGCCGCGGATGGTCTCTTCCGGCACGAGCGGCATGGCCTTCTTGAACTTCCGGACGCCAATCAGGCCGCCGATCAGGGCTATCAGCAGGAACGCCGCGGACACCAGGAGTGCGGCCAGCCAGGCCGGCATGATGGTGGCCAGTCCCATGATGGCTGCCACGATGAGGCCCACCACCAGGAAAAGGAGGAAAACAAGGGCGACGGCGAAAAAGGCAGCGGCGACTCCGACCTGGATTCCCTTGCGCTTAAGCTCGATCTTCGCGAAGGCGATTTCGTCATTGAGCTGGCGCGGCGCCAACCGGAAAAGGAGTTTAAGCGTCCTGGGCAGCGCAGTGATGCGCAATCCCTGGCTGGTACGCCCGCTGTGACGTCCGCTCATCGGTTCCGCCTTACTGGTTATGGGTCGAATCGGCTTCCGTGTGCTGCAGGAAAGTGCAGCTGCACAGTCCCCGCACCAAAACTATCATTCAGGTTCAGGGCGAACTTCGGGGCTTGCCGGGCGGCGTGGCCTACAACGCTGCAAAATTAGGCAGCGCCGGGCCTAGGATTGATCTCCGTGACCATTCCCAGCAATCCGGGCGATCTCCTGAGCCGCCGCCGGAAACTCCTGTACATCCTGCTGCTCGGCGCCCTGACGGCGCTGGGTCCGTTCACGATCGACCTTTACCTTCCCGCGTTCCCGGCCCTGGAGGCGAGCCTCGGCGTGACCGAGGCCCAGGTCCAGCTGACCCTGGCAGGCACCACCGTGGGATTCGCCATCGGCCAGCTGGTGGTTGGCCCCTTCAGCGACAGGTTCGGCCGCCGCACCCCGCTTATCCTGGCGACGGCGGTCCACATTGCAGCCTCCGTGGGCGCCGCCCTGTCCACCGACATCACCACCCTGGGCATCTTCCGCGTGCTGATGGGCGTGGGCGCTGCCGGCGGCGGCGTTGTGGCCATGGCGATGGTCCGGGACCTGTTTTCCGGGTACGCCATGGTGAAGATGTTTTCCCGCATGGCCCTGGTGAATGGCCTGGCACCCATCCTGGCGCCCGTGATCGGTTCGCAGCTGCTCCTGGTGATGGAATGGCCTGGAATCTTCGTGTTCCTTGCCGCCTACGGAACCGTGGTGATCACATCCGCCCTGTTCCTGGTCCGCGAGACCCTGCCGCCGGAAAAACGCCGGCAGAGCGGCATGACCGCCCGCCAGCGCTACCGGATCCTCTTCAGCGACAGGGTGTTTGTTGGGCTGCTGCTGGTGGCCGGGCTGAACTTTGGCGGCCTGTTCACCTACCTGTCGGCCTCCCCTTTCCTGTTCCAGGACGTTTTCGGCTTCACCCCGCAGGAGTACGGCCTGCTGTTCGGCATCAACTCGCTGGGCATTGTTGCCGGCATCCAAACCAGCTCCCGCCTCATCCGCAGGGTGCCGCCGCAGTGGATCATCGCTGCGGCCACCGCGTGGATGTTCCTGATGGCCACGCTGATCGTGGTGTTCGACCAGCTCGGGTTCGGCTTGTGGGGCGTGCTGGTTCCCCTGTGGTTCTACATCCTGGGAACGGGCTTCATGTTTCCGTGCGTGCAGGTGCTCGCCCTGGCCGGCCATGCGGGCCAGGCCGGCACTGCAGCCTCCCTGCTCGGATTCTCGACGTTCATGATGGCGGGGCTCATCTCCCCGGTGGTGGGCTGGCTGGGCATCACCAGCGCCGCCCCCATGGGCGCGGTGCAGGGAGCATGCATCCTGCTGGCCATTGCAGCCCTGTGGCTGGTGGTCCGGCCCCGTACCGTTCCGTCGATCCACTGACGCCGTGAAGAACACGCCAAAGCGCAGGCCGCACCGGAACCGCCGGGGACTTTTCCTCGGAGCGGTGATTGGCGCCGTCGTGGGCTACTTCGCCGGCCGGGCCCTGGGCAACCCTGCCATGGGCATTGTCCTGGGCATGGTTGCAGGGTCGGCGCTGTTGTACCGGGTCAACCCGGGGCCGTGGAACCGACCCTGACGCCGCCGCACCCCGGGGGCGGACGCAAAGCGCGTGGCGGGCTCGGGGTACCTGCCACCCGCACGGCGCCCGCGATAAAATAGGGTCTGTGCCCTCCTGGCAGGAACAACCGCCGCTTCCGGCCACATGGCAACGGTGCGACCACCGGATACTGCCACTGTGGTGGGAACGGCTGTGTGCCCAGGCGGGCGAACAATCGGCAGCACTCTATGCCGCGGGACTGTTTACGGAGGACCGGCGGCGGCCCATCGCCCAGTGGTTCAACCCCGCCTTCAACGCCGCGCTGCTGGTAGCCCCCGAGGCCTCCCCCGAATGGCCGGTACAGCGCTTCGGCATCTTCTACGCGCCGCCGGACACCGGAGTGGTGCGCATACACTCGGCTCCCCACGAATGGAATCCCCGCCAGCCCCGGACGTCACCCACGGAAAAGGAGGCGTTCCTGGCCGCCATTGCGGAGGCGGAGCGATTCCTGCAGGTGGAGATGGACTTCGTCTGAGGAACAAAAATCCCCGTGCCTCACAAAGGAGGAACGGGGATTTTCTATGTTGCTCCTCCTGCTGGACTTGAACCAGCAACCCTTCGATTAACAGTCGAATGCTCTGCCAATTGAGCTAAGGAGGAATGAAGCAGGTATGACATTAGCAAAGGTTTCCGGCCAATGTGAAATCGGCGTCAACCCGGGCCGGAACGGGCAGTTGCAGGCATAAAAAATCCCCGTTCCGGAGGCCGGAACGGGGATTGTGCGCTCCTCCTGCTGGACTTGAACCAGCAACCCTTCGATTAACAGTCGAATGCTCTGCCAATTGAGCTAAGGAGGAATGAAGCGGGTATTAGCCTAGCAAAGACCCCGGCTGGAAGCGAAATCGGGCCACGGCGCCGAAGGGCCCTGCTCCGGCGCCGGGACGGCTCAGGCGTCAGACCTGAGTGCCCGGCGTTCCATTTCCAGCATCATCAGTTCACGGTTGAGCCGCTGGTACGTTTCCGGATCGGCCGCAGGGTCCAGCCGCTGGAGCTGGCCCATCTTGTCCGCCTTGACCCGGGTAATTTGGAGCTCGAACAGCCGGGAGAGGATGTCCCGGCAATACTTCTGCACCGCTTCCTCGGTGCTGGCGGGCAGCGGAACAACAGCAAGCTCGGATACCAGGGGCCGCAGTGGTTCCGGAACCTCGTGCATCACATGCTCAACCCACCGGACGGGGTCGGCGGTGAGGGCGGGATCCGTGGCGCGCATGGCGTCGTGGACGGCCTGGAAGGCGGGGGTGGCGAAACGGGCGGCGGAAAAACGCTCCCAGACCCCGCCCACCAGGAGCGACGGCTCTTGCAGGGCAACCTCGAGCGCCTGCCGCTCCATGGAGGCCACGGGGTCCCGGGGGTCGGGCCGGTGGTAGGAGGGAACCGCTCCCGACGGCGGCCCTGCAGCTACGCCGGGACCGCCGGGTGGGGCTGCGGGGGCGGAGGTCCGCGGAGCGGCGGCGGGAGCCCCACCCTGGTCGCCGCGCTTGCCGGCATTTTTGACTTCCGTGGTGACCAGCCGCAGAACCTCATTCGGGTCCGGCATGCCCAGCCAGCCCGTGAGGGCCTGGCAGTAGCCGGTCCGGGTGGAGGCGTCGCGGATGGCGGCAACCACGGGCACCGAGGCTTTCAGGCCCTGGACGCGCCCCTCCACGGTGTCCAGGTTGAACTGCTTCAGGGTGGTCCGGATGGCGAACTCAAACAGGGGCCGGCGGGACTGCACCAGCGCGTGCACGGCTTCGTCTCCCCTGCTTTGCCGCAGGTCGCAGGGATCTGCGCCGGTGGGCTCCACCGCCACGTAGGTCTGGGCAGTGAAGCGCTGGTCCTCCTCGAAGGCGCGCAGCGCCGCCTTCTGCCCGGCGGCGTCGCCGTCGAAGGTGAAGATGACCTCTCCCCCGGTGCCGTCGTCGGACAGCAGGCGGCGGGCAATCTTGATGTGGTCGGTGCCGAACGCGGTCCCGCAGGTGGCTACCGCCGTCGTGATTCCTGCAAGGTGGCAGGCCATCACGTCCGTATAGCCCTCCACCACCACAAGCTGCCGGTCCTTGGCGATGCTGCGCTTGGCGAGGTCGATGCCGTACAGCACCTGGGACTTCTTGTAGAGCGCGGTCTCGGGGGTGTTGAGGTACTTGGGGCCCTGGTCGTCCTCATAGAGCTTTCGGGCACCGAAGCCGATGGTGTCCCCGGCGATGTCCCGGATGGGCCAGATAAGGCGCCCGCGGAAACGGTCGTAGATCCCCCGGTTGCCTTCGGAGAACATCCCCGTGAGTTTGAGCTCGGCGTCCGTAAATCCGCGCCCTCGGAGGTGCTTCAGCAGCGCGTCCCAGCCCTGCGGGGCGTAGCCAACGCCGAACTGCTCCGCGGCCGCCCGGTCGAACCCGCGGCCATGCAGGAAGGTGCGGGCCTCCGCGGCGCCGGGGGTCAGCAGCTGGGCCTGGAAAAACTCGTCGGCGATTTTGTGGGCGTCCAGCAGCCGCTGCCGGCGCCCCACTTCCTCGCGGTTGGGGCCGGTTCCGCCGTCCTCGTACCGCAGCTCGTAGCCGATCCGGGCTGCCAGCTTCTCCACGGCCTCCTGGAAGGAGCTGTGGTCCTGTTTCTGCACGAAGGCGATGACGTCCCCGTCCTCGCCGCAGCCAAAGCAGTGGTAGCGGCCCACCTGCGGCCGGACGGTGAAGGAGGGGGAACGTTCGTCGTGGAAGGGGCACAGGCCTTTGAAAGTCCCCAGTCCGGCGCCCTTGAGCGTGACGTACCCGTCAACCACTTCCTTGATGTCCGTGCGCTGGCGTACTTCGTCTATGTCTTCGCGTTTGATCAGGCCTGGCACAGAGCCATCCTAGTGCCGGGGCCGGACATCGGACGCGCCGGCGTAACCAGGGTCACCACAGGGACGGCAGGCTCCCTACCAGCCGTTCGTACATGGCCAGCGCCGAGCCGTCGGTCAGCGACGCCACCTGGTCGATCACGACGCGAAGGCGCGCACCGTCGTCGGGCGCGTCCCGCCAGTCCGCCGCGAACATCGGTTCCAGGTGGCGGTCCCCGGTGGCGCTCAGCGCGGTGACCAGGGCGTGGAGCACCTCCCGCTGGCGCTCGTAAATGGGCTGGCGGTGCTCGGTGGTCATCACGAACGTGGTGGCCAGGCCCTTCATCACCGCGATCTCCATGACGGTCTCGTCCGGAACCATGAGCTCGGCGTTGAACCGCGTCAGGTTCTCCGGGCCGTACACGGCGCGGGTGGTTTCCAGCGCGCTCTGGCAGAACCTGCCGATCAGCTGGCTGGTCATGTTCTTCAGGGCCGCCATGGATTTGCGGCTGCCGTCGGCCTCGCGCACCCACACGTCCGTGGCTTCGAGCCGGGCCAGCGCGGCGTCAATGGCGGCGGGATCGTTGTGCGGCAGGTACCACTGCTTGGCGTACCCCACCACCCGGGCGCGGTGGTCCGGGTTGTCCATCCAGCGCAGCTGGAAGTGCCCGGCCACGATCGCGTCCTCGACGTCGTGCACGGAATACGAAATGTCGTCCGCGAGGTCCATCACCTGGGCTTCCAGGCAGGAGCGGCGCTCCGGAGCGCCCTCCCGGATCCAGTTGAAGATCGGCAGGTCGTCCTCATAGGCGCCGAACTTGCTGGTCCGCTGGCCGTGGATCACCGGGGCTTCCAGTGCGGACCACGGATATTTGGCTGCCGCATCCAGGCTGGCCCTGGTGAGGTTCAGCCCTGCGGGCTGGCCGTCCGGCGTCAGCACCTTGGGCTCGAGCCGGGTCAGGAGCCGCAGGGTCTGGGCGTTGCCCTCGAAGCCTCCGATGGCGTGCGCCACCTCGTTGAGCGCCGATTCCCCGTTGTGGCCGAACGGCGGGTGTCCAAGGTCATGGCTGAGGCAGGCGGTGTCCACAACGTCCGGATCGCAGCCGAGGGAACGGCCCAGCTCGCGGCCCACCTGGGCAACCTCAAGGCTGTGGGTCAGGCGGGTGCGGACGAAATCATCCGTGTCAGGTGCCACCACCTGGGTTTTGGCACCCAGCCGGCGGAGCGCCGAGGAATGAAGCACTCGGGCACGGTCGCGTTCGAAATCGGAGCGGTAGACGTTCTTGGGCGGCTCCTCCACCCAGCGCGCGGAGTCGTGGGTGTCATAGCCCGGCAGGACAGGGGCAGCCGTGCGCGTTTCAGCCACCGGAAACGTCCAGTTCCGCCGCGGAGATGTCCCGCGACTGGTCGGCATTGAGGGCCCGGGACTCCAGCCAGTCCTTCGGGAGCGCCGGCCTCTTGGGTGAGCCGGCGCGGCCCCGGGGGCCTTCGGCGTCGCCGCCCGGGTAGGGCGAACCGGCGTCCAGCTCGTCCAGGGCGGCGCGCAGCTCCTCCAGGCTGCTCACCAGGGCCATCCGCGTGCGGAGTTCGCCTCCCACCACGTAGCCCTTGAAGTACCAGGCGATGTGCTTGCGGATCTCCCGCAGCGCCTTGTTCTCGTCACCAAAAGTCTCCACCATCAGTTCGGCGTGCCGGTACACGCCTTGGGCCACCTGGCCCAGATTCGGCTTGTGCCGGGTATCGCTGCCTTCGAAGGCGGCCTGGAGGTCACCGAACAGCCAGGGCCGGCCCTGGCAGCCGCGTCCCACCACAACTCCGTCGACTCCTGTTTCGCGGACCATCCGGACCGCGTCTTCCGCGGACCAGATGTCACCGTTGCCCAGCACCGGGATGTCCGGCAGGGCCTCGCGCAGGCGCGCGATGGCGGACCAGTCTGCCTGTCCGGAGTAGAACTGGGCGGCCGTCCGGCCGTGCAGGGCGACGGCGGCCACTCCGGAGTCGCGGGCGATGCGGCCGGCGTCGAGGTACGTGAGGTGGTCGTCGTCGATGCCTTTGCGCATCTTGATGGTCAGCGGGACGTTGCCCTTCGACGCTTCCCTGACGGCAGTCTGCACGATCGACGTGAAAAGGTCGATCTTCCAGGGCAGGGCCGAGCCGCCGCCCCGGCGGGTGACTTTGGGCACCGGGCAGCCGAAGTTCAGGTCGATGTGGTCCGCGCGGTCCTCTTCGACGAGCATCCGCACGGCGCTGCCCACGGTGACCGGGTCCACGCCGTACAGCTGGACGGACCGCACTTTTTCGTCGTCGTCGTGGGAAATGATCCGCAGGGACTCCGGGGTGCGCTCCACCAGGGCACGGGAGGTGACCATCTCCGCCACGTACATGCCGCCGCCGTATTCACGGCACAGACGGCGGAAGGCGGAGTTGGTGATGCCGGCCATGGGCGCCAGGATCACCGGCGTGTCCACGGTGATGGGACCCAGCTTCAGGGGCGGGAGTTCCAGCTTGGGGGCGGGAGGGGTTGCTGCAACAGTCACCTGTCCATTGTTGCAAAGCCGGGCAAATCGGGCTGCCGGACGTGCTGGCCAACCAATGTGGTCAGCCGCGGTCTGCCCGGCGTCCGCGCCTGGTGGGCGGTGTGTCCTCCGGTTCAGCGGCGGACAGGCGCGACCTGCGGGCAAGGGCTGCTGCGGCCAGCGACCCCGTGTCATCCACGCCCGGCTCCGCCTGGCTGCCTGGTTCCGTTGCCTGGGGCACCTGCGCCTCCGGGAGTCCTGCCCGGACGCCGGTGGCCTTGACCACCAGCACGGCGATCAGCGTGGTGACCGGAATGGCCAGGACCAGCCCGATGGAACCCACGAGGGTCCGGATGACTTCCTCGGACAGCTCCGCGCTGGTGAGCGTGTCAGCGAGCGGCCGGTCGTAAAGCATCACGATGATGAGGATGGGAAGGGCCGCGCCGGCGTAGGCGAACGCGATGGTGTACACGGTGGACGCAATGTGGTCCCGGCCGATCCGCATGGCCGAGGTGAAGAGTTTCCGGGCGCTGCTGCCCGGCGCCAGTTCGTACAGCTCCCACACCGCGGAGGACTGGGTGATGGTCACGTCGTTGAGGACACCCAGGCCGGAGATGATGAGCCCGCACAGGATGACGCCGGAAATGGAGATGTTGGCGGAGGTGTTCACCAGGGTGGTTGCCTCGTGGTTCCCCACCCCGGCGAGGTTCGCCGCGCCGGTTGCCCACGCCGCCAGGAGCGCCGTGATCCCCAGCCCGAACATGGTGCCCAGCAGTGCGGTGGAGGTCCGTGCCGAGAAGCCGTGGGCGAAATACAGCACCCCGATCATGATCACCGTGGATCCCACCAGGGCAAGCAGGAGCGGCGGTTTCCCTTCCACCAGCCCGGGAAGCATGAAGCTGGCCAGCACGAAGTACGCGCCGACAAGCCCGATCAGGGCGCGGAGGCCCCGCCAGCGGGCCACAGCGATCACCACCGCCGCATACAGCAGCGCCAGCAGGACGATCGGCAGGGTCCGGACGAAGTCCACGAAGATGAAGGCGGGCGAACCCTGGGAGGCGGACGCGCCCTGGGCGTTGGACAGGTTCAGGTACCGGATCTGGTCACCGGGCTTAACCCCATGGGACTTCGCGACGTCCGGGTTGATCACCACCTTGACCGGGCTTCCTCCCTTGTCCGGTTCCGTGAAGGCAAAGGTGCAGTCGGATCCCTGTTGGCTCTGCTGGCCCTGCTGGGTCTGCGCCTGGCCTCCCTGGCCCTGCTGGGCAATACCCTGCATGCAGTTTTCGGACACCACGCTTTGGATGGTGCCGGTGTCGAAGGTGACACCGGGCGCGGCGGAGTAGGGGTTGGCCAGGGAGATGCCCTCCTTGCTGCCCGAGGGCCAGAGCATCGCCATCCCTGCGAGGGTGAGCAGCGTCAGCGGAATGAGTACTGCCGCGAGGATGCGGTTTGCCTTCCGCCTGGCGGCCATCGCCTGCGGCGTTGGCTCCGAATGACCTGTGGAAGCGTGGGAGTGACCGGACCCCATCAGCTGTAGAACCTCATACATTGAACTCTACGTCCGGCACCGTAGGGTTGATAAATGGATCATCGGGGACTCGGAGGTACCAGGTATGGCCAACAGCAATACGGAGAAAAACGGCGGCTCGCGCCCTTCCGAAGCGCCCGGCGCTGCGCGGCAGGCAGTCCTCAGCGTCCGAAAATCCTCAGGTCCCACCCGGGGAGTGGCCCTGGTCCTGCACGGGGGCAAATCCCAAAGCCGTGAGCCGGTGGAGGCCAGGCACCTGAGTCCGGCACGGATGGTGCCTTTCGCCTGGCATCTTCACCGCGCCGGGCGGACGCACGGGCTGGCTGTGTGGTCGCTCCGCAACAGCGTTCGCGGCTGGAATGGCCAGGACATGTCTCCGCTGCAGGACGCCCGCTGGGCACTCGCCCGGATCCGGGAACAGCACCCGGATGTGCCCGTGTTCCTGGTAGGCCATTCCATGGGCGGGCTCACGGCTGTGATCGCCGCGGACCATCCAGGTGTGGAGGCCGTCGTCGCCCTTGCCCCCTGGCTCAACCCCGCAACACCCACATCCGGCGTGGCCAACCGCAAGGTGCTCATTGTGCACGGAACCACGGACAGGTGGACCAGCGCCTCGGCGTCCCTGCTGTTCGCCCGGCGTGCCTCTGCCGAGGCCGCCAGCATGCAGTACGTTGCCCTCAAGGGCGCCGGCCACTTCATGCTCCGCAAGATCGGGGTGTGGCAGACGCTGACCACCGGCTTTGTGATGAAGGCTTTCGCCGAAAGCATCGGGGCCGAGCTTCCCCTGCCGGCGGAGTACACCAGGCTGCTGTCGGAAGCAGCGGTCCAGGTGACCCTGTAGGAGGTTCCATGGCCTGGCGCCCCGCACCCAATGACCTCTTCTACCGCGTCATCGTCCGCAGCGGGCTCCTGCTCCGGTGGGCCTTCCGGATCCGGATCATCAGCAGTGGAACGGAACACCTGCCGCCTGCGGGACCACGGACGGGGAAGTCCAGGACCGTAGTACCGGGCAGCGGCGCCGTTTTCGCCGTGACGCACTTTGGCTACGTCGATTTCGCCGCCGCCGAACTAATGCTGTGGAAACACTCCCGCGGGAAGCTTCGGTTCCTGGTCCACCAGGGCGCTGCCGATCACTGGCTCGCCGGGCCCGCCATCAGCGCCGCCGGCCACGTGGTGGTTGGGTACACCGGCCGTGCAGACGCCTATGAGGCGGCGGTGGCCAAGCTGCGTGCCGGCGAATACCTTGGCGTGTTCCCCGAGGCGGGCGTAAGCCGCAGCTTCACCGTGCGCGAGTGCAGGACCGGAGCAGTCCGGATGGCGGCCGAAGCCGGCGTCCCTGTCATCCCCGTGGCGGTGTGGGGCGCCCACCGGATCCTCACCCGCGGCCGCGGCTTCTCGGCCGGAAGGACATGGCGCGCACCCGTGCGGATCCATGTGGGTGAGCCGCTGGTGTTCGCGCCGGGGGACGATGCCGGCGCCGGCACAGCGGAACTCCGCGCCCGGCTCCAGGACGGGATCGGGACGTGCATCGCCGATTTTCCCCTGCTCCCGGAGCCCGGCGCCTGGTGGATGCCCGCGCACCTGGGCGGCAGCGCCCCGACTGAACCCGAGCGGCAGCTGCTCGACGCGCAGGACGCCGCGAAGGGCCGCCGTGGTCCCCGCCCAGCCAGGTAGCAGCAGATGTCGTCATGGAGCTCCATCACGACATCTGCTGCGACGCGGTTGCGCAGCGGCGCCTAGTCTGAAACCACCAGGGTTTCCGCGCCCGCCTGCCGCGCCTTGCCGTTTTCGAGCAGGGGTTCGACGGCGGCACGGAGGGCAGTCATGGAATCGTCCAGTTCCAGCATGACCGGGTGCTGGTACGCGATCAGCGAGAGCATGTCGCGCACGGCTTCCGCGGCGTCGTCCGCGGCGAGGGCGGGCTCGTGGCCGACGAAGACGTCCGTGGGCGTTTCCGCCCCGGCATCCTCCTGGCCAGGTGCCGCGTCCGGATTGGCCGGCGCCGCGTAGCTCACGGCGAAGGCCCGGATCCGGCCCTTCCTGCTGGGTGCAACGCCTGCCCCGAAAGCCGACTCAGGCTGGGCGCGCAGCACGATTGCCCCGTGGGCGCCGGTGAGGTCGTCCAGGAACAGCTTCTGCACCTGGCCCATGGACAGGACGCCCGGCGAGTCCCAGCCGTGGATGGAGGTGTAGTACCTGCCCACCACGTCGGTCAGTTCCACGGAGCCCGTGGCCAGGTCCATCACCACGTCGGAGCCCGCGTTCTCGTCGTTGGCCGGTCCGCCGCCGTCGTCCTTGGCCGGGAAGACCGGCAGCCGCAGGGCTCCCGGTTCAATGACCACCAGCCGGGAACGCTGGATGGGTTCCAGCTCGAAGGCCTCTGCGAAGGCGGCACCCGCGGTGCCCGGCTCCACCTTGGCGCGGAGCCTGGTAACGCCCGACGGCGAGTGTTCAGCTTCGCGGCGCAGCATCGCCAGGAGCGTGGCACCAATCCCGGCGCGCCGGTGGTCCCGTGCCACCTCGATGTAGGCCCAGAGCCGTTCGGGATGCAGGGAAGCTTCGTAGACGACGCCGGCGCCAACCGGAATCCCGACGCCGTCGATCACGTCCTCGGCCACGATGCAGCGCCGCCACGGCGTGCCGTTGGTCCCGGCGGAAGAAAGCGCCAGCGCGCCACGGAACTGGCGGGCCTGGTGGGTTTCCGGGTCGCCCCAGATTTCCAGCAGGGCAAGATCGTCACCTTCCCGCCATTCGCGGTATTCGATGGCCATGCTAGGCGCCGATCAGGCGTGCGGCCAGGTAGCCCTCCACCTTGTCCAGGGAGACGCGCTCCTGGCTCATGGTGTCCCGCTCGCGGATGGTCACGGCCTGGTCCTCGAGGGTGTCGAAGTCCACGGTGATGCAGAACGGGGTGCCGATTTCGTCCTGGCGGCGGTAGCGGCGGCCGATGGCGCCGGCGTCGTCGAAGTCGATGTTCCAGTTCTTGCGCAGCTGGGCGCCGAGGTCCTTGGCTTTCGGGGACAGGTCCTCGTTGCGGCTCAGCGGCAGGACGGCGGCCTTGACCGGCGCCAGGCGCGGATCCAGCTTCAGGACGGTGCGGACGTCCACGCCGCCCTTGGCGTTGGGGGCCTCGTCCTCGGTGTAGGCGTCCACCAGGAACGCCATGAAGGAGCGGGTCAGGCCTGCGGCGGGTTCGATCACGTACGGGGTGTAGCGCTCGTTGGTGGCCTGGTTAAAGTAGCTCAGGTCCGTGCCGGAGGCCTTGGCGTGGGTGGAGAGGTCAAAGTCGGTACGGTTGGCGATTCCCTCCAGCTCGCCCCACTCGGAGCCCTGGAAACCGAAGCGGTACTCAATGTCCGTGGTGCCCTTGGAGTAGTGGCTCAGCTTTTCCTGCGGGTGCTCGAAGAAGCGCAGGTTTTCCTCGCGGATACCCAGGCCGGTGTACCAGGCCATGCGCTCCTTCATCCAGTACTGGTGCCATTCCTCATCCGTGCCGGGCTCGACGAAGAACTCCATTTCCATCTGCTCGAACTCGCGGGTGCGGAAAATGAAGTTGCCCGGGGTGATTTCGTTGCGGAAGGACTTGCCGATCTGGCCGATGCCGAACGGCGGCTTCTTCCGGGAGGTGGTGAGCACGTTGTTGAAGTTCACGAAGATGCCCTGTGCTGTTTCGGGGCGCAGGTAGTGCAGGCCCTCTTCGCTGGCAACGGGACCCAGGTAGGTTTTGAGCAGGCCGGAGAATTCCTGCGGCTCGGTCCATTCGCCCCGGGTGCCGCAGTTGGCGCAGGCGATGTCCTTGAGGCCGTTCTCGGCGGGGCGGCCCTTCTTTTCCTCGTACTCTTCCTCGAGGTGGTCCGCGCGGTAGCGCTTGTGGCAGGAGAGGCACTCCACCAGTGGATCGGAAAAGACCTCCACGTGGCCGGAAGCTTCCCAGACCTGGCGGGGCAGGATGACGGACGAATCCAGGCCCACCACGTCCTCGCGGCCGCGGACCATGGACTGCCACCACTGGCGCTTGATGTTTTCCTTCAGTTCGGCGCCGAGGGGCCCGTAGTCCCAGGCAGAGCGCGAACCTCCGTAAATCTCACCGGCCTGGAACACGAATCCCCTGCGCTTGGAGAGGGAGATGACCTGGTCGAGTACGGATTTTGCTGCCATGGGGGTAACTCCAATTTCTACAGGGCCGCTGGGTGCGGTCCGCGGTTTCTGGCCCCGGCGAAGCCAGCGGCGGGATACCTCTGGCTGCACGGCGGGGCGGATGAAGGGTAATGCGAAAAGCTGCGTGTACCAGCCTACCGGCCGCTACCTGCCCGGATGTTACCTGCGCAGGCGTTATCTGCGCAGGTGTTATCTGCGGAGCGCGCCCCGGGGCCAGGGCAGGGTGGCCAGGATGATGGCGGCGAGGGTAAGGATTGTGCCGAGGACCGTGGCCGGAGCCACGATTGTTCCCGGAGCCGGCAGGACCACGTCGAGGGCGAGCGAGCCCAGCAGCTGCCCGGCGATCATGCCCAGCCCGGTGACCAGCACGCCCAGGCTCCGGACCAGCAGCGCGCCGAGGCCGATAAACACGCATCCCATGGGGCCGCCAAGGTAGTACCACCATTCGGCGGGCAGCGGGTTCCCCGGTCCGGCCACGGAGACTTTGACCGCGTAGGCCGTCCACAGCACAACGGAGCCGGCAACGAAATTCACCAGGGTGGCCGCGATGGGCGTGCCGTAGTGGACAGTGGCCGTCCCGTTCATGGCCTGTTGGAAGCTCATCAGGAACCCCGCCGCCACCGGCAGGAGGAGTGGAACCAGGAGCGCCGCGGGGCCGTCCGGCCCTGCGCCGCCGTCCGCCATTCCCGGCGTGCCGCCTGCTGCCGCGAACCGGGGTGACACAGCCCAGGCGACGGCGGCGATGGTCAGGAGGCATCCGATGACCCGGATGGCAGTCACCGACTTCCGGCCGGCCGGTCCAATTCCGAGCTTGTCCACCAGCAGGCCGCTGACGGTCTGGCCGGTGACTGTTGCCACTGTGAAGAGGGCGACCCCAAGGATGCCCACCGTGAAGGACTGCGCGAAGACGAACAGGGCACCGATGCCGCCGGCCAGCACATAGATGCGCGGAAAGGCCCGGCTGCGGACCGCGGGCAGGATCCGTGCAAGGCCGGCCCGGCCGCGCGGCAGGAGCAGCGAGATCAGGATCATCACCACCAGCCCAGTGCTGAAGCTCACCACCGCGGCGGCGATGCCGTCATTGAGGCGGGTGCCGAGGGCCCCGTTAATCCGGCCCTGGACGGGAATGGCGAGGCCCGCGCCCACCGCGAGTGGAAGGCCTGCGAGCAGCGGCAGGCGGGGGCTGGAAGTCATTGAATCAACCCTACGTCAGGCATCATTGCCTGTATGAGCAATGTTGAAGAGATCACCATCCGCGACAGCATGATCCGCCTTGGCCAGCTGCTGAAGCTCGCCAATCTGGTGGAGGACGGTGTTGAGGCGGCGGAGCTCATCAAGAACGGGCTCGTCAAAGTCAACGGGGAGATCGATGACCGCCGCGGCCGGCAGCTGCACAATGGCGACACCGTGACGGTGAACGGCCAGACCGTTAAGGTCGTCGCGCCGGAGGCCTGACCGCCGCCCCAGGGCAGGCAGGCCGCCGGCGGCGGGGTCGGCCAGAGCGGACGCTCGCCGTCGTACCTTCTATTTCTTCAGGACCTCATGCGTGAGGAACTCGCCCACATGCCCGATCTCCTGCTGGTTGATCCCGTGCCACATGCCTGTGTAGAGGACCTTGGTGAGCTTGACGTGCTTGCGGACCCAGGCCATGGTGAAGTCGATCTTGTCCGGGGTGATCACGGGGTCCTGCTGGTCCCGGCCCCAGAACATGGGCACGGTGCCGTCCAGCTCGCTGTCCCGGAAGCTGGGATCGTCGCCGGCGTCCACCACGAAGCCTGAGAGTCCGACGACGGCGGCGAAGTCGGTGGGCCGCTGCCGCAGGAGCGTGGTGGCCATGGCCATGCCCATCGAGAAACCAAGCAGGGTTACCGACGGGTGCCCCACCCGGATGGCGTCGATCCACTCGAGCACGTAGGCCGATGCTTCCTTGACGCGGTCCAGGGAGTAGTCGATGGACGCGGTGAGCGGAAACCAGGTGAAGCCCGGGCCCATGGCGATGGGGGCGCGGACGGACGCGACGGCAAAGTCGCCGGGCAACATGTCGGCCAGGCTCAGCAGGTCCTGTTCGTTCGCGCCGTAGCCGTGCAGGAGCACCAGCAGGGGTTTGCCATCACGCTGGTCCTCCGGATGGGACCACAGGACAACAGGGGCAGGAAATACTTCGGCGTCAGTCATGGTTTCCATTCATACCAGTTACCCACAGGTAACTACCTACGTTGGCGTAGCCAGGGAAGCGAAAGGCAGGATAGGACCGTGAGTGACACAAGCGCCATCGAGACCCCGTCCATGACCGCCGGCTCCCACCCTTGGAGCCGTTATGTGGCCATGGGTGACTCCTTTACCGAAGGCATCGGGGACCCCGAGCCCTCAAGCCCGGGCGGGTTCCGCGGCTGGGCTGACCGCGTTGCCGAGGAACTGGGCCGGACCCAGCCGGATTTCGCCTATGCCAACCTCGCCGTCCGCGGCCGGCTGCTGCAGCAGATCGTGGACCAGCAGCTCGCCCCGTGCCTTGCGCTGAAGCCTGACCTGGTCACCCTGTCCGCGGGCGGAAACGACCTGCTGCGGAGGGGCGGGGATCCCGATGTCCTCGCCGCGAAGCTCGATTCGGTGGTCCAGATCCTGACGATGGGCGGCGCCACAGTGGTGCTGTTCAACGGCCCGGACACCGGCACGTCCGTGCTCGGCAGGATCCGCAGCAAGGTTGCCATCTACAACGAGAACCTGCGGACTGTCGCCGCCCGGCACGACGCCGTCATTGCGGACATGTGGTCCCTCCGCCAGCTCAGCGATCCCCGGATGTGGGACGAGGACCGGCTTCACTTCTCGCCCCTGGGCCACCACACCATTGCCGCCATGGTGCTGGATTCGCTGAACGTGGAGCACACCCTGCAGCCCCTCCAGCCCAAGCCGTTCCCGCCCCGGAGCTGGCGGGAGGCCCGCTCGGGCGACCTGGTGTGGGCCCGCCAGTACTTTGTGCCGTGGGTGCTGCGCCGGCTGCGCAACCAGTCGTCCGGGGACGGCATTACGGCAAAACGGCCGACGCCGGGTCCCGTCTTTGGTCCGGGCGTTCCGCTGGGATCCGGCGAGGGTCCGCTGGGGTCGGCAGCCGGCAGCCGGAACTGAGCCCGGTGTTAACGCCCCGGGGTTAAGCTGGAGGGACACACACGAGAGGCTTAGCACCGTGAGCAACCTGTTTTTCTGGATCATCATCCTGTCATTCGTGATTCCGATGGCCATGCGGATGTACCGGAAGTCTGTAGCCCGCCGGGACCAGCAGCAAACCTTCTCGGGACGGTACCCGGACCAGTTCCCGGGTTCCGGGCAGTTCCCCGGTTCCAGCGGCCCGCAGAGCAAGCAGCCCCGTGACGGCTTTACCCAGCAGGACTACCTCGCGGGAGGCTTCCGCCAGATCGGGCAGCCGGCGCCGCTCCCGCCCAGCCAGCCTTTGCCCCCGATCCAGCCCATCCCGCCGGTCCCGCCCGCGGACCGGCGGGATGGGCTGGATCGGGGGCAAAGGC